>NZ_JBIQOE010000297.1:0-4208 GCF_047739415.1 Mesobacillus sp. | reverse complement strand
ATATAATATTTTAATAATAATTAACATGTTAGGAAGTTCGGACAACTTTTTATGTTTTTCCATCAAACCTGTCTGAAGTTGGTTCATGTACTGACAACTTTTCATCCTTTTCCTCCAAACCTGTCTGAAGCTGGATCATCTTCTGACAACTTTTCACTCTTATCCTTAAAACCTGTCATAATACCTTTGCTTTCTTGACATCTTTAGGGCTCTGCACTTCCAACCTGTCATAATAAACTCGCTTTCTTTGACAGCTTTGCGGCTCTGCACTTAAAACCTGTCATTATAAACTCGCTTTCTTGACAGCTTTAGGGCTCTGCGCTTGAAACCTGGAATAATAACCTCGCTTCTCGAATCAAAAAAAACAAGACTCCTCATAAGCGGAGTCTTGTTTAAATAAATCCTTACAGGATATCCATCCAAATCTTGATTGCCGTTCCTAAAATCAAAACTGCCAGGATGTACTGAAGGATCTTCGTGTTTACTTTTTTACCTGCGTTTGCACCCAGTGGTGATGCGATTAGACTCGCTATGACCATGATTAGTGCCGGCCAAAACGCTACCTGGCCAGTCGCTAGCTTACCTACTGTCGATCCAATTGAAGAAATGAATGTGATGGCAAGTGATGTTGCAATTGTCATTCGAGTAGGAATCTTCAACACGACCAGCATGATTGGAACTAACAAGAATGCTCCGGCAGCTCCTACGATACCTGCGCCAACACCAACGATAAACGCAAAGAATGCTGCAAGCCACTTATTGAAAGTAACCTGGTCGAGCGGAATGTCATCAACGTTCTTCTTCGGCACAAACATCATTACCGCTGCAATTAATGCAAGGATACCGTAAACTAGGTTGATTCCGCCTTCAGTCATGATTCTTGAACCATAGCTTCCGATCAGGGAACCCACCAGGATGCTGGAACCCATATAGATAATCAATGTCTTATTTAAGTATCCACCTTTGCGGTATGCCCAGACACCGCCGATAGTGGCGAAGAATACCTGGACTGCACTGATTCCTGAAACCTCATGGGCACTGAATGCTGCGATGCCGAACAATGGCGGTATATATAATAGCATTGGGTATTTAATGATGGAACCGCCGATTCCAACCATCCCGGAAATATAAGACCCGATAAAACCAATTAAAAATATGACGATAAGATAAGTCAAATCCATAAGGCTTCCTCCTTATTAAAAAAACTTCGCTGGGTTAGCTCTCTATAACATCCCTATTCATAAAAATCCTATGAAAATGCAAAAGAAAAGGGAGACAAGCTCCCCCTTTTTCAATTACGCCTTCTTCATCCAGAACTTGAACACACCGTTTTCTTCTTCATGCTTCAGAAGTTCATTACCAGTGGATTGAGCCCAAGCTGCTAGATCTTTTACAGCGCCTTTATCAGTTGTATGGATTTCTAGTACTTCTCCAGATTGAAGGTCAGTGATTGCCTTCTTTGTTTTTACGATTGGCATTGGACAAGCTAGTCCTTTTGCGTCTAATACTTTTGCTACGTTCATGTTAAAATCCTCCTTGGTTGTATGAAAAATTGTATTTTTGATTGCCATCCGGGGAGCTAAGTCCCCTGGATTAATTTATCTTACCGCACAGCGGTTTGGTCCAATTTCCATTTCTCTTTGCTTTTCATCGTCTGGGCTGATTTTCCCCATGTTTGTTTCACGAATCTCCTGGTATGCATTTGGCTGCGGCGGCAGGTTCTCCGTTACAAGTCTGCGGAATTCCGCTTCGTCTTCGATATTCAAGCCATGGTTCTTCGCGAATAGAGTACCTAATTTTTCAGATACGCTGCCATCTTCATTCAACTCTTCGATGATCATGAAGTGTGCAGGAAGAACGACAAGCTCATCAGAAAGCTGCTTGTAACGAGTGTAAAGAGAGTTTCTTAGGTCTGCTACCCAGTCTTCAGCTTTTCCAGCCAGGTCAGGGCGTCCAATTGAGTCAATGAATAGTATATCCCCAGAAAGAAGATATTTTTCATCTACTACAAAAGAAGTAGAACCGATTGTGTGACCTGGAGTATATAGGGCATTGATGTCGATGTTTGTTTCACCGATTTTTACATTGTTGCCATCTTCTAGAGACTGGTAGCTGAATGTTACTTCATCAGCGTCTTTCGGAGGCAGCCAGTAAGTTGCACCAGTTGCTTCAGCAATTTTTCTGCCACCGGAAATGTGGTCTGCGTGCAGGTGAGTATCGAATACATGCTTGATTTCAACGCCAAGTTCTTTAGCGAAATCAAGATATACATCAGTCATTCTAGTTGCGTCAATTAGAGCAGCCTCACCGTTTGAAACAACTGCGTAAGATAGGCAGCCTTTTCCGATACGGACGAACTGGTACATTGATCCGCCATCCTTAAGATCGCCAACCTTGACTGGCTCAAGGTGTTCGCTCCATGCTTTCATTCCGCCTTGAAGATAAGATACTTCACGACCTGCTTCTTCAAGCATTTCAGCAACCATTACTGATGAACCTTCTTTGGCACATACAACAATAACTTCTTTATCAGTTGGTACCTTATCAAGGATTTCTTCTACTCCGTCAAGAAGATCGAAGTAAGGAATGTTAAGGTATTCGAAGTTTTCGCCTTCGATTTTCCAGTCGTTGAAGTCGCTCTCGTTACGGACATCAAGGATGAAAAATGGTTCTTTGTTGAATACTTTTTTAGTAACTTCTTTAGACGTCATTGCTTTCATAATTTATTTTACCTCCCCGGGTATGATTTTTTCAAAAAAATAATTACTGAACTTTATTTTCAGTTGGGCCATTCCATTCAGACATGCCTGGTACTACATTCCAGACCTTCTCGAAGCCTTTGCTTGTAAGTGCCTGGGATGCCATGTCACTTCTGTTGCCTGTGCGGCAAACAACAAGGATTGTTTTTGACTTATCAAGTTCCGCCACGCGATTTTCCAGATCACCGAAAGGAATTGAAATCGCATTTGGGATATGGCCGAAAGCATATTCAGCTGGCTCTCTTACATCAAGGACAACAACATCCTCATTTGCTTCAAGCTTTTTTACAACATCGTCGTTTGAAACAATGTTTGGATATTTTGTTTCTTCCTGTTCTTCACCTGAACCGCCTTTGCGGATATAGTGCTTAAGGACATCGCCTTCTTCAATTGTTCCAAGATATTGGTTGCCAGAGCTTTTAGACCAAGCCTGGATATCCGCCCTTGAACCTTTATCCGTTGCGAGTACTTCTAAAACCTCGCCTGGATTTAAATTGTTGATTGCTTTTTTAGTTCGAACAATCGGCATTGGGCATGCAAGCCCTTTTGCGTCGACTGTGAAATTTGTTTTTACAGATTCCATTTGTAGACCTCCAATTAAAAGTATCTATTAGATAAACAGGTTGACGTTTCCGTCTTCTGCATCAGCCAGGTAAGCTGCTACGCCAGCAAACTCTACGCCTTCCATGATTTCTTCTTGCGTAAGACCAAATAAGTCTACTGTCATTTGGCATGCAACAAGCTTAACATCCTGTTCTTTTGCCATGTCAATCAAGTCTGGAAGCGGCATAACATTGTGCTTCTTCATTACATCTTTGATCATCTTAGGACCAAAACCTGCATAGTTCATTTTTGACATTCCTAATTTGTTCGCGCCTCTTGGCATCATCTTGGCAAACATCTTTTCAATGAAACCTTTGTCAGCCTGGATCGGTTCATCTTTCCTTAGAGCGTTCAAACCCCAAAATGTGTGGAAAATTGTCACTTCATGATCATAAGCAGCAGCACCATTAGCAATGATATAAGCAGCCATGACTTTGTCATAATCTCCACTGAATAAAATAATTGTCGTTTTTTTCTGTTCTCCCATTATCTCTCTCATCCCCTCTTTTTTACGGTAACGGGTATTTATAAATGTAAAAAAATATTATATCTTTTCTAACGTGTTTACGTTGTTAAATACCTTACAGGGTATATAATATAAAAGATCATCCCTTTTGTCAACCGTAATTATGAATTTTTTATGACTTTTTATTTTGTGACATTTATTCCGTAATAAACGCGGATCTTATTATGTTATGGTCCTTTGCTAAATTGTTGCTTATAATCGACTGGATTTAAGTTTGAATAGTAGTAAATTTTAAAAAGAAGAAAATACACATTATATAGAAGAAAAAAGTTTTGTGAGATAAAGATAAGTAGAAAAGTGCAGTGATGATAATAAGAAAT
>NZ_JBIQOE010000296.1:0-11921 GCF_047739415.1 Mesobacillus sp. | reverse complement strand
TTTAGCACAAATTAGATGTGCTAAATTAAGTATAAGCCATGGTATACTTATGTATTTATAATTAGACCAAATAAAATTAAGTATATAATTAGAAGTCAAGATTTTCTGTCATCAAGTATAATGTTAGTAATTGGTCACGGTCGGAGATATAACAACATAGGAGGAGCGTAGACTTGAATACGAAGAAAAATGAAAATATAAAAATCATCGCACTTGGTGGGGTAGGGGAAATCGGTAAGAATATGTACGTCACCGAAGTGGACGGTGATATTTTTGTTGTTGATGCGGGATTAATGTTCCCTGAAGATGAAATGCTGGGAATCGATATTGTTATTCCGGATTTTTCTTATTTAACTTCTAATAGTGAAAGAGTTAAGGCAATTCTACTGACGCATGGACATGAAGACCACATTGGAGCATTAACTTATGTTTTACGAAAAATCAATGTTCCGGTTTATGGAACAAAGCTTACTATTGCCCTTGCGAAGGAAAAGATGAAAGAACAGGAATTCTCTGGTTCAGTTAACTTTCGTGAAATAAATGCAGATACAGTTTTGAATTTCGACAGTGTGTCTGTCTCCTTTTTCAAGACCAATCACAGTATCCCTGATTCAGTTGGCATCAGCATTAATACCTCAGAAGGCGCAATCGTACATACAGGGGACTTTAAATTCGATCAGGCTGCTGCACCACTATACAAGCCTGAAATAGGCAAGATGGCTGCGATTGGTGAAAAAGGAGTGCTTTGCCTGCTTTCTGATAGTACAGAGGCTGAAAGACCAGGATATACTCCATCTGAATCAACCGTGGTTGCTGAGCTTTCTAATGTGTTTTATAATGCACAGGGCAGAATAATAGCTGCCTGCTTTGCCTCTGACCTAAACAGAATTCAGCATCTATTTGACAGTGCTGCGGCAAATGGCCGCAAAGTAGCAGTGGCAGGGAAAAGCCTGAAACGTGTGTATGATATAGCGTTACAACTCGGCTACATACAGGTAGAAGAGGACTTGATTATATCGGTAAATGATTTGGAGAAGTACGAAGATAGTCAAGTGGTTATTTTAACGACAGGAAATCAGGGAGAGCCGATCGAGGCTTTGCAGAAAATGGCTAAACAAGTGCATCCCCAGGTGAATATCCAGGAAGGGGACACAGTCTTGTTTGCAGCTTCTCCATTAAGGGGAAGTGAAGTATTTATTTATAAGACAATGGATATGCTTTACCGAGCCGGTGCAAATGTAGTATCAAGCAAAAAAAGTGTTCAGGTTTCAAGCCATGGAAGCCAGGAAGAACTGAAATTCATGATCAATCTGATGAACCCAAAATTCTTCATTCCTGTTCACGGTGAACACAAAATGCTCAAGGCCCACAAAAAGTTAGCACAGTCATGCGGAATTTCGGAAGAGAATATTTTCATTCCGGACCGAGGTGACGTGATTGACATTTCTGGAGGAAAACTAAAGTCAACAGAGAAGGTGCAGGCAGGGAATACATTGATTGACGGAATCGGGGTAGGAGACGTAGGCAATATTGTTCTCCGTGACCGCAGGCTGCTCTCGCAGGACGGTGTTTTAATTGTAGTCGTCACATTGAATAAAGCAGACAGAAAAATTGCTGCCGGCCCGGAAATTATATCCCGCGGTTTCGTCTATGTACGTGAATCCGAAAAGCTGGTGGCAGAATCCTCAACTCTGGTAAAAGAGATTGTGGAGAAAAATACAAATAAAGAGTCATTCGATTGGAACAGTTTAAAACAAGACATACGTGATTCACTGAGCCAATACTTATATGAAAAAACAAAACGCCGCCCAATGATCATGCCAATCATAATGGAAGTTAAATAAACACGAAAAAGTACTGGCTCAATGCCAGTGCTTTTTTATTTTTTTGCGTATTAAAAACTTTATATCACTCTTCGCTCTGGAATGAAATTGATGATGATGTTCATACTAAAATTATCATGCCTGAAGGGAGCATAAGGATATGAATAAATTCAGTTCAGAAAACCAGGAAGGTCAGCAAGGGGATAAGGAGAACAAACCATCTGGTCTTCTTGAGAAAATCCAGCAGCTAGGACAGACGAATGTACCCCAGCTGTCTCAGGATTCGAAAATTCATTGTTTGACGATTGTTGGTCAAATCGAAGGTCATATGCAGCTTCCGCCTCATAATAAAACGACAAAGTATGAACATTTGATTCCACAAATTGTCGCTATTGAACAAAACCAGAATATTGAAGGGTTGCTTGTCATCTTGAATACAGTTGGCGGGGATGTAGAGGCAGGACTCGCTATATCGGAGATGCTGGCTTCACTCTCAAAGCCGACAGTTTCAATTGTACTGGGTGGCGGACATTCTATCGGAGTACCTATTGCGGTTTCATGTGATTATTCGTTCATTGCGGAAACAGCAACAATGACAATTCATCCGATCAGGTTGACGGGACTTGTCATTGGCGTTCCGCAAACTTTTGAATACCTGGATAAAATGCAGGAAAGAGTCGTTAATTTTGTGACGAAACACTCCAATATCGCCGAAGAAACATTTAAAGAGCTGATGTTTGCAAAAGGTAACCTGACAAGGGACATCGGAACGAACGTTGTCGGCCATGATGCAGTAGAAACCGGTCTCATCCATGAAGTCGGCGGCATAGGACAGGCGATGAAGAAGTTAAATGAATTAATTGATTTGAATAAACAAAAGTCTGAAGTGATTGTACAATGATCCTTTATACTATGATGCCGCATGATCAGGTGTTCCCTCCAGAAGAGGGGGCTGTAAACCAGGTTATGATAAGCTATAACGGAATCCCTATCATGGCTGAATTGACCGAGAATCACGAATATCGGGTAGTCAGGGTAATGAGTACCGATCCAAACCATTACATGGAACCTACATGTTTACCGGGTTCGACAATTACACTTTCTTAGATAAGTTGATTCTCGATATAAATAAAACTGCCACTTTGGTTTGTGCGAGTGTTAAAAATGTAATCAGTTTAGATAGTCCTCGAAAAGTGCTAGGACTCCAGCTATTTATAAACGATTGTGCCGCTTCTACTGGCAAATATGATATAATATGGATACACTAAAGCATTGGCAGCCGAATAGGGCTGCTTTTCTTCCTTTATAAGAAAGTTTAAACTTTTGCACTAAGATTACTGTCTAGCTCCAGCGCCTAGCCCCTCGAGGTCGCATGTCTAGTGTCGCCTCCTAGAAACCCCGAAACTTCAACTCCGCCGGCAGAAGCAAAAAGCGCTTCTTTGTCGGAGTCTCCAGTTTCTGCGTTTCTGGGCAGTCGGCTATACATTTCGATTTCGGTCCGCCCAATGAAGTCAAAGAGCGACTTCACTGGTCGGCCCTCCAGCGCTTGTCGGGGCTGACCAAGGCGCTTGCGCTTTTCTTATGAAGTTTGAGAACAGGACTCGTTGAATATGCTGTTAGTGAAGCTATAAATATTCAGGTGATAAAATGGCCAAGAAGAAAAGACGGCAATCGAGAAAGAAGAGTACATTGAAAACAACAGTTCAATATGAACTTGCCGGGTTAGCATTGCTCGCATTGGCCATCATAGCGATGGCGGATCTGGGTGCTGTAGGAAGGGCGGTCGTGATGTTTTTCCGCTTTTTCTTCGGGGAATGGTATATGCTCAGTCTGGTAGGACTGGTCGTGTTCAGTATTTATATTATGTGGAAACGCAGTCTGCCATTTATATTTCATACCAAATTGATTGGTACATATCTGATTGTTGGTGCAATCTTGTTATTAAGCCACGTGACGTTATTCGAACTGTTATCCAATGGAGGTAAGTTCGAGGATCCAAGTGTCATTAAAAATACTTTTGATTTATATGTCATGGAGGCAAAAGGAGAGACAAGCACGACAGACCTTGGAGGCGGGATGATCGGGGCTGTGATGTTTGCACTGTTTTACTTTTTGTTTGATGCAGCGGGATCTCAATTGATTGCTTTTCTTTTAATTATCTTTGGAGCGATCCTCGTTACAGGGAAGACCTTTAGCGAAGTTGCGGGGAAAATACTTACACCGATTGGCAATTTTATCAAAGGCCAGTGGGTTTCATTCATTGATGATCTAAAGCAGTGGAAAGAAGATCAACAGCATAAAAAGGAAGCCAAGAAGCTCGAAACGAAACAGGCAAAAACCGAGAGCAAACAGGCAGATTCGCAGGAAGCGTCTGTTGAAAAAACAATTGATCTTACCGAGGAGCCATCTCCGGAGCCGATTATCTCCAGCTTTGCGGAGCGAGCCTATGCAAACACTGCTGAAGCACAATCACAGCAGCCGGAGAAGAAGGCTAAAACTGCAACTGACACAGAAAATGATGGTGACGAATTGCCACAGTCCATAACTTTTGCTGAGGTAGAGAATACCTCATATGAGCTGCCGCCGATAGAAATATTGAAGCTTCCGAATAAAACCGACCAGAGTGGAGAATACGAAATGATCCATGCCAATGCAGCCAAGCTTGAACGTACATTCCACAGCTTTGGCGTAAAGGCAAGGGTAACCCAGGTACATCTTGGTCCTGCTGTTACAAAGTATGAAGTCCACCCCGATGTAGGTGTCAAGGTCAGCAGAATTGTAAGCCTGAATGATGATCTGGCCTTAGCTTTGGCTGCGAAGGATATCAGGATTGAAGCCCCTATACCCGGAAAGTCAGCTATAGGGATAGAAGTACCTAATTCCGAGGTGGCAATGGTTTCTTTAAGGGAAGTTATCGAATCAAAGCAGCACAACAAACCTGGGTCCAAACTGCAAATCGGCTTAGGACGCGATATTACAGGTGAAGCAGTGCTTGCAGAATTGAATAAAATGCCCCACCTTCTTGTTGCTGGTGCTACGGGAAGCGGCAAGAGTGTATGTATTAACGGTATTATCACTAGTATTCTCATGAAGGCAAAGCCTCATGAAGTCAAGCTGATGATGATTGATCCTAAAATGGTCGAGTTGAATGTTTATAATGGAGTTCCACATCTGCTTGCCCCTGTTGTCACCGATGCTAAGAAAGCATCCCAGGCACTCAAAAAAGTGGTCAGTGAGATGGAAAGGCGCTATGAGCTCTTCTCACACACTGGCACAAGGAACATAGAAGGATACAATGAATATATTAAGAGGTACAATAGCGAAGAAGAAGCGAACCAGCCTCTGCTTCCATTCATTGTCGTAATTGTGGACGAGCTAGCGGACTTAATGATGGTCGCATCTTCTGATGTTGAAGATTCAATTACCAGGCTGGCACAGATGGCTCGTGCTGCAGGTATACATCTGATCATTGCTACGCAGAGACCGTCTGTTGATGTCATTACAGGGGTAATCAAAGCAAATATACCGTCAAGAATTGCATTTGCTGTTTCTTCGATGACAGACTCACGGACGATTCTTGATATGGGCGGCGCCGAAAAGCTGCTAGGAAGAGGAGATATGTTGTTCCTGCCGGTCGGTGCATCCAAGCCTGTCAGGGTCCAGGGAGCTTTCTTATCGGATGAAGAGGTTGAAGAGGTTGTAAACTACGTCATTGGCCAACAAAAGGCACAGTATCAGGAGGAAATGATTCCAGAAGATATACCTGAGAACACATCTGAGGTTGAAGATGATTTGTACGGTGATGCTGTAGATCTTGTGGTGGAAATGCAAACAGCTTCTGTATCCATGCTGCAAAGGAGATTCAGAATAGGATATTCACGCGCTGCGAGGCTGATTGATGAAATGGAGCTCCGTGGAGTCGTGGGTCCTTATGAAGGAAGTAAACCAAGGACCGTCCTGGTAGCTAAGTCAGAAGAGGCTTAAAATCGATACTGGAAAAAAGACAAAAGCCGGATGGTCACATCCGGCTTTTGCTTTTTCTATAGGACATACCTCCTATAGGAGGTATAATAATGTCATACTATTAAAACCGCTTACAAAATACTATTATATCAAAAATATAGGTTTTTTGTCCCGGAAAA
Organism: Mesobacillus sp.; assembly: GCF_047739415.1. Classification (GTDB taxonomy): domain Bacteria; phylum Bacillota; class Bacilli; order Bacillales; family Cytobacillaceae; genus Mesobacillus. The sequence goes on along the minus strand of NZ_JBIQOE010000296.1, from coordinate 5,956 downwards.
AATGACAATTTTGGTTATACTAGCTTTTTTCGACAAATTGTTGAAACACTATTTATTTATGTCAGAAAAAGTGTTATAGTATTTTCGATTAGTAGGAATGCTATACATCAGATGTCTGATGTCTTGAGCAAAGGTTGGAGGAACGCCTCATGTCGATCAAGTCAGATAACCGGCACCTGTATTTACAAGTAATCGATCACCTGAAGCAAGATATTCAAAAAGGAGTTTATAAAGAAAGAGAGAAGCTTCCTTCTGAATTTGATCTTGCCAAGCAACTGGGTATAAGCAGAGCGACCCTCCGTGAAGCGTTGCGAATTCTTGAAGAAGAAAACGTCATTATCCGCCGTCATGGAGTAGGTACTTTTGTGAATGCCAAGCCTTTGTTCGAATCAGGGATTGAACAACTTAATAGTGTTACAGGAATGATTGAGCAGGCAGGGATGAAACCCGGGACAATCTTTTTAAACTCAATGACTACAGGACCTACCGAAGAGGATATCCGTCGTTTTTCATGCTCTGTTGATGAAGAAATTACTCTTGTTGAAAGAGTGCGGACTGCAAACGGAGAACCAGTTGTCTATTGTTTAGACAAAATTCCGGGACACATCTTGCCTAGCGACTTTTCTCATGAAGATGAGTCATTGCTTCATTTAATTGAGGCAAAGTCCAATCGCAAAGTGACCTATGCAGTTGCCCAGATTGAGCCAATAGGCTATCACGAGAAAATTTCACCAATCTTAGATTGTGATCCGGAAACTGCACTGCTCGTGTTGAAGCAAATGCATTTCGACGAAAACGATGAGCCAATTCTTTACTCGGTAAACTACTTTAAAGCCGACAAGTTCAGTTTTCATGTTCTTAGAAAAAGGGTTTAATTTTTCATTGAATTGAAAACGCTAACTAATAGGCTTTTCAGAACATTCCTGCGAAATCCAACAAACATTCTCTGGGGGGTACAAACCTTGAAAAAGCGTAAATTTGGTTTGGTAATGTCACTGCTTTTAGCTGCAGGTACGATGCTGGCAGGTTGCGGAAGTGATGAGGGCGGTAGCGATAACAGCAAAAAGTCAGACTTAAAAGTAGGTATGGTTACTGACGCTGGTACAATTGATGACAAGTCATTCAACCAAGGTACATGGGAAGGAATTCTTAAGGCTGAAGAAGAATTCGGCGTAGAGACAAAGTACCTAAAGCCAGCAGGAACTACTGAAGCAGAATACTTAAAAGAAATGGGCAACTTATACGATGCAGGATACAAGTTCATCGTTACACCGGGCTTTAAATTTGAAACAGCTGTTTTCCAAGCCCAAGATAAATATGAAGATGCAAAGTTTGTAATCCTAGATGGGAATCCGCACAATGGAGATTACAACCCTGTTGTTAAAGATAACACTGTAGCAGTATTCTTCGCTGAGCACGAATCAGGCTTCCTTGCGGGTGTAGCTTCTGCTCTTGAATTGAAAGAAGGCGAAGCTGGATTCATCGGCGGTATGGAAATCCCTGCTGTACAAAAGTTCAACTGGGGCTTCCAGCAAGGACTTAAATATGCCAATGAAAACCTTGGAACAAACGTAACAATCAAGGCTGAAAACGTAGTATACCAAGGTTCATTCGACAACGCTGCTGCTGGTGGACAGATTGCTGCTCAATTCTATGATCGTGGCGTAGATGTTATCTTCACTGCTGCTGGTGGTGTAGGTGTCGGTGCAATCAACGAAGCTAAAAACCGTGCTAAGGCTGGAGATAATGTTTGGATCGTTGGTGTTGACGTAGACCAGTATGAAGATGGAAAATACGAAGGTGATAAGTCAGTCATCCTAACTTCTGCTATGAAGAAGCTTGACCAAGTTTCTTATGACATGGTTAAAGCAGAGCTTGATGGCAAGTTCCCTGGCGGAGAAACATTAATTTTTGATGCTAAGAATGATGGAATCGGCCTTCCAGAAAAAAACCCTAACTTGAGCGATGATACAATGAGCAAAGTTGATGAGGTTTTCGAAAAGATTAAATCTGAAGAAATCAAGGTCTCTTCTGAACAAGGAGATTTGTTTAAGTAAAATAATACAAAAGAGACGGTCTCTTCCGTCTCTTTTGTCTATAAAACCCGATACGGAAAATATTAGAAAATATATAAAATGTATATAGCTATTTTTCGTTTTGATCTAGAAATGTACAGCTCCAGAGCCTTGCTTCCAAACAATCGGTGCCCAAAGGAAGTTGTTGTATCACTTCCTTATGGAACGCGGTCTATCCTTGAGAAGCTGACCAAGGCGCTTACGCTATTCTTAATAGGTATAGAGTCTAATACAAAGGTGAGTGCTACTATGAGTTATGTAGTTGAGATGTTGAATATTCGGAAAGAGTTCCCGGGTATTGTAGCCAACGATAATATTACCCTTACCCTTAAAAAAGGGGAAATACATGCACTGTTAGGTGAAAACGGTGCAGGGAAGTCAACCTTGATGGGTGTCCTGTTCGGCATGTATCAGCCTGAAAGAGGAGAAATAAAAGTAAATGGCAAAGAAGTGAAGATTACTAATCCTAATGTTGCCAACCGTTTGGGTATCGGGATGGTACATCAGCACTTTAAGCTAGTTGAAAACTTTACTGTAACAGAAAACATCATCCTTGGCAGTGAGCCGCTTAAAGGAATGGTGCTTGACATTAATAAAGCGGCAAAAAGAATTGAAGAATTATCAAAGCATTATGGTTTGAATGTAGACCCTCACGCTAAAATTGAAGATATATCAGTAGGTATGCAGCAAAGGGTAGAAATATTGAAAATGCTTTACCGTGAAGCGGACGTTTTGATTTTGGATGAGCCAACAGCTGTTCTTACTCCATCAGAAATTGAAGAATTGATGAAGATCATGCGCAATCTTATTAAAGAAGGTAAGTCTATTATTATAATCACTCATAAACTTAAAGAAATAAAGGCAGTTGCTGACCGTTGTACGGTAATCCGACGTGGTAAAGGCATTGGCACTGTCAATGTTGCAGAAGCCAGTGAAGCAAGTCTTGCCGAAATGATGGTCGGACGTCAGGTCTCTTTTAAAGTGAATAAGAAAGAAAGTACTCCTGGTGAAGTAGTACTTAAAATAGATTCCTTGTCAGTTAAAAATAATAGAAAAGTATTAGGACTGAAGGATTTTTCGTTGGAAGTACGTGAGGGAGAAATTGTCGGTATTGCAGGAGTAGAAGGCAACGGACAGACAGAGCTAGTGGAAGCGATCACGGGGTTAAGAAAAGCAGAGTCTGGTTCAGTCCTTATTTATGGCGATGAAATCATCGATCTTCCAATCCGACAAAGAAATGAAAAGGGAATTAGCCATATTCCGGAAGACAGGCATAAACGCGGTCTGGTACTTGACTATACACTTCAATCAAATATGGTTTTACAAATTTATAACAAACAGCCTTTCTCCAAAAATGGACTATTGAACGTTCAAGCTATGAAATCATATGCACAAAAGATTTTGACGAACTTTGATGTTCGTTCTGGTGAAGGTGCAGCTTCCATTGCCAGGACTCTTTCCGGAGGCAACCAGCAAAAAGCAATCATCGGAAGAGAGTTGGAGCTGGATCCTAAGCTCTTGATTGCGGTTCAGCCAACACGCGGTCTTGATGTTGGATCAATTGAGTATATCCATAAAAGGATTATTGAACACCGTGACAAAGGCAACGCAGTTTTGCTGATTTCATTGGAACTTGATGAGGTTTTACAGTTATCAGATCGTATCGCTGTTGTAAACAATGGTGAGCTGGTAGGGGTCGTAAATGCAGCTGAAACTAACGAAAATGAAGTTGGTCTAATGATGGCAGGCGTGTCTAAGGAGAGAAGCATATGAGAAATACCATCGTATCATTAATTTCTATTATTCTAGGGCTGGTGGCCGGAGGAATCTTGATGCTTTTCATCGGCAGCAACCCGATCGAAGGCTATGCCTATTTGCTTCAGGGGGCGCTGAAAAATCTGGAGCGTATCGGTAATACTTTGGCTACAGCAACCCCGCTCGTATTTACTGGCTTGTCTGTCGCTTTTGCTTTCCGTACAGGTCTTTTTAACATTGGAGCATCTGGACAGATGCTGGTTGGGGGCCTCGCAGCGACAGCAGTCGCTTTGACTTTCGATTTATCCAGGCCAATCCTTCTTTTGGCAATGGTTCTTGCAGGTCTGGTTGCCGGTGCATTATGGGCTTACATTCCTGGTTTGCTTAAAGCAAAGTTCAATGTGCATGAGGTTGTTTCAACAATCATGATGAACTGGATCGCTTACTGGTCGATTTACTATATTGTTCCTGGTTATTTCAAGGGAGAATTCCTTGAAACAGAGTCTAAGAAACTGGCAGAAACAGATACTTTGAGAACGCCTTTCCTGACAGAGATGTTTGATGGTTCTTATATTAACTTAGGTTTGTTCCTTGCAGTTATTGCCGTAATCATAATTGCCTTCATTATCGATAAGACAACATTGGGATTTGAATTGAAGGCGGTTGGATTTAACAGGTTTGCTGCGGAATATGCAGGTATGAAAGTTAACCGTAACATCATCTTGTCCATGTTGATTTCCGGTGCACTTGCAGGTGTTGGCGGTGTAGCATTGTACACAGGTAATGCCTCAAGCATTCAAATTGGTATTCTTCCTTCACAAGGTTACGATGGTATCGCGGTCGCACTTCTCGGTGCAAATCATCCTGTAGGTGTATTCTTCGCTGCAGTGCTGTTCGGGATTTTATACTCTGGCACCGGATTCATGAATGCTATGACAGAAATTCCACCTGAATTGGCGAATACTATTATCGCGATCATCATTTATTTTGCAGCGACAAGTGTAATGATTGAGCGTCTGCTAAACAAATTCAAGGCTAAAAAATCAAACAAAGCAGATAAAAGTGGTCCTGTAGTCGAGAAGGGAGATTCATAAGATGTGGTCAATTATAGAACAAATTTTTCCTTACGCGATTATCTTTACAATTCCTCTTCTTATTACAGCACTCGGCGGACTTTTTAGTGAAAGAAGCGGTATTGTTAATATTGCCCTCGAGGGATTGATGGTCATCGGTGCATTCTCTGGCGCTCTATCCATTCATTACCTGAGCGGCGTATTGGACAACCACACATTGGTGCTTTGGCTTGGATTGCTGGCTGCAGTACTTGCAGGTGTGATTTTCTCCGTATTGCACGCGTTTGCAAGCATTAACCTGAATGCCAACCAAATCATCAGTGGTACGGCAATCAATTTGATTGCTACTGCCCTGACCGTGTTTCTTGCACGGAATATGACTGGAAGTGGAAACATCCGGATTTCAAGTGGTTTTTCACCGTCAAATGTCCCTTTCCTTTCTGATATTCCTGTCATCGGAGCTTTGTTTTTCACAAAAACGTATCCAACAACATGGTTTGTATTGGTTATTCTATTCGCAAGTTCATTCATTTTATATAAAACAAGGTTCGGTCTTCGGTTACGTTCATGTGGTGAATTCCCGCAGGCTGCAGAAGCAGCAGGGATCAACGTCCGCAAAGTCCGTTACAGTGGGGTATTGATTTCAGGAGCTTTCGCTGGATTGGGAGGAGCCTTGATTATTGTCACACAGTCAGGAGAATTCACTGGGACTGTTGCAGGTCTTGGCTTCCTTGCATTGGCTTCCTTGATTTTCGGTCAGTGGAAACCGCTAGGTGTGCTGGCAGCGACATTATTCTTTGGATTTGCGAGTACGATTGCAAACGTCTCTCAAGTAATTCCAGAGTTGGCTGTTATTCCGCCAATCTTGTTGAAAATTTTCCCATATGTAGTGACGCTAATCGCGCTCGTTATATTCTCCAAGTCATCACAAGCTCCAAAGGCTGTTGGAGAAACCTTTGATAGTGGAAAACGCTAAAATTTTATACTGTAAAAAGAGGTGCCTGCTCATAGGTACCTCTTTTATTTCGTCTCTTGGATTTCTTCATTATATTA
>NZ_JBIQOE010000295.1:0-5263 GCF_047739415.1 Mesobacillus sp. | reverse complement strand
CGTGAAATTACGGTTGCAATCCCTGCTCCTACGATGCCCATTTCGGGGATGAACAAAAAACCGAAAATGAGGACATAATCCAAAACAGCATTGACAATATTGATGACAATACGCACCTTCATCGGCGACTTTGTATCACCTGCTCCTCGAAGGATAGCGCTTAATACAAACATGAAGCTCATAACAATCGAAGGTATCCCAACAATACGGAAATACAGGGCACCGGCCTCGAGGACCTCTGCCTCGATTCCCATTAATTTCAGTAGCGGTTCAGCGAAAATCAAAGTAATGAGCCCCGTTATAATTCCAAATATGACAGCAAGGACGATTGATTGCTGTGATATATGCCTTGCTTTTTCTGGAAGGTTAGCACCAAGGAAGTTCGCAATCCTTACATTGGCTGCTACCCCAATTGCCATAAATAGCGCAAAATATATCGCAATGACTGCATTGGTGACCCCTACCGCCGAAACTTCTGCCAGACCGATTTTTGATACAAAGTATGTATCGACAAAGCCGAGAATCGTCTGGAAAAAGTTTTCGATGACTGCCGGAATAGCCAGTACCGTAATAATTTTCAATCGTCCTTTGTTCGTTTGCGGCATGTCAATTTCCCCTTCAATCTCCTTCATGTTTCTACCTCCTTTACTAGAAAATTGAACAATAGCACACAATTCTGTGTGCCATTGCTGGACTGATGCCTATTACTTAACTTCAATCACAAAAGGCACCGTATAAAGTTTTTGTTTGTACTTGAACTGTCCCCAAATTTTATACAATCCACTTTGGGGAAAGCTGGTCATATACTCAACATCTGGTCCTTTTGTGTTTTCATCTACTGGATGGACATGGAGAAATTCATTCATATCCTCACTGACAATCACGACATGTCCTGCAGAACCAAGATAAGGTTCAAGTTCAGTAATTGGGTTTCCATTCTTATCCTTTAGGGTGAAAATCAAACTTATATGCTCATCCACTTTCGCTTCTGGGAGAATGAGCTGGATTGTCAGGTCGTCCATCTCCTTTTTCAAAAGCTTGTCGGGAACAACCTCTTCCTTGGTTTCTGAGCCCTTTACTACAAGCTCATGAGAAGCAAGCTGCTGATTTGCCCCCTCCGGCAGGAAATCTGCATAAAATTTATATTCCCCTGCCTTTGGGAAGGTTGTCTTCACCTGAAATCTGCCTTTCCCACGATAATGCGGATGAAGATGCTGGAATACAGATAAATCCTTTTTAATTGCCAGTAGGTGCATTTCTTTTTCATGCACAGCTTGAAAAGTCTCGATAACCTTCCCGGAGAAATCTTTTATGTCAATAAAAATTTCTGTTTCTTGATCCACTTTGACCGTATGAGGGTTTGAGGTCCAATCAACCTGTACTTTTGCTATGTTCTCCTTATGGTCGTTGTGTCCCTGATGGGAGTCCATCATGCTATGTTCTTGATGATGTTCATGACTGTCATGCGGTGTTCGACTGGACTGGCTACTATCTTTAGTCATACTGCTGGTCTGACTGTGGTCATGATTGTTTACAGTACTATGTTCATTTTCAGTATTCATCTCTCGACCTCCAATCAAAATCTATTCTTCCATCATATGACTGAAATGATTCATGACTTTCTTTTGTTCATCTGGCGTACCCATAGGCGTTACATCTGCTTCAATCTCCTTCAGGAATTCAGTAACCATATTAAGCAGCTTTACTTGCTGAAGTGCCATTTCAATATGAGTCTGTTTGACCTGCGGGTCCTTCATTTTAAGAGCTGAGACGAAGTTATCCTTCGCCATTGCCTCTGTAGAAGCCTTAATTTCCATTGCGATGTGCTTGTCCATCAGCTGTGACCCTCTAGATGTAGTTTCGAGCTGACCCTCCGGAAGCTCATTGAAATCCGGAAGCTTCTCAAAATCACTACTGTCAGGATCAAGCATATCCATCATGATACGCACATGGCTTCGTAAAATCCCTACCTTAGTATTTAGCAATTCAAGTAATTTTTCCTCTTTTGCTTCTCTTGCCATAAGCTTTACTTTCATGATCATGCCGTCATGGGCAGGTAGGTGAGTTGAAATTAACCCTAAGTCAGATGCAGGTAATAGCATATTTTTATTCCTCCTTAATTTTATTTACTTTATAGTTTCTACCACAGGTTTCTCGAATTAAACTCCATAGAAAATGCATATTTGACTACAGTTAGCATTATTGTTTGCAATTATAAACCGGCGCTTATAAAATACACAGCGAGGTATTGTGTATTCAAAAATAAAGTCATGTAAAAGCTAGATAAGTACTAAAGGGAGGTAAAAATGGTGAAAAAAATTGTTATGGCCGCACTTATCTTATTGATTCTGCTCATTGTGGGCGGCTGGTTTTTTATGAGGGGTTTTGGCGGCATGAACGGCAACATGCCTGGACAAGGGGGAGGAATGATGGATGGTGGTATGATGGGTAACGATAACGGAGAGGTTGAAGATATGAAGAATGACTCACTCGCTGATGGAGGAACCTCTCTTCCCATTCCCCCCATCCTAAAAGACGAGAATCCAGACCCAGGAAAAGCAGAGTTCACTCTTGTTGCCCAAAAAGGATCCATGGAGTTTTTAGAAGGCAAACCAACAGATACGTTTGAATATAATGGCGATTACCTAGGACCCGTGATTCGTGTAAAAACTGGAGATGATGTTTCAATAAAAGTAAAAAATGAGATTGATGAAGCAACCACGGTCCATTGGCATGGACTAGAAGTTGACGGCGACCAGGATGGCGGCCCTCATTCCGGCATCCAGCCTGGAACCACGTGGAATCCGCAATTCAAAATTGAACAAAACGCTGCTACTTTATGGTATCATCCCCATCTGCTCCATGAAACTGGCGAACACGTATATAAAGGGCTTGCTGGTCTATTTATAATTGATGATGAAGATAGTGAAAACCTGGATTTGCCTAACGAATATGGGGTGAATGATATCCCACTAATAGTCCAGGATAAACAGCTCGATGAAGATGGTCAGTTTACCTATGATTTGAGCATGCACGATGTCATGATGGGACTGCAGGGAGATACGATTATGGTGAATGGAGCCATTAATCCTTATGTTGAAGTTCCTAAAGGCAAGGTCCGTTTCCGGCTGCTGAATGGCTCTAATGCAAGGATTTATCAATTCCAACTGAGCAACAATCAGAAATTTTACCAGATCGGGACAGATGGTGGACTCCTGGAAAAACCCGTAGAAATGGACCAGCTTATTTTAAGTTCTGCAGAACGTGCTGAGTTGATTGTTGATTTTTCAGAATATGAAGAGGGAGAAACCGTGGAATTGACCGATAAGGGAACTTCATTTATGAAATTCATCGTCACGGGCGAGGAAAAAGGGCCGAATAAAGTTCCATCAAAATTGGTTGACATTCCAGATCCAGATGAAACCATGGCTGCACGGACTCGGAAATTCGTCATGTCAGGAATGGGCCGTAATGTCAGCATCAACGGCAAACAGATGGACATGGATCGCATTGACGAGCAGCTTAAGCTTCATGATACTGAAATTTGGGAAATTTCGAATGAAGGAATGGGAATGATGGGGAATAATATGGGCATGGCTCATCCGTTCCACAGCCATGGAACCCAATTTCTGATCCTTGATCGTGATGAGAATCCCCCGCCGCCAAATGAACGCGGATGGAAGGATACTATTTTGGTTGCACCGGGTGAAAAAGTCCGGGCAATTGCAACATTTGATCATAAAGGGTTATTCATGTACCATTGCCATATTCTCGAGCATGAAGACGCAGGGATGATGGGGCAATTTAATGTGGAATAGGCTAAAACACCGGTGATTACCGGAGCCTTTTCGTTTACCACTATTTTAGGGTTTATTCATCCCAGATTTGAACCTATGCAAATAACCCAACTATAGCTGAAAGGCTGTCGCATTTAAACGACAGCCTTTCATGCATGGGAAGAAATCTATATTAAAAGGGGGGTGTCCTAGCAATTAAATAATAACGAATCAACGTGCACATAGTGTGCAATTCATATTACACATTTATTACATTTCGTTAAAATTACCAGGTGAATTTTATCTGTAACAGAAATTGTCGCTTTTTATTTGTACCCCCATGATTCAATCAAGAAAACCAGATACGGTTCTAATTTATGTATAACATATTTACAAAACAGCTTTTTAAATTTGTGTTAATCTTAATGTCACTTATTCAGAAATAAGGGAATCAGTAAATATAACTATGGCCTGCTTGCCCATTTGCTCCCAGGCCTCCTCAAAACTGCTGTATGGTTCTTTCCTGTTTTTTATTCCCGTGATAGGATCGTTAAAATATATATATTTATCGTCGTAACCAGTAATTAGGACTGAATGTTCTTTGTATGTGATTGATACAGGTCCTGATGGCGTTATCCATTCCTCAAAATAAGAGGCCGGCAGCTTCTTATAGGTTGTATTAATAATCACCCATATAGGAAGGTCCAAGGATAAATAGGTTTTAATTTCGGAAAAGTCAGCCCCCGTTATATCCTTTACTTTACCAGGTAAGTATTTTTCTGCTAGCTCAGCTATTGGTCTATGGTAAACACCAAATCCGGGTTTCTTATAGGTATACATATCCCCAATATAGCCATCGTTTGGATGTCCCCAGTAAGTTACACCCTCTCTTTTTTTGAGCAACACTGGATTCTTCTTAATGCCTGAAGCTAATTCCATTTTATCAACATCAATATCATTATATTGAAGCAACATTGCAAGACTAGTTACTTCACATCCTCGTGGAAGTTCCGGAAATTGTTTAACCACCGGTGCGTCAAGAAGCACTTTGTCCTTTATTCTTACAATCACCTTTTCCTTTATTGGACCCTCATTTTCATTCGAATCCTTTATTGAAGTTGCTTGGCCTACAAAATCCCCCCCCAATGCCAACACCTTATCAAGTGATTCACCTCTGTCATAAAAGATAAAAATTGCACCTATTAGGAAAGCAAATATGAGAGTTACCATAATGACTGCATGCCTTAATATACCGTTCTTAATCTTTGTACTCCCCCTGCCTGTTAGTTTAGTAACCATGTTATCATTTAATTTAGGAGAATTTATGCAGGGTGTCATTTACATTTTTCTCCCTTTTTTTAGGTGTTAGTGTTCTTATATTTATAGTTCTTAAGAATAACTAGCGGTATCGGATGGTAAGCAGTATCTATACCGCTAAATTTAAAGTCAGAAAAAATTTCCAATAAAAAAAAAGACCAACTATAAAA
>NZ_JBIQOE010000294.1:0-41950 GCF_047739415.1 Mesobacillus sp. | reverse complement strand
TAATAACATACCGATAGTGAATAAAATTAAAAAAGATGAAACATAGTATTTGACGGACTTATTTTCGTATTGTAAACTAAAAAACGAATGAGCGGATTGTATTAATCTATTTTTGTTTTTTACTGATACAGAATTTCGGATGCAAGAATGGTGAAATAAAAGTTTTTTTATAGTAAATCTGTGGAAAACTAAAGAATGGTGTGTTCAAATGGTGCTCCAAACAAAAGTTTTTTTAAAAAACTTCTTGAATCATTATTGATCTGCCAAGAAAAAAACAATTCAGCTCTGACATGTATTTAGAAACCCGGGGAAGTTTATCCTGATATTGGGTAACCTATTTTTGTATATTCAATTAAAATTCATGAAGTATGAAAGGAAGAGGTGGCTCTGATGGCATCTAAAACAAAAAACAACACTTATGATGCAGTGAAGCAGCTCGAAAATGTTGAAAGCCAATTTGAAATGTTCCAGATTTTGAATGAAGAGGGCGAAGTCGTAAATGAAGCGGCAATGCCTGAGCTTTCGGACGAGCAATTACAAGAATTAATGAAGCGTATGGTTTATACAAGGATTCTGGATCAGCGTTCAATTTCATTGAACCGCCAGGGACGCCTAGGATTCTATGCTCCTACAGCAGGACAGGAAGCTTCCCAGCTTGCATCTCAATTTGCACTTGAGAAAGAAGACTTTATCCTTCCAGGATATCGCGATGTTCCCCAAATGATCTGGCATGGACTTCCGCTAACGCAGGCGTTCTTATTCTCACGCGGACACTTCAAGGGTAATCAAATACCAGAAGGTGTAAATGTCATTTCGCCACAAATCATCATTGGTGCACAATACATCCAGGCAGCTGGTGTTGCTCTTGGAATGAAGAAGCGCGGAACACAGGCAGTAGCTGTTACTTACACAGGAGATGGCGGTGCATCTCAAGGTGATTTCTATGAAGGAATCAATTTTGCAGGTGCATACAAAGCGCCAGCAATCTTCTTCGTTCAAAATAACCGTTTTGCTATTTCCACTCCTGTTGAAAAGCAATCTGCTGCTAAGACAATTGCTCAAAAAGCAGTTGCAGCTGGTATTCCTGGAATCCAGGTTGACGGAATGGACCCACTTGCAGTATACGCTGCAACACTTGATGCACGTAAACGCGCAATCAACGGTGAAGGCCCAACATTGATCGAAACGATGACTTACCGTTACGGTCCACATACAATGGCTGGTGATGATCCAACTCGTTACCGTACGGCTGACCTGGACAATGAATGGGAAAAGAAAGATCCATTAGTGCGTTTCCGTAAGTTCTTGGAAAAGAAAAATTTATGGACTGAAGATATGGAAAACGAAACAATCGAAAAAGCAAAAGAAGAAATCAAAAACGCTATTAAAGAAGCGGATGATACTCCTAAGCAAAAAGTAACTGACCTTATGGAAATCATGTATGAAGAAATGCCAGACTACTTAAAAGAACAATATGAAATATATAAAGAGAAGGAGTCGAAGTAAGCCATGGCTCAAATGACAATGATTCAAGCAATTACAGACGCTCTTCGCGTAGAGATGAAGAACGATCCAAACGTACTTGTATTCGGGGAAGACGTAGGCGTTAACGGCGGTGTATTCCGTGCGACTGAAGGCCTTCAAAATGAATTTGGAGAAGACCGTGTATTTGATACACCGCTAGCAGAATCCGGTATCGGCGGATTGGCGATCGGTCTTGCGCTTCAAGGTTACCGTCCGGTTCCTGAAATCCAGTTCTTCGGCTTTGTTTTCGAAGTTATGGATTCTATTGCAGGGCAAATGGCGCGTATGCGTTACCGTTCAGGCGGCCGCTACAGCTCGCCAGTAACAATCCGTTCACCATTTGGCGGTGGCGTACATACTCCAGAGATGCACGCTGACAGCCTTGAAGGAATGGTTGCACAGCAGCCTGGACTAAAAGTCGTTATCCCATCAACTCCATATGATGCAAAAGGATTGTTGATTTCATCTATCCGCGATAACGACCCAGTCATTTTCCTTGAGCACATGAAGCTTTACCGCTCTTTCCGTCAGGAAGTACCGGAAGAAGAATACACAATTCCACTAGGAAAAGCAGATGTTAAGCGTGAAGGGAAAGACCTTTCAATTATTACTTATGGTGCAATGGTTCACGAATCATTAAAAGCTGCTGAAGAGCTTGAAAAAGAAGGTTACTCTGTTGAAGTAATCGACTTAAGAACAGTTATGCCTTTCGATATCGAAACAATCATTGCTTCTGTTGAAAAAACAGGAAGAGCAATTGTTGTGCAGGAAGCGCAAAAACAGGCTGGCATGGCTGGACAGATTGTTGCAGAAATCAATGATCGTGCAATCCTTAGCTTAGAGGCACCTGTGTTGCGCGTAGCAGCTCCAGATACAGTGTTCGCATTCTCTCAAGCAGAATCTGTTTGGCTGCCTAACTACAAAGATGTAATTGCAACAGCTAAAAAAGTACTTACATTCTAATTAAATGCTGAAATTATAAAGGTTTGAAAAAACTTAGGAGGGTGAATTCCATTGGCATTCCAATTTAAGCTGCCAGACATCGGCGAAGGTATTCACGAAGGTGAAATCGTCAAATGGTTCGTAAAACCAGGCGATAAAGTTCAGGAAGACGATGTACTTTGCGAAGTACAGAATGACAAAGCAGTTGTAGAAATTCCTTCACCTGTCGCTGGTACAGTCGAAGAAGTTTTAGTAGAAGAAGGAACAGTAGCAACAGTAGGACAGGTTCTTGTAACGTTCGATGCTCCAGGCTACGAGCACCTTAAGTTTAAAGGTGAAGAAGAAGATGCACCTGCTGAACAGCCTAAACAAGAAAAGACGGAAGCTCAGGTTCAGTCTACATTAGAAACTGGACAAAAAATTGAAAAAGAAGCGGCAGATGCACCTGCTCCTGCAGGTCAAACTGGTGCTGGCGCAGCAGCTGCACCACAAGCAGAGGTTGATCCTAACCGCAACATCGTCGCAATGCCTTCTGTCCGTAAATACGCACGTGAAAAAGGCGTTGATATCCGTCAGGTTGCTGGTTCAGGCAAGAATGGCCGCATCGTGAAAGCTGATATCGACAGCTTCCTAAGCGGAGGCGCTCCTGCAGCAGCTGCAACGGAGGCAGATCAAGCTCAGGCAACACAAGCTGAAGAGGCACCTAAAGCTGCAGCAGCTCAGGCTATTCCTGAAGGACAATACCCTGAGACTCGCGAAAAGATGAGCGGAATCAGAAAAGCAATCGCTAAAGCAATGGTTAACTCTAAGCATACAGCACCGCACGTCACTTTAATGGACGAAGTGGATGTAGCAAAGCTCGTGGCACATCGCAAGAAGTTCAAAGAAGTTGCAGCAGAAAAAGGAATCAAGCTTACATTCCTTCCTTATGTGGTAAAAGCATTAACAAGTGCATTGCGTGAATATCCTGCGTTGAACACATCTCTTGATGATGCAACTAGCGAAATCGTTCACAAGCACTATTATAATATTGGTATTGCAGCAGACACAGATAAAGGCTTGCTTGTTCCAGTCGTGAAGGACGCTGACCGTAAATCTGTATTCTCTATCTCTAATGAGATCAATGAACTTGCAGGTAAAGCTCGTGATGGCAAGCTTGCTCCAGATGAAATGAAAGGTGCTTCTTGCACAATCACGAACATCGGATCTGCTGGCGGACAATGGTTCACTCCAGTTATCAACCATCCGGAAGTAGCGATCCTTGGAATCGGCAGAATTGCAGAAAAGCCAGTAGTCAAGGATGGAGAAATTGTAGCTGCTCCTGTACTAGCGCTTTCCCTAAGCTTCGACCACCGTATGATTGACGGCGCTACTGCACAGCACGCTTTGAATCACATCAAGCGCCTGTTGAACGATCCAGAACTATTGTTAATGGAGGGGTAATAAATGGTAGTAGGAGATTTTCCAATCGAAACTGATACTCTTGTCATTGGTGCCGGCCCTGGCGGATATGTGGCAGCGATTCGCGCTGCCCAGCTGGGCCAAAAAGTAACAATTGTAGAAAAAGCAACACTTGGCGGAGTGTGCCTGAATGTGGGATGTATTCCTTCTAAAGCTTTGATCTCTGCAGGCCATAGATACGAAAACGCTTTGCATTCAGAAGACATGGGGATCAAAGCGGAAAACGTAACGCTTGATTTCTCTAAAGTTCAGGAGTTTAAAGCTGGAGTAGTCAAAAAACTAACTGGCGGAGTCGAAGGTCTATTGAAGGGCAATAAAATCGATATCGTAAGTGGTGAAGCTTATTTTGTCGATTCCAATACGATTCGTGTAATGGATGAAAATTCAGCCCAGACTTATACTTTCAAAAATGCGATCATCGCTACTGGATCCCGTCCAATCGAGATTCCAGCTTTTAAATACTCGAAGCGCGTCCTTGATTCAACTGGAGCACTTAATCTTCAGGAGCTTCCAGAGAGCATCGTCGTTATTGGCGGAGGCTACATTGGAACTGAGCTTGGCGGAGCATACGCAAGCTTTGGCACTAAGGTGACAATTCTTGAAGGCGCAGACGAAATCCTTAATGGATTCGAAAAGCAAATGTCAGCTCTAGTAAAACGCAACCTGAAAAAGAAGGGTGCAGAAATCATCACTAAGGCACTTGCAAAGGGTGTCGAGGAGACCGAGTCTGGCGTAACAGTTGCGTATGAAGCAAACGGTGAAGAGAAGAAAATCGAAGCAGACTACGTGTTTGTCATGGTAGGAAGAAAGCCTAACACTGACGAACTAGGACTTGAGCAAGTTGGCATCGAGATGTCTGACCGTGGCGTTATTAAAATCGACAAACAGTGCCGCACAAGTGTAAGCAACATCTACGCGATTGGTGACATTGTCGAAGGACCGCCACTTGCACACAAAGCATCTTATGAAGGTAAAATTGCTGCTGAAGCCATCGCTGGACATCCTTCAGAAATCGACTACCTGGCAATCCCGGCAGTTGTATTCTCTGATCCAGAATTAGCATCAGTTGGTTATTCTGAAAAGGAAGCGAAAGATGCAGGCATCAATATTACAGCATCTAAATTCCCATTTGCTGCAAATGGCCGTGCGCTTTCCCTCAATCAGACAGACGGCTTCTTGAAGCTGATCACACGTAAAGAAGATGACATTGTCATCGGTGCTCAAATCGCTGGTCCGAATGCTTCTGACATGATCGCAGAGCTTGGTCTTGCAATTGAAGCAGGCATGACTGCTGAAGACCTGGCAATGACAATCCATGCCCACCCAACTCTCGGTGAGATTACCATGGAAGCTGCAGAAGTAGCACTTGGAAATCCGATTCATATCGTAAAATAAACATAAAAAAATCCTTTCCAGATTAGATGGAAAGGATTTTTTATTTTTGGTTGATTTCGCATTAACTATAAGCAGCATTTTGAAGGACTTCGGGGGCTTTAATTCTACCTGTTCCCTATAGGTAATGAATTTGAAACAAGAGCCTTATTCATTATTCAGGACAGCTGATAGAGGTTCGATAATCTGATCCTTTGTTACATTGCCATTCACATTGGCAAGTACTTGATCCTGATGGACAACCAGGATTGCAGGGAACTGTTTTACCTTAAAAAGGTCATAGTATCTATTGGCGTTTGCTGCGGAAATGACAATAATTTTATCAAATTCGGCAGGATATTCTTTCTTTAATTCAATAATAGCATCATAATAGGATGCTTCTTGTTTATAGTTCTCATCATCGGAAAAGAAAACGACTTGTTTTATATCTTTATTTAGCTCCAATTGATCTGAATCGTTGACTGGGTTGCATGAAGCCGTAAGAAATAGGAACGTAGCGACAAAAACAAAAGACAAACTTTTCATTTATCTTTGCCTCACTTTTTTTCGGATTGTTGTTTCGCACGAGTAACTGGTTGTCCATATTCTATCACAGCAATTTCCAAAAGAATGGAATGTTATTGAATTGTTACATAAATGAAAAATATCCAAACCAACCGGACATATACTAGTAAAAAGATCTGAATGTTTATCTTACAGTGACTTGGGAAAAAGATAATTTAGACATGGTGGTGGAGGGTTTGAAGGTGTATACAGTATTGCTGCTTCAATTAATTATCTGGAGTGGATATACCTTAATAGAATGGCTATCCAAACACGATCATCCGATTTATAATGGTATTATGTTCTTGGTGTTTTTCTATTTAGCTATAATAATAGGCAATAATATAGTGAAATCGGCGAGAAAAACCTTTTTTATAACGGTCTTGAGCCTTGCCATTTATGTATCACTTCATATGACAATGTCTTTTATTTCTTCTTTATGGATCTCTTGAAATACTGAGTCTAAAAAAGTTAAGCCATCAGCCTTGTCAGCAAAGATAAACCAGCAGGAGGGGAAAATCTTGAAAAGAACGTTGTTATTTGCGGTTTCAGCATCAATTATTTTAGCTGGATGTGGAGCCGCAGAAGAAGCGCAGAAACCAACTGGAACAAGTGAAGAAGCTAAAGAGCAGATCCAAGAAGAGGAAAAAGCCGCAGAGGAAAAGCCGGAAACAGAAGGTACAGTAGCGGTTGAGGATTCTTCTGAAGATGTTGCAGAGAGTGAAGAAGTAGTACAAGCAGCACCTCAGTATGAAATGAAGAGTGATTTCTCTATTCAAAATATCGAAAACCCTGATGAAAAAATAGTTTTATTGACAATTGATGATGCACCAGACAAAAATGCTCTCGAGATGGCCAAAACATTAAAAGATTTGAATGTAAAAGCCATCTTTTTTGTGAATGGCCATTTCCTTGACACTCCTGAAGAAGGGGAAGTCCTGAAACAGATTCATCAAATGGGCTTTCCGATTGGAAACCATACATATAACCATAAGTCTTTGAGAGAATTATCTGAGGAACAACAAAGGAAAGAGATCGTAGACCTTAATGACAGGGTTGAAGAACTTATTGGCGAAAGACCACAATTTTTTAGGGCTCCTTTCGGAATGAATACTGACTATAGCAAGCAGCTGGCCGCTGATGAAAAAATGCTGCTTATGAATTGGACCTACGGATATGACTGGGAAAAGGATTATCAATCAAAGGAAGCTCTCGCAGATATTATGGTTAATACACCATTGCTCCGGAATGGGGCGAATTTGCTGATGCATGACCGGCAGTGGACAAGCGCTGCCCTTGGTAATATCGTAAAAGGCTTGCAAAATAAAGGGTATAAAATCGTCGATCCTGAGCTTATAAAAACACCCGCAAATAAAGAAACGGCTGCTCAATAGCAGCCGTTTTGATCTTTTTATTCTTTTTAGTGGAATTTGTAACTTGTGTTCCGAAACCTGTATGCTGCGAATGCAGGTAAATGTTCAAAAAGTATCAGCCAGGTGAAAAAGAACCTTTATTTACGTGGATAGAAGTACATAACTCTCCCGTTGAATAAATGGAGCTCGCCCTGCAGTTTTTTACCGATAAACTTACTGAATTCGTTTGCTTTTCCCTTGTCCCCAGCAGTCGCTGTTGGAGGCAGGGTAATTTGTATGTATGATTGCTCGCGTTCTGTTCCGTCTTCGTCAGCAACTTTTTCTTTATCAACGCCGATTAAAATTGCATTATAACGGTCCTGGGATGATTGCAGATAGAACCATGTGCCTTTCCCATCTTCTTTTTCCTTGAGATCATAAGGAAATGCTGAATTTTCATAATTCCAATCAACCTGGTCGCCTGTTTTAGCAGTTATTTCCTTATAGTAATTAAATAAATCCTTCAGTTCTTCGGTGGAAATGGCTTGCTGAGATGATGATGGAACAAGTTTTATATAAGCATTACTAGACATCGTCCAATCCCCTTTTCCTATCTATTCACCATCATTTTATCACTCCTGAAAAAGCATTGACAATAGAATAAAAGCTTTTTAGTTTCTAATGCACTTGCCTTTTTGTCAAAAATAAATTATAATAATATTCTAAATATTTAATTAAAAAGGAGGAGGCATATGGAACTATTCGAAAAGCTTTATGATGAGCATGAAAAGGTTCACGTCAGGTTTGTGGGGTTCACTACTAATGACACTCGTTATGACTTTGGGATTGTCTCTACCAACATGTTTTTCGGAAAACCTCTGGTAGTCTGCATGCAGACGGGGCGTTCGGCACTCCTCGACCCTAAGGACATAGAAGACGTAGAATATTTACAGAAAGCATTCCATATTACAGAAGTCCGGCAGGCTGAGGACCTTGCATTATTTTTCAATGAAGAATTGCCAACAGCCCCGTTCCAGACTCAATACGAATAAGCGGGAAACGAGAGCAGGCCAAAAGGGCCTGTTTTTTGGGTTTATTGGCACCTTTAAATTAGTATTTACGCAAAAAGTGTCATACTAATTGTTTTTTAAACATATATTGTGGGTACATATAACAATAAATACCTAATAAAAAACCAAAGTGTTATACAGTTTAGGCTTGAAATCTTAATAGTGTTATAATAATATATAATTAGAAGTTGATAAAACGCTTTCAAAATTCAAAACGAAAAGGAGTTTGAAAATATGGGCACAATCGTTTGTCAAACTTGCAATGCAACAATTGACCATTTCGAAGATGAGAAAGTAACGGTATTATATTCAAAAAAATGCAACTGCTGCGACCATGAAGGTGCAGAGGAAAGATAAGAATAGATAAAAGGGCATGCATCCTGCATGCCCTTCTTTTTTTACAAGATAAGAAAGTGTAAATTTTCACTTCGAGAGTTGTCTAGCTCCAGCACCTAGCCCCTCGAGTCGCCACGGTCCTGTCAATGAAGTCAAAGAACGACTTCACTGTCAGGCCCTCCAGCGCTTGTCGGGGCTGAACAAGGCGCTTGCGCATTTCTTATCTGATTGCTTTGTGTTCCTTGATTACCCTGAAGGATTTAAGTTCATCATCTTCTGGGCCTTGTACTGGAAGGCCGGCTTCCATATTGGTCTTGATATATATAAGGTTTTCTTCGGTAATGATTTCTCCTGGAATGAAAATTGGAATCCCAGGTGGATACACCATTACGAATTCTGCAATGATCCGTCCTTCCGATTCCTCTACAGGCACCACTTCGGTATCGGCGTAGAAGGCATCCCGAGGTGTCAACGCCAATAACGGAATGTCAGGAAGCATAACTTCAGCATGCACTTTCTCAGCAAGATGGTGGAATTCTTTTGAAAGTTCACGTAATGCCTGAACTAGAATTTCAGCTTCTTTTTGAGTGTCACCAGGGGTGATGATGCAAAGGATATTATACAAATCTGAAAGTTCAACTTCGATATTGTATTTTTCGCGAAGCCATTTTTCGACCTCGTATCCAGTAATATTCAAATCTTTTATGCTTATCAGTACTTTCGTTGGATCAAAGTCATACGTAGCGTTTGTACCCAGCAAATCTTCTCCCGGGCAGTAAAGATGCTCGATGTCATTAACCTGTCCCCGGATCCACTGCGCCAATTTAATGGTGCGGTCAATGATTTCTCTTCCTTCAATAGACAGCCTTCTTCTCGCAGTATCCAGTGATGCGAGCAAGAGATATGAAGTAGAGGTAGTTGTCAGCATGCTGATAATTGATTGAACGCGCTTTGACGATACCAAACCTTCTTTTACATTCAGGATCGAGCTTTGCGTCATTGATCCTCCGAGCTTATGAACGCTCGTTGCTGCCATGTCAGCGCCAGCTTGCATTGCTGAAAGCGGGAGATCTTCATGGAAGTGGATATGGACGCCATGGGCTTCATCCACCAGAACTGGCACATCGTAAGAATGGGCAATCTCAACAATTTTTTTCAGGTCAGCAGCAAAGCCAAAATATGTTGGATTGATCACAAGCAGACCTTTTGCATCTGGATGCTGTTCTAGCGCCTTCTCGACCGAATCAGTTGAGATTCCGTGAGAAATTCCGAGCTTCTTATCTATCTCAGGATGGATGAAGATTGGAATGGCACCGGAAAAAACAATAGCTGACATAATCGATTTATGCACGTTTCTCGGTACGATGATCTTATCTCCAGGTCCGCAAACTGTCATGATCATGGTCATGATTGCGCCGCTTGTTCCCTGTACTGAAAAGAAAGTATGATCGGCACCAAATGCTTCAGCGGCCAGCTCCTGAGCCTGTTTGATGATGCCTTTAGGAGAATGCAGGTCATCAAGGGGCCCGATATTGATCAAATCGATAGACAGTGCATTATCACCAATAAATTCTCTGAACTCCGGGTCAATACCGCTTCCTTTTTTATGACCGGGAATATGGAACTGAATCGGATTATTTTCTGCGTGTTTTAATAGGCTGGTAAACAACGGTGTCTCTTTTTGTGACAATTGATGATCACACCTCTTTATTGTATTGGATTTCCTTATTTATAGGTTATGATTAGGTTTTGCTTTTGAAAAAATAAAACACATGCATTATAGCACTAATCAAGGTGTTTGCAAAGAAATTCAGAATATCAAGAAAGACCTGAATCAAAAAAATTAATAAACAGGAAAAAGAGCTATAAAAATAGAAGTTATATTGAAACAAGCATGAGAGGGAGAGAGAGTATGAACTGGAATACTGACGTAACGAACCTATTAGGTATACAATACCCAATTGTCCAGGGAGGTCTTGCCTATCTGGCGTATTCAGAATTGGCCGCAGCTGTATCCAATGCTGGAGGATTGGGGCAGATAACAGCAATGTCCCTTCCCGATCCTGACGCGTTAAGGAATGAAATACATAAAGTGAGAAAGCTGACTGACAAGCCATTCGGAGTCAATTTTGCGATCGGACAGCATGGCCGGCCGTTTTCGCATTATCTGGAAGTAGCTATTGAAGAAGAAGTTCCTGTAATTTCGATGACTGGGGGAAACCCGGCACCAATTTTTGAACAGTTAAAAGAAACAAATATTAAAAAACTTGTTCTTGTGGCTGCAAAAAGGCAGGCGCAGAAAGCAGAGGAGCTGGGAGCGGACGCAGTCATGGTAGTCGGCCAGGAAGGCGGCGGACATCTAGGAAAGAGCGATATCGGAACGATGGTGCTTATTCCTTCCGTTGTTGATGCAGTCAATATACCTGTAATCGCATCGGGAGGGATTGGAGACGGACGAGGGCTGATGGCGGCATTAAGCCTTGGCGCACAGGGCATTGAAATGGGAACCCGTTTCATAGCTACTAAAGAATGTGTCCATGCGAACGAGCTATACAAGCAAAAGCTTGTTGAAGGTACCGAAAATGATACCACTGTAATAAAAAGGTCTCTCGGGATGCCAGCAAGAGCGATTGCCAATCCATTAACAGAAAAAATCATCGAAATAGAGAAGCAAGGTGGCGGTTATGAAGATTTAAAAAACCTGATCAGTGGAAGTGCAAACCGCAAGTATATATATGAAGGTGATGATGAAAATGGGTTCGGCTGGGCTGGACAGGTGATGGGGTTAATCAAGGACTGTCCTACAGTAGCTGAGTTATTTGCCAGAATTATCAACGAAGCTGAAGAAATAAGAACAAACTGGAGTAGATGAAGCTCCGATTCCTTGCGCTCAATAATAAATAACGGTAAAATCGATTAACATACAAGGAATGCACTGGGGCAGAAGGTTCCTGTCATTGCACAAAAAGCAGGTGAATTAATGGAATACCAATATCCAATAGACTACACATGGTCCACAGATGAAATTGTTGATGTCATCCACTTTTACGAATGTATTGAAAAAGCATATGAAAAAGGCATCGATCGGGATGCATTGCTCAACGCTTACAGACGTTTTAAAGAAATAGTGCCAGGAAAAGCCCAGGAAAAAACGCTTTTCAACGAATTTCAAGAAGTAAGCGGCTACGTACCATACCAGGCAGTAAAAGCAATTAAAGAAACCGGGTCAGGTGAAAAGATAAAAGTAGTTCAGAAAAGAAAAAAATAGAATCAGTTTAAATATGAGGAAAGAGCCCACGCAAAATGGGCTCTTTCTTTTGTCTAGCTCCGGCTCCTATTTCCTCGAGACGATTCGGTCCTGCCAATGAAGTCAAAGAACGACTTCATTGGCAGGCCCTCTAGCGCTTGTCGGAAATGGGCAGTCGCCTACGCATTTCATGGTTTATGCCAATTTATATAGGGGTAATATTTCTTTAAATACAAACTCAATTTTAGAGAGCATTTCATCACCGCTTAGTTTGACGGCTTGTTCACGAGGAATGTTCAGACCGCATAGGATTTCAGCTTTTTTAACAGTTTGAAGGCGATTGAACATTGAGAGAAGGTCTTCCTTGGAAAGCTCACTGTGAATCGTTGCTTCAGGCTTCATATGATCGATTGACCAATAGAAATCCTTAGGAGTGCGGGTGTAGATGGAATCAATGTTATCTTCAAGTTTTTTACCGATTGCTTCCTTCTCAGGTGCTTCGTATATAACAGCAAACCAGATAAAGACATGGGTTTCCCACAAACCAATCTGGAAATGAGGCAGCATCTTATAGCCTCTTGGATTGCTGGCGAAAGCTACCCACGTATCTTTAGGCGGATTCTTCGTTCTCCGGGCATGTTTTGCAACATGGTAATGCATTTCATCACCAGCAATGCTTGAAAGCGTTGGAGCGAAGTGTTGGCCGAGGTCTTCCAGCTTAGGTCGGATCTGGGATTTTAAGGCATCCATTCTTTCGTCGAGCCCGTCTATTTTAAAAACATCGAAATCTGCTTGTTCAAATCCTGAAAATGACAATATAAAAACCTCCTAGTACTTTGTCAAATATTGTAGCAAAATCTTTATAAAAAAAGAAGCGACAGGCATTTTTCCGAGTCCTGGGTATACGCACAAATTTGTACCACAGCCAATTGGAAATTCATACAATAATAAAAAACAGAAATTATAGAGGAGTGTAAAAATGAAACAACTTATAAATTCAACAAGGAAGAGAAATGGTGAGCTCCAGAGGACAGCTGTACTACGTTTGGAAATGGATTATGAATTAGCCACCCTTTTTGACGCAATGACGGATTCTGATAAATCGAAAATGAAAGAATGTAAACAAAAACTCGAACGAATTCGACAAGAATTATTACGTTTAAAAGCTCTGTAATAGCTATAATGTTTTACGAAAGAAGAAGGTAAGGTATGATGGTGAGAATAATGGAAAACTGCAGCAACCGAGACACTTGACGAACTCCTGTAAAGCTGAAGGAGTTCGTTTCTTATGTCCTGGTGGTCTCTAAATGTCCGAAAAGGTGTCACGATTACGGATAAGGTCATTTAGCATCTAAAGAATATTTGCATGTTATGGAGATGGCAGGGGGAATCCTAATACTTGATGAATATGAACTTAATCCGATAAGCTAAAAATAGATTCCTAAAGCTTGTTTGGTCGTAAAAATCTATGAACGGGGGAAAGCTGAATGGAATATAATCTGAAAGAAATTGATACATATGCGAAGAGTTGGATCAAAGAGGCTGGTGAAAATATCAGGGCTTCTTTTCCGAAGACTTTGAATGTCACATCAAAATCAAATCCGAATGACCTGGTTACAGATATAGATAAAGGAACAGAGCAATATTTTATCGGGAAAATTAAAGGTACTTATCCTGACCATCGTATCATGGGCGAGGAAGGGTATGGAGACGAAGTGAAGTCTTTATCAGGAGTCGTGTGGATTATAGATCCAATCGATGGAACAATGAATTTTGTTCATCAACAGCGAAACTTTGCGATTTCAATCGGCATCTATATCGATGGGGAAGGAATGATTGGTCTTATCTATGATGTCGTCCATGACGAACTCTATCATTGTGTAAAAGGACATGGAGCTTATTTAAATGAAAAATCTATTCCGAAACTTACAGAAGCCAAAGTGAATGAAGCGATTATTGCTCTCAATGCTACCTGGGTAGCTCCTAATAAACGGATAAATCACGAATTACTTATCCCCCTTGTAAAGGATGTAAGAGGAACACGTTCTTATGGTTCAGCGGCTATGGAAATGGTGTATGTCGCAACGGGGAGAATAGATGCTTATCTGACTCCAAGGCTTGCACCATGGGATATTGCAGCTGGGATCATCATAATAAAGGAACTTGGTGGAGAAACTACGGACCTTAGAGGAGAAGAACTGGATCTTCTCAAGCAGAGTTCTTTGTTTGTTTCAAAACCCGGTCTGCACGGTGAGATACTGAGTAATTATCTTAAGGATGGAAAATGGTAATTTTAACGTGGCAGCAATTAAAAAAAACAGATCTGCCGTTTTTTGAGGAATTAATATCTTCAAGTGCTAAGTGGAGGAAAAAAGAGCTGAAGGATTTATCCTTAGAAGATTACATTGGGCAATATGATGATTTGTCAGGTGAATGGAGGGTATGGGAGGAGAAAGAAAGTCCTGTTGCGGTTTCTTATCATTTGGAATCTGCTCCTTCCAATCAAAAGCCATGGCTTGGCACCATATTGGTGAAAGCAGAGGAAAGAAGGAGGGGAGTTGCATCGGCGATTATGGACCAGCTCTCCGATGAATTTATGGACATTGGGCAAAAGGCTCTTTTTGCCGCTGTCCCTATCGAAGAATACGAGTGGTCCAACTTCCTAACAGACTGCGGCTTTGAACAATTCAAAACAGAAGAAAACAAGGGCGAAACCTATTTGATCATGGTCCGCCCCTTCGAATGACCGGCTGGAAATCCAGCCGGTTTTGTTATTGAGAAATCAAAAATTACGGTTTTGCTTTGTCCCAAAATAAGATTCGAAATAAAAAAAGGGCAGAGCACACGTTACTGAGTCTAAAGTTCTCCTGCTTCTCTCATCTTTTTTTTCTTTTTAAACCCGAATCCCATTACCAAAACCAATGCGATAATACATGCGAACGTACCGGCAACGCTTCTTTCACCAATGGCGATTCCAATACCAATCATGCATGAAGCTGCTGCAAATGCGAAAAATAATAATGGCCATTTTATCTGATTCAAGGTGAATCCCCCATTCGACATTTGGTGCAAATAATAATATATTTAATTGTACATTAAAATGCTTATAGGTTTCCACTCTTATTGTGTTATAATATGTAAGTTGTGTAAAAAGCCAAAAGATAAATTATGATATTAAAGGCAGGGTGACTTTTTTGAAATTACGAGAAGATATTAGAAATATAGCGATCATTGCCCACGTTGACCATGGTAAAACGACATTGGTCGACCAGCTTCTGAAGCAATCAGGCACATTCCGTATAAATGAGCATGTGGAAGAGCGTGCGATGGATTCAAACGATTTGGAAAGAGAACGAGGAATTACGATCCTCGCGAAAAATACAGCTATTTCTTATAATGATACACGTATCAACATTCTTGATACTCCTGGACACGCTGACTTCGGCGGCGAAGTTGAGCGTATCATGAAAATGGTTGATGGCGTATTGCTAGTTGTCGATGCATACGAAGGCTGCATGCCGCAAACACGCTTTGTTTTGAAGAAAGCTCTTGAACAGCATTTAACACCAATTGTTGTTGTTAATAAGATTGACCGTGACTTTGCTCGTCCTTCTGAGGTAGTTGATGAAGTCCTAGACTTGTTCATCGAACTAGGTGCGGATGAGGATCAGCTTGAGTTCCCGGTTGTTTATGCATCTGCAATTAACGGTACAGCAAGTATGGACCCTGAAAAACAGGATGAAAACATGCGCGCATTGTATGAGTCCATTATCGACCATATCCCAGCTCCTGTTGATAACCGAGAAGAGCCTCTTCAATTCCAGGTAGCACTTCTTGACTATAATGACTATGTTGGCAGAATTGGTATCGGCCGTGTATTCCGCGGAACGATGAAAGTTGGCCAGCAGGTAGCATTAATGAAGCTTGACGGTTCAGTAAAACAATTCCGTGTTACAAAGATTTTTGGTTTCTTCGGTCTGAAGCGCCAGGAAGTACAAGAAGCTCATGCAGGGGACCTAATTGCTTTATCTGGAATGGAAGATATCAATGTCGGTGAAACTGTATGTCCATTTGACCAGCAGGATCCACTGCCGGTTTTACGTATCGATGAGCCAACATTGCAAATGACATTCTTGGTCAATAACAGCCCGTTCGCCGGCCGTGAAGGTAAATACCTGACTGCGAGGAAGATTGAAGAGAGATTACGCGCACAACTGCAAACTGACGTTAGCCTTAGAGTAGACAACACTGATTCTCCGGATGCGTGGATCGTTTCAGGACGTGGAGAACTTCACTTGTCTATCCTAATCGAAAACATGCGTCGTGAAGGCTATGAGCTTCAAGTGTCAAAACCTGAAGTTATCGTAAGGGAAATTGATGGAGTAAGATGTGAGCCAGTTGAACGTGTTCAGATCGATGTTCCTGAAGAACATACAGGATCTATCATGGAATCAATCGGTGCACGTAAAGGCGAAATGCTTGATATGATCAACAATGGAAGCGGCCAGGTTCGATTGATTTTCAATGTACCGGCACGCGGACTTATCGGTTACACAACAGAATTTTTAACATTGACTCGCGGATATGGTATCATTAACCATACATTCGACAGCTACCAGCCAATGCTCCAAGGCCAGGTAGGCGGACGCCGTCAGGGTGTTCTTGTATCAATGGAATCAGGGAAGGCATCTACTTATGGTATCATGCAGGTAGAAGACCGCGGAACGATTTTCGTTGAGCCAGGAACTGAAATTTATGAGGGCATGATTGTTGGTGAGCACACTCGTGAAAATGATATAACTGTTAATATCACGAAGGTAAAGGCAGCAACTAATATTCGTTCTGCTAATAAGGACCAGACATCTGTCATCAAGAAGCCAAGACTCATGACTCTGGAAGAATCTTTAGAATACTTGAACGATGACGAGTATTGCGAAGTAACTCCAGAATCAATCAGACTCCGTAAAAAGATTCTTGATAAGAATGAGCGTGAAAGACAGGCGAAAAAGAAAAAATACGCTGAAGCTTAATTAAGTAGGGGGAAGAAGTATGGATGTAAGCCAGAGATTATCATTTTTTGCAGCATTATTCAGGGTAGATGAGAACCCAACGGTAGGCATGTGGATGCTATACCTGACGATTGCCGCTCTGAGCATCCTTGTTTACAAACTTGGGTTTGCACAGAAGCTGCCATTGCTGAAAAGTATCATCATCTATGGATTTTTATTGCTTGGCTCTACAGTCCTAACCTTCCTTGCTATTTTCCTTCCAATCACGGAAGGACTTGTGGTCGCAGCATTAATCCTGGTCATCTACAAGCTCAGGCTGCGACAGCATAAAAAAGCAGAAGCAAATGTTAAATAGGAGTTGGCGATATGAAATCACTCCAGGATGCAATTTATAATTGGCTGACAATCAAAATTGTCAGCGATGCTCGGCCAGAAGATACAGCAGCTCAAGAAACTACACAGTTATTTGATCAAATTCTTGCCGAAGAACATAATGTTGAATCTAAAGAATTAAAACGGGACGCACTAATGTACTATGTCACTGTCGTGCAGGAAGGCAATTCTAAAGAATACCGTTTCCCGCGTGACCTGATTGAAGTCATGATTGACCAAATCAGGCAAGAGCCAGACAAATACGTTAACTATCCTGAAGAAGACTGAAAAAATCCGCCCGGAAATGGGCGGATTTTTTGTTGTAGATTCATGGTGCTTTGGCTTGAGCTGATAGCCCTAAAGCTGTCAAAATAAAGCTCGTATTATGAGGCACGAAGCAAAAAGCTGTCAAGATATGTACGGAATTGTGACAGGTTTGAAGTGCAAAGTAGAAAAGCTGTCAGAAAAAGCTCGGGATTGTGACAGGTTTGGAGTGCAAAGCAGAAAAGCTGTCAAGAAAAGTACTGATTTCAGACAGATTTGAGTCACCAGACTCATAAGCTGTCTGAACCAGCCTCAGATTTCGTTCAAAAGCTTTATTTAGGTGGGCAAATCACCAATCACCAATCATCCTTCTTAACGCGGGAACGGTACAGCTTGAAATTCCCTGTTGCTATTCGGTTGTTTGTCTTATCAGCAATTCGTTCATTACAAGGATCGCACATATATGTATGGATCGGCCGATTTCGAAGCCGCTTAGCCTGAAGGGTATCGCTGTTAATATTCTCGATTTTGTCGCACAGTACACATTTGACTCTCATTCTTACACCTCTTATTAATAATTATCGTACATAGCCTGATTGAGTTTTGATTATATTATAGTATATCATTGTTTGCAGCCTTAGCAGGAAAAATCATTTGATTTGCCCTGCTTAAAGAGTTCGTAGTACTATTATGATAGTTTAAGGAGGGTGAATATGGCAAATCAAGTAGAACCTAAACTAATCAAACCGTTGGTTGATGAATTGCAAAAAGAGCGTTTTGTCACCTTGGCGACAGTTGATCATGAAACCGGTGGCCCGAATGTCAGCGCGATTTCCTGGGTGCTTGCAAAGGACGAGGGTACCGTTTATTTTGCAGTGGATAACCGCTCTCGGATCATCGAGAATATCAAGAGTAATGACAAAGCAGTAATCAACCTTATCGCAAATGAATCTACATATTCAATTAGCGGAACGGCTAGCGTCAAGCAAGAAAAACTTGAAGGTGTACCTTTGAAGCTAGCGTTAGTCGAAATCAATATCAGCGAAGTTAGGGACGTTATGTTCTATGGATCAAAAATCGTCGCTGAACCTCAATATGACAAGACATACGACAAAGATGCAGCAGCGCGTCTTGATAAGCAAGTAATGGATGCAATGAGAAAAGCTTAGTCGATTGACTAAGCTTTTTGTCATTGTATAAGAAAGTATTTACACTTAGTTTAGTGTCCAACTCCGGCGTCTAGCCTCGAGACGCTTCGGTCCTGCCAATGAAGAAAGAACGTCTTCACTGTCAGGACTTCCAGCGCTTTTCGGGGCTGGACAAGGCGCTTGGGCTTTTATTATTTATGGTAGTTAGATTGTTGTTCCTGGTCCTTCTCTAATTGTTTTTGTTCTTCTTTGTTAAGCTTCTTCTTAGGATCTTCAGTCGGGCTTTTAGTCTGCGGTTCAATCATGTCTGCTGGTACCTCTGGCATAACTCTTCCGGTTATATCTGAAAGTTCGTTCATAATACCCTGGATTGGCTGGCCGTTTTGTATATCCTCTGATATCTCCCTTAATCTTGCTGTGATATCAGGATCGGCAACAACGACTGCGCGTGCACCCTTAGGGTCCTTTTTTAAGGCTTCAGCCACCGTATATTTAACAGTGTCTACCTCTGACCTCTCCATTTTATCATTTACGTCGATACCTACAATAGCATAGCGACCAACCACTACAGCCGCAGCATCATCAACATTCGGGATGTGAGTGGTCAAGTCAACAAGATGTCGGGAAATCTCCTGGCCAGATTGGCGGTCAACTTCCTTGATCGCACTATTCTGGACCTTGACCTTGTGATCTTCGTCAGTTTTATTTGCGTTGTTCTGCCCATTGCATGCAGTCAATAACAACACAAACGAAATTGCAGCAACCAATCTTATCATCGATGATCCCCTCCGGTTATTTAAAAAAGTCCTTAAATCCATTAGTAATGTAAATGAAGAAGGCAGTTTCGCATTGTATATTCTTTCCGGTAAACTTTTGCCTTTGCATTCCAATAGTCTTCCAGGCCCTTTGGAAGAGAGCGCTGAAGTAAGTATGCGGCAGGCAACAAAGCTAATGACAAATACAACAAAAAAAGAAATGCTCAAAGGTTATTGTGCAAAATATCTTCTATCTTTATTCAAAAAGTCATATATTTTACCAAAGTCCCGGCCAAGGCTGCCAAGTTGGCCAATGTCGAGATCAATAAGGCGGGAGGCATCAATTTGAGTAAAATATACGTACTGGATACAAACGTCTTACTACAGGATCCGCACGCGATTTTTTCCTTTCAAGACAATGAAGTTGTCATACCTGCTGTAGTTCTGGAGGAAGTGGATTCAAAGAAAAGATATATGGATGAGATTGGGCGCAATGCGCGCCAGGTTTCAAGGCTCATAGACGGAATGAGGGAGACAGGAAAGCTGCATGAGAAAATCAATCTTGAAGGTGGAGGGACGCTCAGGATCGAGTTGAACCATCGATCCTTCCATCAACTTCAGGAAATCTTCGTTGAAAAGACAAATGACAATCGAATATTGGCTGTTGCAAAAAACTTAAGTCTTGAAGAAGAAACGAAAGAAGATGGGCGTCCAGTTATCCTTGTCAGCAAGGATGCGCTTGTTCGAGTAAAGGCAGATGCAATAGGGCTGATTGCTGAAGATTTTTTAAGTGACAGGGTAGTGGAAATTAACCATCTGTATTCGGGCTATGCAGAAGTGTATATACAGATAGAGGAACTAAATCGTTTTTATGAAAAAGGAGAGCTTAACATCTCTGACTTAAAAGGGCAAAACTTTTTTTACCCAAATCAGTTTGTGATCATGAAGGACATTCTCGGAAGTTCTGCATCTGCAATAGGTATGGTTGATACAAAAAATAAAAAAGTGAAAAAGCTTATTTTTGAACATGAGGGTAAGCACGCATGGGGAATCAAGCCAAGAAATGTTCAGCAAATTATGGCCATGGAGTTGCTTTTACGTCAAGACATGCCTTTGATCACATTGATAGGGCGTGCAGGTACAGGAAAGACATTGCTCGCTCTGGCATCAGGTCTTCTTCAAACTGAGGACTTGGGAATTTTTAAAAAGCTGCTTGTAGCAAGGCCGATTGTGCCAGTAGGTAAAGATCTGGGCTTTTTGCCTGGAGAAAAGCAAGAAAAGCTCAGACCGTGGATGCAGCCTATATATGATAACCTTGAATTCCTTTTCAATACGAAAAAACCGGGCGAACTTGATGCCATACTGGCAGGGATGGGTTCAATCGAGGTAGAAGCATTAACATATATAAGGGGAAGGAGCATCCCGGACCAATTCATTATCATTGATGAAGCGCAAAACCTGACTAAGCATGAAATCAAAACAATTCTGACGAGGGTAGGGGAGCGCAGTAAAATTGTCTTGATGGGTGACCCTGACCAGATTGACCACCCATACCTTGATGCCTATAATAATGGGTTGACTTATGTGGTTGAAAAATTCAAAGACCAGCAAATCGCGGGTCATGTCCAGCTCGTTAAAGGAGAAAGGTCATCTCTTGCCCAGCTTGCAGCCGATCTTTTAAATTAACTATTGGCGTATACTGGAATCTGAGATGTCAAATATAACAAAAACAAAACGGGTAGAGGGACAATAAATTAACGGGCACCCTCCTGGGATGCCCGTTGGCAGTACCTTACATATTATTCTATGGTAAAGCCGGTAACATTTTTGATTGGATTCTCCTTATTGGAACCATCCTGGTAATATACATGAAGCGGTCCGTCCTCTTTTAAAGGTTTGCCGTCCTTCGAAAAACCGAGGATGAGGCCGGAAGCTTCTTCGAGTGAAAGTGATATCTGGTCATTTTCCCCATATTCAATCACTACATTCTTCGCTGTCTGCTCTGGTTCAGCATTAACAAGAAATGGCTTGAATGGTATACCGAAAGTGCCAGTCAGGACTTTTTCTTTTTCGAACTTCACTTCTGTTTTGAGGGTTGGTGGATAGACTGCACCCTCCATAATTTCACGATCCCAATGTTTTGAAACTGACTTCGTATACTCTTCAAGGGCATCTCCGCGTTCCTGGTCTTCGCTGAAATATGTATTCAAGTCTACTTTTCGATCATCGAAAATCCATACACCCGGATCCAAAGTGATCTTGTATTTGACTTTTCCTTTGATTGGGATGATTGTTTCCATAATTCCCTCCTGAAACTTTACATATTATTAATTCAGTATAGCGATAATTTTGTGAGTTGTCATTTCAACCCATCTATAGCACGTTAACCATTAATATCTGCATCCTTAATATTCTTGCTTTTTTGTCCACTTAAGGGTAAAATTTAAAGATAGGATTGGGTAATCGCTCGGAAACGGGGGGATCAAGTTGGCGTCTGATATGATAATCAACCATCAGGAAAAAGCCCATGCCTTGTTAAAGGCTGACGCTGATAAAATTTTAAAGCTGATCAAAGTGCAAATGGATAACCTGACAATGCCTCAATGCCCTCTTTATGAAGAGGTTTTAGATACGCAAATGTTTGGATTATCAAGAGAGATAGATTTTGCAGTAAGACTCGGCTTAATCGAAGAATCAGATGGAAAAGTAATTCTCGACCAGTTGGAGCAAGAGCTTTCCATATTGCATGAGGCTTCGTTAAAAAAATAAATCCTAAAAACTCAAACAGTCCTAATCGATTGTTTGAGTTTTTTTGTGAGGCATTTTCCGTACACATTGTTAAGTTTTTTAATTCTTTTTCCAATTCAATTGTCTCCTTGAAGCTGCATTACACTTCTATGACAATATATTAAGAATTCCATAACTTTTCCTTAAACAAAGGCAGGATATTTCAACTTATAGTAGAATAGATTAAACAACTTAGAAGATGGGGAAGAGACGATGTTTAAAAAAATACTGAAATCCTATGACTATTCATTGATCATTGTCGTTGCGCTCTTGTGCTTGTTTGGCCTTGTCATGGTTTACAGTGCCAGCATGGTCACTGCCATCCAGAGGTATGATTATCCTAGCGATTTTTTCTTTCAAAAACAGAAGTTCAACTTATTTCTTGCAACAATCTTGTTTGTGGTAGCGGCATTCTTCCCATACAAGGCGATGAAAAGCACTAAGGTTTTATTGCCGATGGTAGTGTTTATCCTGGGTGGACTAGGTGCGCTGTTTTTATTTGGTAAAGTGACGAACAATGCATTGAGCTGGTTTGAAGTTGGAGCAAGAAGCCTGCAGCCGTCAGAGTTTGCAAAGTTAAGTGTAATCATTTATCTATCAGCCGTATATGCTAAAAAGCAAACCTACATAAACCAGTTTAATAAAGGGGTTGTACCACCTCTTGTTTACTTGATTTTAGTATGTATGCTAGTGGCAATTCAACCTGACTTCGGTACAGCAGCAATTATTTTTGCTATTGCTTCGACAATAATTATTTCTTCTGGGATGAACCTGAAGAATATCGCCAAACTGATTTTCTTTGGACTTGGATTCCTCGCTCCTTTCGTTCTGTTCCTTCAGGATGAAATCTTTTCAGAAACAAGGATAGGCAGATTTACTGCTTACAGCAATCCTTTTACAGATGAACAAAATACAGGCTATCATCTAGCCAATTCCTATTATGCTATTGGTTCAGGCGGCTTGAAAGGCCTTGGTCTTGGCGAAAGTGTCCAGAAGCTTGGGTATTTACCTGAGCCTCACACGGACTTCATCATCGCAATTATCTCCGAGGAGCTGGGGATTTTTGGTGTAGGGTTTGTGTTGCTGAGCCTTGCATTCATCGTCTTAAAAGGAATTTATATCGGGCTTAAGTGCAAGGATCCTTTTGGCAGTTTGCTTGCAATAGGGATTGCCAGCATGATTGGGATTCAGTCCTTTGTCAATCTTGGTGGAGCTTCAGGTGTTATTCCACTAACAGGTGTTCCATTGCCTTTTGTGAGTTATGGAGGTTCGTCCTTGCTGCAGCTCGCAATTGCTACCGGCATACTGGTGAATGTTTCGATGTTCGTTAAATACGAAGAGAAGTATAAGAAGGATAAGACAGCCCAGCCTAAGCCTGTAAAAGCTGTTGTTAACCAAAATTCGTTCAAGTTCAGGTCGTAATTATAGAGAAAATAAAAAGCTGCAGCATCTGCTGCAGCTTTTTATTTTACCGTTGCCGGAGAAAGATCAACGGGTTTAGGATTTTGTACTCTTGCGGCATTCTTGTTGCTCCTGGAAACCAGCAGGATAAAGTAGCTGAAGACACCAAACAGAACAGAAATGAAGAAAGCGTGTCCCAGCGCAATGTACAGATTCAATCTTGTGAAGATAATTAATGCGCCGGCAATGACTTGCAGTGACACAAGGACCATTGCGATGATCCAACCCCAGTATAGGACTTTCTCATGCTTGTAGTGTTTGACGGCAATGTAGGTGACATATGCGATCCAAATAAAAATGAATCCTGCTGCGGCTCTGTGTCCCATTTGTACCCACTCGTAAATGTTGGTAGGAAGGAAGGAACCGCCATTTGTACATAATGGCCAGTCTTTACAAACTAGGCTGGCATTCATATGCCGGACCAGAGCACCACTATAAACCACCGTGTAGCTGTAAACGGAAAGTCCGATAATATGGAACTTCATTCTTTTATCAATGACTAATTTTTCAGCATGGAATTTTTTATCCACTTCAAAAATAAGCATGGTCAATAAAAGTACAGCGGCAAAAGAGATGAGCGAAATACCGAAGTGAAGTGCCAGTACAAAATCAGATTGTCCCCAAACTACAGCAGCAGCGCCTATCAATGCCTGGAGAACAAGGAAGAAAAAAGAGAAAACAGCCAAGAACTTCGTTTCGCGTATATGCCCAATAGCCTTCCATGTCCAGATGGACAATATGAGTACCATAATGCCTACGCTGCCCGACACTAACCTGTGGGCAAGTTCAATTACCAATTCGGGAGTAATATCCGTAGGAACGAATTCTCCATTACAAAGGGGCCAGGACTTGCCGCAGCCCGCTCCGGATTCAGTTTTGGTAACCAACGCTCCCCCGAGCAAAACAAAAAGCATCCCAATCGTGGTTAAAACAGCCAGCCACTTAAGGGAACGATTCATGATCATCACCTGCTTATTTAAAGTTCGATAAGTTGTCAAATTATAAACTTGACATGTATAATAGAAGAAGCTTGTAGAAAATAAAAAAATCTACCCCTATAATAACGAATTTTGACGAAAAAGGATAGAAAGCAATACTTAAGATACTACACAATAATAGTTAATATTTCAATACTTTCTATTATAGTTGGACAATACCTAGTATTATAGGTAAAATGCTCAAGGCAGCAATAAGGCCTGAAAAATGATGAGTTTACATACCAGCAATTTTACAGTCATGAAAATATTATCCAAGAATATGTATATTCGTAAAAAAGAAGACATCCAAACAATCTAGTATTAACAAGTCAAAATTCCTTGCAATAAAAATAAACTTTATGGATAATGGCGGTAAGACACAAATTATTCAAATTTTGTTCAAAAAAAATTCACAAAAAAGTTGTGAAGTGTGATTTAATATACAACGTAGGCTTTATTTTTCTACACAAACATTTAACAGCCTTTACACGTTGAGAATAGTGAAAACTATCCGGAATATAAAGTACAAATACTCTTCTTTTTTTTGTAAAAATTTCGTCTCTGGAATTTTGAAGGAAAAGGGATGAAGGAGGATATGGATGTCTAATTCAAAAGCTTTATCAGAAGCTGTATTAGAGGACGGACAGCCTGCAGTCGTGGAGAAGACGATGTTGAAAGATTTTCTTGCCCTCATTAAAGTAGGAATTGTAAATTCCAATGCTATGACGACTTTTACTGGATTATGGCTAGCTCTTCATTTTAGCGGAGCGCGCTTTCTGGATAATATTGATTTAATTCTAGCGACATTGATAGGTTCATCATTGATTGTCGCCGGCTCTTGCAGCCTGAATAACTACATCGATCGGGATATCGACCATTTAATGGAGCGAACAAAAGACAGGCCGACTGTAACTGGAAAAGTCCAGCCAGGAAAAGTGGCCTTGATGAGCTTCTTGCTGATCGGGATTGGAACCGCGTTTTTGCTTACAACTACCATAACAGCTGCTGTAATCGGGTTGTTTGGCGTTTTTAGTTATGTAGTTCTCTATACATTGTGGTCAAAACGAAAATATGTCTCCAATACAATTGTCGGCAGTATCTCAGGAGCAGTTCCACCGCTAATCGGCTGGGCTGCAGTGGACGCCAACCTGGACGTAATGGCTTGGATGCTTTTTGCCATCGTTTTTGTTTGGCAGCCACCACACTTCTATGCCCTGGCAATGAGAAGGGTAGAGGAATACCGTGCAGCTGGTATACCGATGCTTCCAGTCGTAAAAGGGTTCAAAGCGACCAAAAGGTCGATTTTCCTATGGATAACAGCCTTGCTGCCGTTACCATTTTTTCTTCCTGAACTTGGAATTCCATTCGTGATTCTTGCAACGATCCTGAATATTGGATGGCTTGTTTTGGGAATCTACCTTGAAAAGCTTAAAGATGATATGAAATGGGCAAAACTGATGTTTGTATATTCTTTACAATACTTAACTGTCATGTTTGTCGCTATGGTAATTGTCACACTTATTTAACCTTTGTTAGGAGATTCACTCTTTGATGAGAGAGAATTTTCCCATATATTTTTTACAACAAAATTTATAAGATTTTTTCGAAAGAGGGGTTTAATTAAGCTATGAAGATGCTTGCTAAATGGCGTCTGCTGTCACTGTTCACATTGATGGCATTAGTCTTGTCTGGCTGTGGTGAGCCATACCTGTCAACATTAAGACCTGCAGGTGAAGTTGCTCAATCTCAGTATGAACTTATGTTGTTGAGCACGGCGATTATGGTGGGGGTAATTGCTGTCGTCACAATCATTTTTATCTATGTCATTATGAAGTTCCGCAGGAAGAATGACAAGGAAATCCCAAAGCAGGTCGAGGGAAGCCACAAGCTTGAGATTCTTTGGACTGTTATTCCGATCTTATTGCTTCTAATTCTTGCTGTTCCTACAGTTGCTGCAACATTTAAGTTGGCAGATGTTTCCCCAATGGAAAAGAAGAACGCTGAAGGAAAGACTGATGCACTAGTAGTCAACGTTCGCGCGAATCTTTACTGGTGGGAATTTGAGTATCCAAATGAAGAGATCATCACCAGCCAGGAATTGGTAGTCCCTACTGATGAAAAGGTTTACTTTAACCTTACGGCTTCTGATGTAAAGCACTCCTTCTGGATTCCATCTGTTGGTGGGAAGATGGATACGAATGTAGACAACGTCAACAAATTTTGGCTTGAGTTTGACAGTAAAGGAGCAAATGAAGCTGGCGGACTTTTCTACGGAAAATGTGCTGAGCTTTGCGGACCTTCACACGCATTGATGGATTTCAAAGTGAAAGCTTTGCCGCGCGCTGAATTCGATCAATGGGTAGCAGATATGCAAGGTGTTAAAGAACCTGCTAAGGCAGAAACTGCAACTGCACAACAAGGAGAGGAAGTCTTCAACAACAGCTGTATCGGATGTCACGCGGTTACTCCGGCAAACACAGCTCCAGAAGCAGCCCGTGTTGGTCCTAATCTGACAAACTTTGGAGAGCGTTCACGCGTAGCTGGTGTTCTCGACATGTCTGAAGAAAACATTAAAAAATGGCTGAAAGACCCAGAAGCATACAAGCCTGGCAACAAGATGACCGGCAAATATGCTGATCTTTCACCAGAAGAACTTGATGCATTAACAGAATATCTGATGGGCTTGAAAGTCCAGAAATAACAGGGGATTTGTTTGAAAGGGAGGTAAAACTGTGAGTACCTATGCTCAAAAAAAAGGATTCGGCGCAACTTTGTGGGAGTACCTGACAACGGTTGACCATAAGAAAATCGCGATTCTTTATCTTATCGCTGGCGGATTCTTCTTCATCCTTGGTGGGCTTGAAGCTCTATTTATCCGTATCCAGCTCGCTGTACCTAATAATGATTTTGTAAGCGCAGGTTTTTATAATGAACTCCTGACGATGCACGGAACAACCATGATTTTCCTTGCAGCGATGCCGCTGGTGTTCGCATTTATGAATGCTGTCATGCCACTTCAAATTGGTGCGCGTGACGTTGCGTTTCCATTCTTGAACTCTTTAGGATTTTGGTTATTCTTCTTTGGTGGAGTATTCCTTAACCTTTCATGGTTCCTGGGAGGAGCTCCAGATGCTGGTTGGACTTCATATGCTTCTCTTGCAATGGAGTCTGAAACGCATGGTATTGACTTCTACGCACTTGGTTTGCAGATTTCAGGTGCGGGTACACTAATCGGGGGGATTAACTTCCTTGTAACGATCATTAACATGCGTGCCCCGGGAATGACTTATATGAGAATGCCGATGTTTACTTGGGCAACATTTGTAACATCAGCTCTTATCCTATTTGCTTTCCCTCCACTGACTGTTGGTCTTTTCTTAATGATTTTTGACCGTATGTTTGGTTCTAATTTCTTTGATGTAACAAATGGCGGTAACACAATTATCTGGGAACACCTTTTCTGGATCTTTGGTCACCCGGAAGTTTATATCTTGATCTTGCCGGCTTTTGGTATTTTCTCAGAAATCTTTGCGATTTTCTCTAGAAAGCGTCTATTCGGTTACTCATCCATGGTATTCGCGACTGTATTAATCGGTTTCCTTGGATTCATGGTATGGGCTCACCATATGTTCACAACTGGTCTTGGACCGATCGCAAACGCGATTTTCGCAGTAGCGACAATGGCAATCGCCGTTCCTACAGGTATCAAGATTTTCAACTGGATGTTCACGATGTGGGGAGGAAGCATCAAGTTCACAACTCCGATGCTTTGGGCAATAGCCTTCATTCCTTCATTCGTTGCCGGTGGTGTAACTGGAGTCATGCTGGCATCAGCTGCAGCTGACTATCAGTACCATGACAGCTACTTCGTTGTCGCTCACTTCCACTACGTTATCGTTGGTGGTGTAGTATTCGCATTATTTGCAGGTGCACACCTGTACTGGCCAAAAATGTTCGGCACAATGCTGAACGAAACATTGGGTAAGGTTACGTTCTGGTTGTTCCTGATTGGTTTCCACCTGACGTTCTTCATCCAGCACTTCCTGGGATTGATGGGTATGCCACGCCGTATCTTCACATTCCTGCCTGGACAGGGACTTGAACTAGGAAACTTAATCAGTACAATTGGTGCCTTCTTTATGGCTGTAGCTGTTATTGTTTTATTGATTAACGTAATCATCACACAAGTTAAAAATGAAAAAGTTGGGAATGACCCATGGGGAGACGGCCGTACACTAGAGTGGGCGATTGCATCTCCACCGCCATTCTACAATTTCAAGCAGCTTCCGCTTGTACGCGGACTTGATGCTTACTGGCTGGAGAAAATGGAAGGCAAGAAGGGCATGACTCCTGCAGAACCGCTTGGCGACATCCATATGCCGAATAACTCTTTCATTCCTTTCGTTATATCACTTGGTCTTTTCATCGCAGCATTTGGTGCAATGTACCGTGCTGAAACAAGCTGGGGGTTACTAATACTGATCCTCGGTTTGGCAGTAACTCTGGGAGCCATGTTCGTTCGTTCTATTAAAGATGATCATGGATTCCATATTCATAAAGAAGACTTAATGGACGATGATAATGATAATGATAAGGGGGCAAAGGCATAATGCAAGCTGAAGAAAAATTCACTTATGAAACATGGCCTGCGGAGCCTGAAAAAGCAACCCTCGAAGCAAAAAACAAGTTTTTGGGCTTCTGGTTCTTTCTTGGCGGAGAGACAGTATTGTTTGCGACTCTCTTCGCAACCTATCTTGCATTGAAAGATAAGGTTCCAAGTGCTGAACATGCACTTGCCAAGGATATCTTTGAAATACCACTTGCTTTTACGGCGACAATGCTTCTTTTAACAAGTTCTTTGACAAGTGTATATGCTATGTACCATATGAAGAATTTCAATTTTAAGAAGATGCAGCTATGGCTTGGATTTACAGTACTTCTAGGTGCTGCATTTCTGGGTCTTGAAATTTACGAGTTCTATCACTATGTTCATACCTTTGGACACACGTTTACAAGTAGTGCCTTCGGATCTGCATTTTATACGCTAGTTGGCTTCCATGGAGCTCACGTGGCATTTGGTTTATTGTGGATCATTACTCTGATGGTCCGCAACTCCAAGCGTGGGTTGAACCTTTACAACGCTCCTAAGTTTTATGTGGCCAGCCTTTACTGGCACTTCATCGACGTTGTATGGGTATTCATCTTCACGGTTGTATATCTAATGGGAATGGTGGGATAAACTGATGGCTAATCAACAACCAAGTTCAGGGAACCCAAGAGTTGACATCGAATATCGACGCAAAAAAAGCGCCGAAGAGATGAGATACCAAATCGTTACCTTTGCATTGATGATTTTCTTGACACTTGTTGCTTTCGTTGCAGTTGGATATGAAGGATTCTCAGGCTGGTTCACAGTTCCGTTCATCCTTCTGCTTGCTGTGATTCAGGTAATCTTCCAGCTATACTATTTCATGCACATGAGCCACAAAGGGCATGAAGCACCTGCATTGTTCCTTTATTCTGGAGTAGTTGTAGGAGCTGTAACAATCCTGGCTTTCACAACAATAATCTGGTGGTAATATGACTTGAAGAAAAAATCGGCTTTTAGCCGATTTTTTCTATGTAAGCGAGTATACTAACATTTAATGGCAGAGCCGTTCTATTGAAGTACCATACCTTTGGAAGTATAATGAAAGTAAAGTTCTTAAACAGGACGGGGTGAAATACAATGCTTACTTTAGATATATTTGGATTCAGAGCATTATGGAGTCCAGTATATTTTCTTGTGATGGCAGCACTATTAGTTGCTTATTATCTGGTTGTCTACAAGTACTATGATCGGTTCAAGGACGGTGTACCTGCAACACGAAAGCAGGCTGTTTATTTTACATCAGCTATCATCGTGCTTTATATCATTAAAGGTTCGCCTGTCGATTTGATGGCACATATCACTTTTTACATGCACATGATCCAGATGGCAGTGCTTTACCTTGTAGTACCTCCATTATTGATTTTCGGCTTGCCTGATTGGCTTTGGAGATCGTTTTTATCACTTCCGATAGTCGATCCGCTATTTCGCTTCTTCACGAAGCCGCTTATTGCCTTGATCATGTTTAATGGAATATTCTCTATTTACCATATTCCACTGATTTTTGATTTTGTTAAAACAGATATGTGGCTGCATGCAGGTTACACATCGGTGCTATTTATACTTGCGATGTTCATGTGGTGGCCTCTTGTCAATAAGTTGGAGGAGTATCAGACATTATCCGGTGTTAAAAAGATGGGGTATATCTTTGCTGACGGTGTTTTAATTACACCAGCGTGCGCTTTGATCATCTTTGCCGATACACCAATGTATGCAACTTTTTCTGACCCGAATGCATGGGGCGAAGCTTTGAAATTATGTGTACCGCCTACAATGCTTTCGAGCCTGGATCTCAGCGGTCCGGAAACCTTCAGTTCTATTTCGCTTCTGCATGATCAGCAGCTTGGAGGAGTAATCATGAAGGTCATTCAGGAAATCGTCTATGGTATCTTCTTGGGATATGCGTTCTTCCAATGGTTCCGAAATGAAGAGGATCATCAAGCTGAACAGGATGCTATCAATCTTGCGAGCGCGCCACAGCCAGTAAAGTAATAATGATTTTAAAAGCTTCCTTATTGGGGAGCTTTTATTATTGTTTAATAAGGGTTTTCACTCTGTAAAAAAAATTATCAGTTAACAGCAATCAAAGATTGAAAAAAAGAGACAGGTAACCTACAATTAATTTTATGGAGAAATAATGATTGAGAGGTACATATATATGTCTAATTTACCGATCCTGCCGACAATCAGCACTACATTTATTGTTTTAAGTGCGATTACCGTGGCAATTGGCTGGGCCCAAATAAAACAAAGAAAGATTGAAAAGCATCGCAAGACTATGACACTGGCTGGTATATTCGCCATCATATTCTTCGTGATTTATGCTTCAAGGACGATTTTCATTGGAAATACATCATTTGGTGGACCTGATGATATCAAGATTTACTATACGTTGTTTTTAATTTTCCATATCACACTTGCTACTATTGGAGCTGTCCTTGGAATTATCTCGCTTTACACAGGATATAAGAACAAGCTTGAGCGTCATCGTAAACTTGGACCTGTCACCAGTGTTACCTGGTTCTTTACCGGTATCACGGGTGTTGCAGTTTACCTGCTTCTATATGTGTTCTACAAAGGTGGAGAAACAACTTCAGTCATCAAGGCCATACTCGGAACATAGCGGACTTTAAAACATTGCTAACAGCAATGTTTTTCTTGTTTTTGAAGGTATTCCTCCTTCAATAGGCGAATCTATTAGGTTGTATAAAGGGGGGGATTTGCTTGGATATTAAAGTTTTATCAGAAGAACATTATCTGGAGTCAATGAATTTATCAATGTATGCTTTTCAGTATAAAGTACCGGAAAGTGATATTTCTAAACGGTTGGAAACCCTTAAAAAACATCGCTTGCTTGGGATCTTTGAAGGAGAAGAGCTTGCTTCCAAATTGCATATTCTTTCTTTGAATGTGAAGCTGGGGCAACTGGATTGGAAAATGGGTGGCATTGCCGGAGTCGCTACCTATCCTGAGCATAGACGTAAAGGGTATGTTAATGCCTTAATGAAAAGGGCGCTGGAGGGTATGGATCAGAGTGGGAATATTGTTTCTTTCCTTCATCCATTTCAGATCGATTTTTATAGAAGGTTTGGTTGGGAAATCATTTCAGACAACAGAAAGATCACTATCGAAAAAATAAATCTAAAACCGGTAGATAGACAATCGGGAAATATTAAAAGACATACAAAGAAGAATCACTCATTGGATATCGAGAGGGTCTATGAGCAATATGCAGCAATGCATAGCGCGATGTTAGCAAGAGATTCGGAATGGTGGCGCACAAGTATATACGGTGAACAAACAGCTGCTGTTTATTATGATTCAAAAAATGATGCTACAGGATACGTGTTATACGAGATTAAAGATAATGTAATGAAGGTTGAGGAATACGTTTCTCTAACCCATGAAGCGAGAAAGGGACTGTGGAATTTCATTTGCCATCATGATTCAATGGTAGATCGAGTGGAAGTGCTTTTATCAGTACATGACCCATTCCCTTACTTTTTAAAGGAGCCTAAGCTCAAGACTGAAATTTATCCATATTTCATGGGTAGAATTGTCAATGCTGAGAAAGCATTATCTAGCTATCCTTTT
Organism: Mesobacillus sp.; assembly: GCF_047739415.1. Classification (GTDB taxonomy): domain Bacteria; phylum Bacillota; class Bacilli; order Bacillales; family Cytobacillaceae; genus Mesobacillus. The sequence goes on along the minus strand of NZ_JBIQOE010000294.1, from coordinate 9,068 downwards.
AACAACAGCACTGATGTGAAAAAGATGTTTCTGCATCTGGATGATGCAGCTGCTCCATGGAATACAGGGACATATATAATGGGGCAGGAAGGAATTACATTTCACCCTGTGAAAGAAGGTAGTACCTGTGTAACTGCTCCAAAGCGCGGACTGCAATTGAACATCAACACTTTAACAGCCATGTTATTCGGCTATAAACGTCCTCTTGAATTATTTGAGCTAGAACTGCTTAAGGGAGACATCGATGAAGTTAAGGAGTTGGAGCATGCAATCCCAGCATTCAAGCCATTCTTCTATGATTTCTTTTAAAATTGAATAATAATATACCCGGATGCTAGTTCATCCGGGTTTTGTTTAGTTATATTTTAAATTTAAATTTTATAATTCCAGCTTCTTTGGCTGAATTGAATCCGATCAAGAGCAATGGTCCAATGACAAACCCCATGAAGCCGAATAACTTCAGGCCAAGATACATGGCAATCAGTGTAGAAAGTGGAGAAAGGCCTATATGGCTCCCCATTACCTTAGGCTCCACTGTTCGCCTGATAATCAGCAAAATAACCGCCAGGACCGCCAGCTGGGTTCCAAGGGCTATATTGCCTGTGGCCAGGTGGAAGATTGACCAAGGCGCCAAAATGACGATTGAGCCTATCAGCGGGATAAAATCAATCAGCCAGATGATAGCTGACATGACAATTGCATATTCCGGAGTGATGAAAAGCAACCCAATCAGGGCTACGATAAAAATAATCACACTCACCAAAAATTGTGCCTTCAAAAATCCGAATACGACATAAGAAAGCCGGGATGTCATGAAGTGTACTTTGTCTGCTGTTCTTTCTGTTAAATGGCTGTAAACACCTTGCCTTAAAGCTGGCAGCTCCAGCAAGAAAAGAAACAGGGCAATCAAATAGACAAGGAAGCTGATCAGAAAATTCGGAATGTAGGTTAGCAATGCTTTCAAATTATCTATATTGATAAATGCGATCATGTCATTCTTGAGTTTATTGAGAAAGTCCTCTGCCCGGTTGCTTATTTCAGTTACAACTTCCCTTGGAAGGTCATTGGCAGCTTCCACAAAACTATTTTCGGCCTTATACCAGGCATTCGTAATTTCATTAATATAGACTGGAGTATTATCAATCAAGTCAATTGCCTCGGTGACTGCTGTGGTAGTCAGGAAATACCCTGCAACCATTATGAGCAATACAAATAGGAGGAAAATTGCCAATACTGCCAGGCGCCGCCCGCTCTTGAATCTTTTCTGGAAGTATACCACTGCAGGTTCGAGAAAAAGGGCGGTGATTAAAGCAGCAATCAACGGGATGGATACCGGAAGGATAATGTAAAGGATAGCTGCAACGGCGATGGTGATTAATGCAATAATGATAGTTCGTTTAGTAAAAATACCGGACAAGTGAAACTCCTTTCTATACTCATGAAGAGTATATACCTCTAAAAAGCATTTATTAAGGGCACTTAAGCCTTATATTTCAAAAAGCGCAAAAAATTCCTTAACAATTAAATTATAGTACGCATTTAATATAAGAAACAACAAAAATCAGCTATAACCCACGTCTTTTTGTAAACTTTGATGATTTTTATGCTGACGGATTCACTTTAATAACGTTAGATCGCTATTCCATCTCTATGTATGCATATGAACATCAGGTTTCGGACCTTAACTTTTAGGGGTGAGGCAATGAAGAAGTCAGGGAAAATCATGTCTCAACAAAATAGAGAGGTATGCCGTGCGGTCTGTGCAATTGTTAATGCCAACATAAATGAAAGCGGCTTTTTTCAACAGTCGGGGCTTAAAACCAGGATTTCAGGATTACGAAGAAATTCATTTGCTGACAATGGGGTAATTGTTGAACTTGATCAGGGTTATGTAAAAATTAAAGTATATGTTGACACTATTGTTGGGGAGTACTCTATCCTTCTAAATGCCAGGGAGCTTCAGAAAAACATAGAAGAGGAGATTGTGCAGCTTACTTCTATTTTACCGAAAGAGATTGATGTCATCATAACGGGCATTAATGTAAAAAAGACGCATTGAATGCGTCTTTTTTACATTATGATATTAGAGTGCGAATTTCTCTACTTCTGCTTTCACATCGTTTAAAAGCTTTTCACACTGGCTGACAAGAGCTTTCGGGAATTGTTCACCTTCACCATATTCAACGCCATGTGGATAATAATGTTTGCCTAACAAAGGAGTCATCAGCTGAATGATTGCTTTATGTGAGCCGATATCACCTTCATGGGCATAGCCCTGGACACGTAAATAGAATGTGCCTTCTTTAACCACAATCTTTTTGTCATAGGTTACTCGCTCATAGTCCCATTGACCCTCACGCACTAGACCGTGCTCTAACATAACCTCATCAAGACGGTTCAAGTCCGCCTTCAGGTTTTCAATACCTGTATTTTCGAATTTCATCCTATTCCCTCCTAAAAACACACTGCAGTAATATCGCCTAAAATAGATTATATCTCAAATTTAATAATAGTAAAAATATGCTTAAGTTGCAATGAATATAAAAGCGAATTTATCTGCTTTCACTCTTTCTGCTTCCATGGGGAAACTGAATACATAATAACAATTAATTAATTGATGGCATAATTAGCATGATTCAGGCAACCCTAACTGTGAGTAGGCAAGCTTCGATATAAGGAGGAAATGAAAGTGCGTAAAATCCGTGAAATCATGACTAGCGATGTGGAAACATGTACTTTGTTGGATAATGTATTTGAAGTTGCGGTCAAAATGAAAGAATGGAATGTTGGATCAATCCCCATCGTTGACAATGATAAGCTCGTAGGCATGATCACCGACCGGGATATTGTCATTAGAGGAATAGCAGAAAAACATCCGCCATCGTCAAAGGTTGAAACGGTCATGAGTGACCATCTTGTTACAGCGACACCGGATATGTCCACTAAAGATGCAACCAGGCTTATGGCAGAACAGCAAATTAGAAGGCTGCCAGTAGTAGAAGGCGATAAATTAGTAGGGATTGTAGCGCTTGGTGACTTTGCTGTAAATGAAATGACAGACGAACAAGCACAGCACGCCCTATCAGAAATCTCTGAGCCAGGAAACCACATGCAATAGTCTAGGGCACTCATATTGGGTGCCTTTTTGTTATCATTCTTTCTATAGTTGTTCAAACCTTTGTATGTAATGGTGATTGTTTGATTTTACTTTAAGCAAACCGTATGTTAAAAGTAAGTTAATCAGAGAGACGCAAGATATATGTCATTCATGTTAAAGATTATTATTTTTTTTTGACTCGGATGGAACACTTCTATTAAAAAGAACCCTATAAATGATATAATAATTTCAAAAAATCACTCATATAGTGATAGAGAGAATAGTGTCTTTTGACTCACACCAGTGTGGCTTGCCATACTCAACAGAAGGGGGGATCTACCTGCGAACTATTTTTAGGATTTTAATTTTTGCCGCAATTTTTTTACTTATTGGTTTATACATGGGATTTAACAAGGAAGATAATGAGGAATTGGTAATTGAACAGAAGTCGGCCCCTAAAGAGGATGAATCTCTCGACAAGGTTATCGATGAACAAAATATTAGTGAGGGCATTGACCAGCCTGCACAGGGAGTTGGTTCCCTATTAGGTAAGGATATTGATTCTCTTAAGGCTACATTAGGTGAACCATCCAGGGTTGACCTTTCAGCCTATGGCTTCCATTGGTGGATTTTTAACAATGACCTTGACCAATATATCCAGGCTGGTGTCCTGAATGGCAAGGTTGTTACCGCATATGGGATTGGCCCTTCGGTGAATGTACAACCGTTTAAGATTGGACAGCCAATCGAAGAAATCTTTTCAATGAACGTGATTGAGCCTGATGTTACGTTTGAATATAATGGAAGCTCCTATAAATTCGAGCTTTCCGAGCAGGATATGAACACACGACCCATTATAAAAATGGGTGAATACTTTGTTCAGCTTTACATTGATAAATTCACTAGTTCCGTCTCAAGCATCCGGTATATGGACAAGGAAACAATCGTCAAGCAGCGTCCATATGAAATGGTCTACAGGGGAACTTTGATAGAACCGCCTGTATTATCTGAAGGGGATTGGGTCAGGATTGAGGCTGGTCTCGAAAAACAAATCCTTGATATTACAAATGCAATCAGATCAAGGCATGAACTGCCAACGCTGGAGTGGGATGAGAAAACGGCAGAAGTCGCATATGCCCATAGCAAGGATATGGCAATTGAAGACTATTTTTCGCATGAGTCGGAAAAGTTCGGAGATTTATCGGAAAGGCTAAATGCAGCGGAGATCTTGTACCAAGTGGCTGGGGAAAACATCGCCGCTAATTATACGGATGGGCCAGCAGTTGTCGAGGGATGGCTGAATAGTGAATCCCACCGTGAGGCGTTATTGAATGAGGAATTTTCACATCTTGGAGTAGGGGTATATCAGATGCATTATACCCAGAACTTCTTGAAAATGTGGGAGCAGCAACAGTAATTGCTATTTTACATTTATACATTATGTACAGCGAAGGAGCATGGACCAAAGAGGTCATGCTCCTTCGTTCTGCTTGATTGCCCTGTTAATTGAAAAGAAGCCTTGCTTCCAGTTGCCGTAAAGATGTACCATTTCCCCTTCATTGAATCGAGGTGGAACTGCCCCTTTTCTCAATGGAGTCACTTTTTTTACGGTTACCTCCTTTAAGCCTGTGTTGATTTTCAAAACTGTAACATGATTATACCGATGATAATAAAATCGTTCTTTATAATCATGAACCCCTATGATTTTTCCGCTAACGATCGCTTCCTCAGGAATATTCTCCAGTTTGAGCCATTCCTGGAAATTTGCCTGCATTTCTTTTTTCGTCAACCAATAAAAATAGGCAAGGACAATCGGAATTACAATCGCTGTAACCATTCATGATCACCTTATTTATGCTGTTTTTTTACAACGAAGAAGCTTCCGGAAGAGTGAGCGATCTTTCTGCCATCGGACCTGAATACATCCGCTTCAAGGACAACGGTACTTCTTCCTTTATGAATCAGCGTAGCTTTGCAATGAAGATTGCCGCCGATCCCTGGCGCAAGATAATGGATGTTAATCTGTGACGTGACAGCTGCGTAACCTTCTGGCAGCAGCTTATTGGCGAGTGTTCCCATCGCCGTGTCGAGTATCGTGGCAGTAAAACCGCCATGTACTATGCCAAGGGTATTATCGAGTACATTTGTAATCGGAATATCAATTTCACAAGTTTCATGATCGAGTCTCCTATCCATATGCAGAAGCCCATCGATATACGTACTGTTTTTCCCGTTTAGTTTATTTTTAACACCGGATAGTACCGTTTTGAGGGCTTCAAGTTCCTGCTCGCCTGATAACGAGATGCATTCGTCTAAAAGCTGTTGCAATTCTTTTTCCACTATACTATTACCTCTTTCTGAATGGCTCTGTTCTTATAATTTCGAATGAATATCATTATTGTAAAAAAGCCATCTTATAATCTGTTTTTTATTTTAACACATTGGCTCTTTTAACGTACTCCGAAAGAAGCCTCCCTCTTCAAGCGTGTGAAGGGCATAGCCCAGCGGTAAGGGGGAGATGAATTTTGGTTGGGTGATAGCTCAAAGTTTATTTTTATGGTATAATCAGAACATATATTCGTGTGAGTGGGTGATTTGATATGGCTAAACAAAATAAAGCATACAAGTTCAGAATGTATCCAACTGATGAACAGGCGATCTTTATACGCAGGACCTTTGGTTGTGTTCGCTTCGTCTACAACAAAATGTTAGCTGAACGAAAAGAAACGTATGAATTACTAAAAGAGGATAAAGAAGCATTGAAGCAGGTGAAACATCCAACGCCTGCCAAGTACAAAAAAGAATATGAATGGCTAAAGGAAGTAGACTCGTTAGAGCTGGCGAACGCCCAACTAAATTTGGATAAAGCTTTTAAAGCATTCTTCAAGGGGAATGCCAAGTTCCCAAAATATAAAAGTAAACGCCACAAACAAAGTTACACAACAAATGTTGTAAACGGGAATATTCAATTGTTGGATGGTCATATCAAATTACCTAAATTGAAAATGGTCAAAATCAGACAACATAGAGAGATCCCTGCGAAATACAAAATCAAATCATGTACCGTATCGACGACGTCATCAGGAAAATACTATATTTCTATCCTTACAGAGTACGAGAAGGAGATTAAAAGCAAAGAAATTGAAAAGATTGTTGGATTAGATTTTGCGATGGATGGGTTGTTTGTCGATAGTGAGGGTGAGAAAGCCAATTACCCAAAGTTTTATCGGCGAATGCTGGAAAAATTAGCAAGTGAACAACGTAAACTTTCCCGTAAAAAGAAAGGCTCTTCGAATTGGAATAAACAGCGTATTCGAATAGCTAAAATCCAAGAGAGAGTCGCCAATCAACTCAAAAATTTTCTTCATCACAAATCAAAAGAATTAGTCACTAACTATGATGCTGTTGTGATTGAAAATTTAGACATGAAAGGTATGTCACAAGCACTAAAATTCGGAAAAAGCGTTGCAGACAACGGTTGGGGTATGTTCACATCATTCTTGCAGTACAAACTAAAAGAGCAGGGAAAACAGCTGATCAAGATCGATAAATGGTTCCCATCCACCAAAACTTGTTCGAGTTGTGGAAATACCCAGCCAATGCCTATGGCAATGAGGACATACACTTGTTCGTGTGGGGTAAATCTGGATAGAGACTACAATTCAGCACTCAATATAAAAAAGGAAGGCATTCGCTTATTAGCAAGTGCCTAGTGAAATATAAACTCTTGGAACAAGAGGGTTAGCTTGGTCCATTTCGTCAGCTACCAAAAGTGGCGATTACCCAAGAAGCCCCCACTTCAAGCAACCTGTAAGGGTGGTAAGTGGTGGGTAGTTCACAGCACAAGGTTGACTTCTAAAATTCCTCACCAAATATAATCATTTTCATATGCTATTATAGGCATTTGTTACACTGTGAGGTGAAAGCTATGGCCAAAAAGAAACTTCATCCCTCTGTTGAAAAGTTCAAGGAGTTCGTGAAAGCCCACCCTGAGCTCGTGCAGGAAGTCAGGAAGGGAAATACAACCTGGCAGGAAATGTACGAAGATTGGTACCTGCTTGGTGAGGAAGATCCAAAATGGACTAACAAGAGCAATAATGACAAGGACGAAAAAAGTGAAGAAAAGAAAACCGATTGGTTAGGGACGATCATGGGTGCTGTGAAAAATATGGATCCCGATCAGGTTCAAGGACAAATTCATAACATTAGCCAGGCACTCGGAGCGATTCAGGGCGTGCTTTCTCAGTTCCAGGGAAGCAAAGGGGGACAACAGGCACCTAAAAGTTCAGGCCCTGCACATCCTTTCTCATTCAGGCAGGATTAGAATGGAGGCTAACAATGCGTAAAGATGTCATGGAGCAATTACGAACGAATAAAGAGCTGATAGAGTTCGTCCGAGCCCAGCCCGACTGGTACAGGAAGCTGAGCAGGGACCCAAGGGATATTTATTCTGCGCAGATCGCCGCGTTGCACCATTTTGAAAAAACGATCCCGCATAAGGTTCAGAAGTTCTCCAACAATATCCAGATGGCATCGATGATGATGCACATGTTCTCAAGCATGAATTCCCAATCATGACAAAGCTTTCTTCTGAACGAGGAAAGCTTTGCTAGCTTTTAGATGCCGGAATAAGCAGGCATGCCAGGGCTTTTAGATGATGACGGCTGGAAAGTTTAGCTTTTCTGGCAGTTTCATGGTAAAATGAGGTTCGGAGGTGAGTCAGCATTGCTTGCTGTTACATCAGAAAGAGTACTATTGTTGGAAGAAGCTGAACAGTTAGTCAGCATGATTTTACAATCTGATATTGCCGAGTATTATCGGGAATGTTTATATAATGTTAAAAATAATCCGGAGACACAAAGGAAGGTCCGTGAATTTGTGGACATGAAGGAACGCTATGAAGAGGTTCAGCGTTTCGGAAAGTACCATCCTGACTACAAGGAAGTCATGGGCAAGATCCGGATTGTAAAAAGAGAGCTGGACATGGATGAGGTTATTGCCGAATTTAAGAAAGCGGAAAATGACTTACAGAGCCTGCTTGATGAGGTTAGTGTGATCATCGGCAGAGCCGTTTCAGAGAGTGTGAAGGTTCCTACCGGAAATCCATTCTTCGAAAGCTCTTGCGGAGGCGGCTGCGGCAGCGGAGGAAGCTGTGGGTGCTCTGCTTAGATTAACGAGAAAAAGCATGGGGATCCCATGCTTTTTTCTTTTGATTTTAGCTTTGTTTGAGCCCAATGTTGATTTTAGACTGTGTTAAATGGGATTGATTATTGAAAAAACTGGTTTTTGTGTGCTAGACTAGTACAAAGCAAACGTTTACCGAAGGGGAAAAGAATATGATAGGACAGAGGCAGGGAATCATCGTCTGGCTGTATTCATTAAAGCAGGCCAAGATGCTCAGAAGATTTGGAAATGTTCATTTTGTCTCGAAGAAATTGAAATATGCAGTGATTTACTGCAATCTCGATGAGGCAGAGGCGCTGATGGAAAAAATCAGTTCATATTCGTTTGTTAAAAAGGTGGAACCTTCATACAAACCATTCTTAAAGATGGAATTCGAAAATTCTTCCCCTGATAAGGCAAAAGAATATGATTATAAGATGGGAATATAGAGACCGTGCCAGAATAGCGCACGGATAGCAGAAAAAGGTGAGGGAATCCTCACCTTTTTTATTTCTATATCAGAAAGTATAAACTTTTTACACTTAGATTAGTGTCTAGCTCCAGCGCCTAGCCAGTTTTCATCCTTGAGAGTGCTTCCTCGTGCATCTTGCGAGAAGCGTTAGCTTTGAGCAGCTCGAGTCGCTTGTCTAGCTGCGGCTCCTAACTCCTCGAGACGCTTGTCTAGTGTCGCCTCCTAGAAACTCCGAAACTTCAACTCCGCCGTCAGAAGCAAAAAGCGCTTCTTTGTCGGAGTCTCCAGTTTCTGCGTTTCTGGGCAGTCGGCTATACTTTTCTATTTCGGTCCTGC
>NZ_JBIQOE010000293.1:0-18061 GCF_047739415.1 Mesobacillus sp. | reverse complement strand
GCTTTCGATCCGCCAAACGGTGTGCGCAGATCGCGATAATACCAGCAGTTGATCCACAACAAACCGGAGTTTACTTTAGCAGCGACACGATGGGCACGGCGCAAGTCATTCGTCCAGACGACACCCGCCAGGCCGTACATGGAATCGTTTGCGATTCTAACAGCATCTTTTTCTGTTTTAAAAGGGATTACAACGAGTACTGGTCCGAAGATTTCTTCCTGGGCAACACGCATTTTGTTATCCACATCGTATAAAACAGTAGGTTCATAGAAATTGCCCTCTGCAAGACTAGCAATACGCTTTCCACCAGTTGCAAGCTTAGCGCCCTCAGCCAATCCAATCTGTACGTATTCATCAACGGTTTCCAGATGTCCTTTTGAAACAAGCGCTCCCATATCCGTCTCCTGATCAAGCGGATTGCCGACCTTCAACGCGCGAGCCGCTGCGACGAACTTTTCCATGAACTTATCATAAATGCTTTCCTGAACCAGCAACCGTGAACCCGCCAAACAAATCTCACCCTGATTCCTGAAAATTGCTTCAATCGATCCTGCAACTGCTTCATCGAGATCCGCGTCTTCGAACACGATATTAGCTGATTTGCCGCCAAGCTCAAGGGAAACGGGAATCAGTTGTGAAGCTGCGTTTTGCATCACTGTGCGGCCTGTCGTACTATCGCCGACAAAGGAAATCCTGCGCACTGAAGGGTTACGTGTCATCTCTGTTCCAGCCGTGCCGCCAGGACCCGTGATTATATTCAACACTCCAGGTGGCAATCCCGCTTCATTGGCAATCTCGCCAAGCATGACGGCGCTCAATGGAGTATAGGAAGCTGGCTTCACGACAACCGTATTGCCAGCGGCCATCGCTGCCGAAGCCTTCCAAGTCATCTGCATGAACGGAAGGTTCCAAGGAATGATCAAGCTGGTCACCCCAGCCGGAGCATATTTGGAATAAGACATATATCGAGACTGGTCATAATGTTCATGATTAATGTAGTTAGCCATCTCGGCAAAAAAGCGCAAGTTCGCAGCGGCACGAGGGATATCAAACTCGCGACTTTCCTTTATCGGCTTCCCGACATCAAGCGTCTCGACCAGTGCTAATTCATCGACTCTCTCCATGACCAGTTCAGACATCCTGACCAGAATCTTTGTTCTTTCAGCAACTGGCATCTCACTCCAGACGCCGCTTTCGAACGTCTTCTGTGCAACATCAATTGCGTGCTTCGCATCCTCGACGCCAGCCTTCGCAACAGATGCCAGCTTCTTGTTTGACGAAGGGTCGATTGTGTCAAAAGTCTCCCCGGACATCGCATCACAGTATTCACCGTTAATGAACAGCTTTGCATCTTTTATGGCCTGTGGTTGAGCAAGATTCATCCTAATCCAACCTCCTCATCCTCAACTTCGACGACCATTTCGACCTCAACAGCATTGTTCAAAGGCAGCTGCGCCATGCCGACAGCAGACCTCCCATGCTTCCCCCGCTCACCGAACACCTGTACGAGCAGGTCAGAAGCTCCATTCATGACTTTCGGCTGGTCAGTAAAATCAGGCGAACTATTCACGAAGCCAAGGACTTTTACCACCCGCTTCACCTTACTAAGTTCACCTAATTCCTGCTTCAGCACCGTCAGTAAATTCAGCATGCACTGCCTTGCCGCATCGTAGCCAACCTCAATCGTGACATCCTCACCAAGCCGGCCGCGGTATTCATTCGTTCCCTGGCCGGAAGTGAAAATAAGGTTGCCGGTCCTTACACAGCTCACATAATTCCCTGCCGATTGACGGGGAGCTGGCAAGGTCAGCCCTAACTCTTCTAAACGTTCTTCTGGTGTAACTAAGGCCTTTTCCATAAAATCAACTCCCCACCTTAACAGGAATATTCAAGAATCTGAGCGCATTTTTACCGAGCATCGCTTCCGTCTGTTCCTTTGATAAACCGACAGTATCGTCGATGACCTTTCCAGGAGGAACCTCCCTCAGCAAAAATGGATAATCAGATCCCATGATGATGCGCTCATGGCCGAAATTCTGGAGTAAATAATTCAGGTTGACCGGCTCATTCACAAGCGAATCATAGTAAAATTGCTTTGCGTAATAACTTGGCGGCTTATCAAGCAATCGCAGATGCGGCCACACCTTCCAGCCCTGATCAAGACGAGGCAGCAAGTACGGCAGTGCACCCCCTCCATGAGCCAAACAAATTTTCAGCTTCGGGAACTTATCCATGATTCCGCCAAGAATCAAGCTTGCTCCAGCCAAAGCCGTTTCGCTTGGCATCCCAACGGTATACATCAAGTTATGGCGCGGCATCCGTTCCTTTCCGAGTGTCTCCCATGGATGGATGAATAAAGGAACTTCCCACTTCTCCGCCATTTCAAAGAATTCGATAAACTGAGGATCATCGAGATTAACGCCATTTACGTTCGTGCCAATCTCAATGCCGCTCAATCCGAGCTCATGCTTACAGCGGTCCATTTCGCGGATCGCAACCTCAACGTTTTGCAGCGGCACAGCACCTAGCCCGATGAATTTAGTTGGATACTGGCTAACCAGGTCAGCGATAAAGTCATTCTGTACTCTTGCTAAAATTTCCGCTTGCTCAGCAGGCGCCCAATAGGAGAAAGTCACCGGAATCGGTGAAAGAACCTGAATGTCGACTCCCTCCCGTTCCATATCCCTGATCCGCTTCTCGGCATCCCACACCTGGTCGGTCACTTCGCGGAACACCTTGCCAGCGATCATGATGTTAGCACCGCACGCACATGTTCGCTCAAGTGTCGGCCATTTCTCACCACCGAATCGCTGCGTCAGCTCACTGAAATTTTCTGGGATAATATGCGTATGGAAATCTACTCGCATTTCCATTCACTCGCTTCTGGCGGCATCATATGTCCACAGTTATCGCACTTGCGCAGCTCCTCATTCCCATTAAAACTGGCGATCGCTTCCTTTACCTGCTTTTCGATGTTTGTCAGCTGGATTGTCGCGCGATGCATTTCATGGTCGCACTCATCACAGAACCAGACGAAATCCTCAAGTTCACCTTGTGCACGGTTACGCTCGATCACAAGACCAATTGTGTCAGCTACGCGGTGAGGGGAATGAGGCACATTCGCTGGGAGATGGAACATTTCGCCTTCCTTCACTTCAACTACTTCGCGCTTGCCTTCCGCATTGATGACCTCAACATAACAGCTTCCCTGAATTTGGTAAAAAATCTCCTCTGACGGATCAACGTGGAAATCACGTCTCTTGTTCGGTCCACCTAAAAGCATGACCATCAATTCGGCATCCTTCCAGATCACCTTGTTATTTACCGGCGGCTTCAGCTGGTCTCTGTTTTCCTCAATAAACTTCATAAGGTTAATCGGTGCAAATTGGCTTTTCATTTCTCCTCGTCTCCCTTCGATTCTTGTAAATTTATTCAAAGTCATTCCGTAACCTTCGCCGTGCTGCCCTTCAATGACTTCTGCATATGAACGACTTCGTCAGCTAAACCTGAAATCCGCTTCAGCAAATCTTCATCAACGATTTCATTTTCAGAGTTAAAATGATCGTAATTGGCGTAAACATAGCTTGGTGCTACAAACGCCCTGAAGTATCCGGCAATCGGCTTAAGCTGATTTTCGATCACAAGGAAATGCTGGTACGTTCCTCCATTGGCGACGAATCCCATCACTTTATTCCGGAATGCATCTGGGTGAATAAGGTCAAACAGATTTTTCAACACCCCTGGAATGGATCCCTGAAAAATAGGTGTCCCGATCACGTAAAAATCGGCAGATGAGACTTTTTCTATCACCGCTCTCGTATCTAATGAATATTTCTCCGGCGGGCGGCCGTCACAGAACTCGACATCGTAATCCATCATATCGAGCATTTCCACCTCGATATCCGGGTATTTCTTTTTCACATCATCAAGCACTTTACGGACAACAATGCCTGTTTTCGCCCCGATGATTGTGCCTGATATTCCAAGCAACTTCATTCACTGTCCCTCCTATTCTTGTAAAATAGAACCCTACTTTCCTGCTGGCCAGCCGAGCAGCGAATTCGAAAGGTGAATCTCACCCTCAGAAATGAGCTGACGAATCCTGCTGGAAGAAATCACGCTTCCCTGAGAGCAGCGGACTGGATTCGTGACAGAAACCTTAAAATATTTTTCAAGGAGAGAAACATCGCCTAGCCGGTCCTTGCCAAAGCGGAAATCTCCGCCTACCATAATTTCAGCTGGATTCAGCTTCGCCAGGCAATCGATGAACTCGTAAGCACTCCGCCTCGCGTACACCTCATCAAATCTGACAACAACAGCATGCCTGGCACCGAGCTTCTCAATTTTTGCCAGCTTCTCCTCGACTGTGGTCAGCATCCTTGCTCCTTGAAAAAACACCCGCGGTGGAGGATCAAATGTAAACACCACACTAGGAACCTTCAGCTTCCTGCCTCGTTGTACTGCCTGCCGGATTACCGTTTGGTGCCCTCGATGGACTCCGTCAAACGCTCCAATCGCGACGATAGATTGAGGCAGTTCCAATGAAGAATAAATATGTGTTTTCATCTGTCCTTCTCCTCCTGCAGACTAGTTTGTAAGCGCTTCCTTATTATCCAACTGTGCGCCCTTTAACGCCTCGTCGACCATCGTAAGTGGTGTTTGGCGCTTATAATTGTTATAGAAAATTCCGCGTTTACGGATTGGGTCTCCTGTGTAGTAGCGTTCATACTGCAATAGACGCTGTCCGAATGCCTCGCCGCACAGGTCCCATGCCAGTTTGAAAATGCTGACCCGTTCCAAAGAAGAAATTCCTTCCCTGCCAACATAGTAGTTATCAATCGATCCTCTTAATTCATCACTTTCAAAATCTGCTCCTGTTGGAGACATCAACAAGCCGCCTGCGCCAACAATCTGGATGACTTCAATTGCCCGCGGATACATTTTCGGCAGCAACCCGCGAATGGTCTCCAGCGGTACATAAGCAGGCATCGCTTCACCATGCTCAGTCATTGTGTGCTCATATTCAGCAACTTTTAACAATGCCCGGATGGATTCAAGTGATTGTGCGAGTTCGCCAAGCTGGTCCTGGACGTTCAAGTATCCGTCGACGCCGATTGTATCGGCAACCTTCATTGCCACCTGTGTCGCGAATTCCAGTTTTACAAGACCACGAACGCCAGATTGGTGTGCCGGCTGCTGTCCTGCACCTGTCATTGGATACAGTTTGTTCGCTGCCTCGACATTGTTGTATAGGAAGACGCGGTCCCAAGGAACAACTACATAATCAAACACAAGCAAGGCATCCATTTCTTCGAATCTTGATGCAAGCGGATGATCGAAGAAGGAGCGCTTTCCATCCTGCATTGGCTCGCGGCAAATGATGCGAAGCCCTGGCGTCTCAATTGGAATCGCAAATGCCAGTGCATACTTTTCATCACCAGGCGCGAATCCAGGGAATGAGTAGATGATCACTTCATCTGTCACCGGAGCCAGCGTTGCCAGCATTTTCGCACCCCTGACGACCAAACCATCTGGTGTTTCCTTCACTGCACCAAGGTGTGTGTACGCATCCTTTTGCTCATGTGAAGTCTTGCTGCGGTCATTTTGCGGGTTGATGATTGCGTGGGTTAGAAAGATGTCATTGTCACGGATGTATTTATAGTAGTTGCGGACATTCTCTGCCCAGTTTTTATTGTATTTTTCAAAGAACCAGGAATTGTAGTACATGGATGTCACAACGACGTTCAAGAAATCCGGAGTTCTTCCCATGAGGCCGAATGTTGCCTTCGCAAACGCCTCGAAAACATTGCGGCGCTTGACTAAATCTTCATAGCTTTTCGGTACGAGGAATGCATTGTTCACTCGCTCCCCTGTTTCCTCACAAACGTGAGTGATTTTATCCTGGAATTCAGGATCATGCTGCATGTCATACAGCTTTGCAATTTCAAGGATCGGCTGCTTGAACACCGGCTCATCAAATAAATTCTCGACTTTCTTCCCGGAAAGCCAAACCTCAGGCTTACGTGCTTTAACCGCTTCAATATATTGAGCTCCAGTCCTAATTCCCATATTCACCCTCCTGAAAAAATTAATTGAAAATTCATAATGAATTGTAATACTAATTTTTGAACGTAACTGTAGCCTATTTAACGTTTTTTATAAAATAGTTTTCTTAAAAGTCTAAATTATCTAATAAATTGTAGAAATATTCTAAGGTTTCCCCTATGATAATGTTAGATATCAACTTCACTGATAGGGAGGTTTTGGTATGGTTACGGTTTATGAAGAAGTATTTCATTGGGAGAATTATTTGAAATACGGCACCCGCCAGTTTTTCAGGAAAAAGGAGTGCATTTATAAGCAAGGGGAATTTGGAGAAGGTTTTTATTACCTGCACAAAGGACTTGTACGAATCGTCACAGAATCAGCCGCTGGAAAAGAAAACATGCTGAACATTGTCATCCCTAACCAGCTGTTGGGTGTCCAGTCACTCGACCAGAAAACACATTTTACAACCGCAATCGCAGTAAAAGACTCCGTCGTTTATCACTTCTCAGCAGATGAATTCCGAAAACTGATGATCACCCACCCAGAGCTCTTCAAACTTTTTTCAAAAAGCGTCATCCACAAAATGAAAATACTTTTAGATCGGATAAATATGAATGCGCTTACATCTGAACAAAAACTATCCGTTTTACTCCACAACATCTGCGATGAGTTCAAAAATTACGAGATTCCTATTTCCCAGCAAGACCTTGCCTGCTGCACCGGACTCACAAGAATCACCGTTTACAAGGTGCTCAAACATTGGCAGGAAGCAGGGATCATTGAGATTGACAAAAGAAAATACTTCATAAAAAAACCAGATTTCCTCAGAAACCTGGTTGGTTAATCCACATGCGGATTGCTGGCAATCTCCCTTATTTTATCGAAATCGATGATAATAATTTCACGCTTATGAAGCTCTATGTACCCCTTCTGCTTCCACTTTTGAATAATTTTGTTCACAGTGATTCGGGACGTGCCAATGTACTTAGAAAAAGCCGTCTGGTTCATCGAGGCATTCCCGTTCTCCTGAACAAGCTTAAGCAGATAGAAGGCCATTTGCTGCTCTACCGGACTGTCCAGATGGGCAATGATTTCCGCAAGCGTCCTGAATTTATAAATCAAGGAATCTGTATAAATTCCCGCCGCTTCCGGATTTTTTTTACAAATCGATGTAATGACATCATCGGAAAAATAGTAAACCAGCGATGGACAAGTCGTCGTCCCGCTCGTCAAATAAGGCTCACCGTCGACCCCATGTTCACCAAACAGCATCCCAGGCGGAACCATATTGATGATCCGCTCATCCCCCTTGTCCGAAAGAAGCGTAACCTTAATTTCACCCTTCTTCAAATAAAAGATTCCTCTGCCAGCTTCACCCTGATGATAGACAACCTTGTTCTTCTCAAACTCAAACAGCTGCCCATACGACAAATACGGCTCCCATTGGTAACGAAGAAAATGCATACCATCACCTTCCTCTATTTTATCCTAGTGACTTTTCTAATAATTATGATAATTATATCACTTTGCAGAGGCATAGCGGAAAAAAATAGAGAAAGAGTTCACTAGGAAGATAATATGGAAGGTACTTGGAATAATATTTTTTAATTTAGTTCATAAAACTTTAACATTATATTCCAATTGTTTTTTCGCTAAATAGTAAAATGTGAACAAGGAGGGGATTTTTATGTTTGTCTCATCTATTATGGGGATGATGTCTTTTTTCGTAGTTTTAGCTGCGCCAGTTATATTTGTCATT
The DNA here is from genome assembly GCF_047739415.1 of Mesobacillus sp. Taxonomy (GTDB): domain Bacteria; phylum Bacillota; class Bacilli; order Bacillales; family Cytobacillaceae; genus Mesobacillus. The sequence goes on along the minus strand of NZ_JBIQOE010000293.1, from coordinate 10,254 downwards.
TTGTTAATCTGGATTTATCGCATGTATAAAAATTCGGAGATTCAAGTGGAGCAGAATAAAAGAATAATCGAATTGCCGGAGCAATTCCATGGAGAGTCGTCTACGGTAACTAAGATACAGTATCAAACTAGCCAAGCTTGCTGGTAGCTGGTAAGCTTGGCAGCAAAAAGAAGGATAGATTACGATTCCAAAGTTCTTTTCATAATCTCAAGTTCTCTCTCATTTCGCACTGCCTTTTCCCAGATGAAGTCCTGGTCTTTTTCCAATCTTTTAATTTGATTCAATACCTCTTGGTGCCTGAATTCATTCTTTGTTTCCATTTTGTCCATTCTCAACTCAATAGATTCAAACCTTTGTCCATGTTCCTTTTGAACAGTTTGCACTTCCTTCATATCCTTTTGCACTTCCTTCATATCCTTTTGCATTTCCTTCATGTCCTTTTGCATTTCCTTCATGTCCTTTTGCATATCACTCATACTGTTATGCAGATTCCCAACCATGGTAATCAGTTGCGACATCATTCCTTCTAACCGATCAAGTCTTTCCTCTGACATTTTTTTCACCTCCTTTTCCACATTATAAAATAAATCTGTCGATTAGGGTAGAAAAATAAACCGCCTTCCTCTATGGAAAGCGGCTGCAGTTTTTCTAGTTAATCAAGTGCCATAGCATCTTCTTCCTGGCATAAAAGAATGATCCCACCTGGATTACAACGTAAATTCCCGCAATTTGCAGGAAATGCATTAAGATATCAGGGTTTTGCATAATTCCTCCGACATCTGTTGACAAGATTGCCAAGTACAAAAAGGCCAGCGTCGTTCCTAAAATGGTTGGAACGAAAAATATCGTACCTAATTCTCTTGATACGTTTTGCTTAATTTCCTTTGATGACATCCCGATTTTATTTAGTTTCCAATACTTCAATTTCTCAGTATCGACTTCGGAAAAGAGGTTAAGATACAGCAAAACAAATGTGCCGAAAAAGAACATAATGCTTAAAAATGTTGTGACATAGAACATGATTCCATTAGTTGTTTTATTTTGATGATAGTCGCCAATTTTTGAGGCAACCCGAAACAATTCGGATTCCGCTGTAGTCTCCATATCAGGGTAATCCATTGGTGAGGTTGACTGATTGCTGATTTGGAAATTTTCTTCTAACGCAGCAACAGAACTTTCACTTTCTTTCCAGACATCCACATTTATTAAATGCAGATTAAGTTCGTACCCCTCCGCTTCATTCCGCAGATAATCAAATTCGTCCTGATTTACAACAATGAATTCGTATGCATTTGGCAGCAAATTGATCTTTCTTTCAATCACTTGATTCTTCAATGTATAAGTTACAGCTTCATTATTAATGGTTAACCTAATGGATTCAGCAATATCGGTATGAGCATATTCTGGTTCAGAGTTTAAATAAAATAGGTACTCATTTTTCCCCAGCTTAACCTGATTCGAAATCAGCTTATTGAAATCATCCACAGACATGATGTCATAAGTTAGATATCCATCGACATATTCAAGTTTTTCATAATAATTCAATATCGGGATTTCAAGATGTTCCTTTTTACCCAATAACTCGTTTAGCTCGGCATCAGAAATCGTATTCTTCGTTTCTGATTGATAAAAAGCGACATCATAGGGATTATTAATTACAGCATCCTTTTCTGATGACTTATAAAAGGTCAAAAGTAAAGTGCTATAAAAAATGGTAATCATAATCATTACTGTCACAAGCATGATAATCGACGTCAACTGCTTGAATTTATATTCGAGGCTGCTCAGAAAAAGCAATCTGCGATAGTAAAAACCGGGAAACTTTTTAATGAGCTTAATCAGGAAACTGGCAGACTGGTTAATAGAGATATACAGGCCCAATAACATCGCCAATGTCCACAGCGGCAGGTAAGCGCCATTTGAGCTTTCATATGTAAAATAAAGAATCAGCAGTGAGCCGGCCATCAGCAGTAAGCCAAAGCCGCCAATCAAGGGACTTCTCATTTTGATTGTGTCTGCGTACCTGTTGCTCTTTATGCTAGTAATCAAGCTGCTTCTCATTGTCTGGAACAGCGATTTCCCTACAGCGAGAACGAACACGGCCAAAAAAGCTCCGATTGTGTAAAAAAACATTTTACCGTTAAAATGGAAAGGAACGTCCTCCAATTCGATGAAATTCATCAACAGCATAAAAAACAGTCTTGAAAAGATGGCTCCAGCCAGCAGTCCCGATAAAATCGACAATATAGCAATCGCTGCATTTTCCAGGATAAGCAACTTGCTTAAATCTCTTTTTGCCATGCCCAATGTCATAAAAAGCCCAAACTCACTTTTTCTCTTTTTCATGAAAACATTGTGGGCATAACTGATAAAAAATATCGTAAAAGTAATCAACGCAGCTCCTGGAATCGATAAGGCGTCCTGAAGACTTTCCAACTTCTTTCCTTGTTCGACCCTCCTGTTAAAATAAACCGTCGAGAACATAAAGAAGAACATCACCGCAAAGCTATTGCAAAGATAATAAAAGATATACTTCTTATAATTAACCTTCGCCATCTTCCAAACCACTTGATTAAATGTCATAGGTCCTTCCTCCTAAGACGGCCAGATTATCCATGATCCGATTCAGGAACTCCTTCCTGCTCCCTTTTTTCACGATACTTGAATAAATCATTCCATCCTTGATAAAAACGACCTTATGACAATAGCTGGCAGCAAAAACGTCATGTGTCACAAGCAGTACCGTTGTCGAGAGCTCATCAACGATTTTTTCAAAGCATTCCATGATGACGGCGGAGGATTTAGAATCCAGATTACCGGTTGGTTCATCTGCAAAAATCATCGCCGGGTCATTTACGAGCGCTCGGCTGACGGCCGTTCGCTGCTGCTGTCCACCCGAAGTATTATAGGGGTACTTGTCTAGGATTGACTCTATTTCAAACAGATTCGCAAGACTAAGAACCTTCGTCTCCATTTCAGCTGCTGTTTTCCTTTCCAGAACCATTGGAAGAATGATATTTTCTTTAACCGTCAAGCTGTCTAAGAGATTGAATTCCTGAAAAACAAAGCCGAGCTGTTTGCGACGGAACAGTGCAAGCTGATCGCCTGACATCTCACTTATCTCCTGCCCCGAGATGTTGACCTCGCCAGAAGTCGGCTGGTCAATACCGCTCAGTACATTGAGAAGTGTCGTCTTCCCGCTTCCCGACGCTCCCATAATCGCCACAAACTCACCTTTATTAATAGAAAGGCTAACTCCATCAAGAGCCTTCGTCGCACCATCCCCACTTGATCCACCATATACTTTTACGATATTTTGAGCATCCAAAATGACCATTTTAATTCCCCCCTTAAAAAAATTTTCTAGTAGTTCTAGGACGTTCAGACATTGCCGATGAGCTTTCTTCTTGTTTTGTCCGAAGGAGACCCGGGCTCAGACATTTCCGCAGTGCTTCGCTCTTGTTTTGTCCGAAGTAGTACCAGGTTCAGACATTTCTGCCGCTCTTCGCCTTTGTTTTGTCCGAAGGAGGCCCAGGTTCAGACATTTCCGCGGTGCTTCCTTCTTTTTTTGTCTGAAGTTAGTACCAGGTTCAGACATTTCCGCGGCTCTTCCCTCTTGTTTTGTCCGAAGTAGCTCCAGGATTCGAACATTTCCGCCCTGCTTCACACAAGATTTTTCCGAAGTAGCTTCGGGTTCATAGAGGAGCCCAGTAATCGCTGTTTTCCCCTGCCGGTATGACACCGTGTTTCCTTCTAACCCCATATTAAGCCGTCAATCAAAAAGCAACCATCGATAACGCTAAAAAATACCTTACAGTTTTGTAAGGTATCATTAGACGCTCCCCGGCTTTGGCCCAGCTAACCAACGAATCGTGACCGCCGTTCCTTCTCCGTGACTGGAATGGATGGTGATCTTAGCCCCCAGCTTATCGGCGATTTTCTTACTAAGGTAAAGTCCAATGCCTGTAGAATTGCGGTGCTTCCTTCCATTTTCCCCAGTAAAAAACGGCTGAAATACACGCTCGAGATCGTATGCAGGAATGCCCACTCCTTCATCTATAATCATTAGATGAATGTGATCGCCAATTCTCTCAATCTGAAAAACAAGTTTTTTGCTCCCTTCCTTCAAACTGGAGTACTTAATCGCATTGGAGATGATTTGATCTATTAAAATCTCATTCCACTTTGGGTCGGTAATGATTAGAGCATCTTCTTCACTAGTTTCAATGGCAGGAAAGAGCGATTGGTAGATCCATTCCTTTTTCCGCGCATTGATCAACTTCCGTAACGAAGCAACCAGGTCAACAGTCTGCACCTCAAAGTCATTCTCAAACTGATCCATCCTGATCATCGTTAGCACTTGCTCGATGGATGTGTGAAGTCGTTTATTTTCCTGCTGGATTTTTTCCAAGATCTCTGTTTTTGCCTCATTATTTAAAATCAGCTCAATCACTGAAACAGGCGTCTTCAAATGGTGCATCCAATGGGACAACATGCTGATTCTCTCTCTGCTTTGTTCCTTTAACTCATTGTTTTCCTTTGTGTATTCACTCACTGCTTTATGTAATAATTGCTGAAATGCCTTCTGCTCCTCGGTACTAGCTGCCAACTCAATATTCTGACCCTTCCCGAGCATTTCGATAGCGTGGTTCGTTGGATAAAAGCGAAACCAATCGATAAACAGATAGACACTTAAGAAAAATAACCCGATCGCCAATGGGTAAAAATATTCCTTGTTCGCAGGTTCACTAAGATGAAAAAATAACAGTACACAAACGATATTGAGTAAATAAAACATAATAAGGAGTAAGCGGTCTTTTAAAAAACGGAGGAAAAGACTTTTAAGCATGTTCAATCTCCACAGGAATCTCTAGCATATAGCCTACTCCACGTTTGCTTTTGATGACTTGGGTCAACCCCAGCTTGGCAAGAGTTTGCTTGATCCTTGTTATATTCACGGTCAGGGTATTATCATCCACGAAAGTGACCGCATCCCACACTTCTTCAATCAGCTCTTCCCTTGAAACAAATGTGCCTTGGTTTTCCATTAATTTCTTCATCAATTTATACTCATTTTTCGAAAGCTCGGCCCTCAAACCCTCATATTCCAGCATCAGCGTCTTCTCATCAAGACAAAGCGCCCCTGCACAGTTTTGGTTCTCTTCTTTGGCCGAATATTCCCCATAAACCCTTCTCAACGTTGCCTTGATTTTCGTGTGCAGCATGTCGAACGTAAACGGCTTCGTAATAAAATCATCTGCCCCCAGCTCGATCGCCATAATCTGTTCCATCTCCTGGCTTCGCGCAGAAATCATCAGGATCGGCACATTAGACTTCTGGCGAAAACTCCGGCACAAATAATACCCATCATAATAAGGCAGATTAATATCAAGCAAAACCAGATCGGGATTAATTTTGACAAACTCTTCATCTATTTTTGAAAAATGAACCGGCAGTTCTACCTCATACCCATACCGCTCCAAATTCTCTTTGACCAGCTCACAAAGCTGAGCATCGTCTTCAATCAGCATGATTTTATACATATGTAGATCTCCCCTAAAACTATATAAATCTAGTATAAATTTTACCAGTGATAAAAACATCCCTAATTAAAAAATAAACCGCCTCCCTTTAAGGAAAGCGGTTATTTGCCCGATTAAACAGTGTTATAAAGTTTAAAACCCTTAATCTTCTTTTTTTTTCCCATTCATCATTATCATTCTTTTCATACTCATTTTTTACAGCACTCCATGCCACCTTAAAGGCTGTTTCTTCTTCATCATATTGCTCTGAAGCTGAATTGAAAGCCTCTTTGAAAATTTCCTGGGCATGATGCGGCAGGTTGTCCTTTACTGCATCTGGCAGGTTTTTTAAAGAATTATAAGGCATTTTGAATACCTCCTAAGAATAGAATTTTTTTCTACTTTTCCCGTAATGCCGAAAATAAAACAATAGACATTATGCTGGCCAAGTGGAAGGTAGAAACACAGTTGGTTTCCTTTTTAGGAAAAGGGGGAACATTTTATAAATGAGAGAAAAATAGAGGAAGTGTGTATTATATGAATTCGCCATCAACTGCAGAAGTCAGAAATAAATTAAAAGAAGCTAAACCGTGGATGCGCCGTTTTGCCCGCTTTGGATATATTGCCAAAGGGCTTGTATATGGAATGGTCGGAGTGCTCGCTGCTTTAGCTGCATTCGGACCCACAGGCAACACGAAAGGGACTACTGGTGCACTTCAATCAATATCCGAAATGCCATTTGGTGAAGCCGCCCTTTGGATTATCGGGATTGGCTTAATCGGATATATCTTATGGGATTTTATCAAAGCGATCAAAGATCCGGAAAACGAAGGAACTGATGCTAAAGGGCTGATTAAAAGAACGGGTTATTTCATAAGCGGGCTTATTTATACGAATTTAGCATTCGGTGCAATAAAATTAGCCAGCAACACCGGATCTGCTGGAAGTGGAAATTCGGAGAAAACAATTTCAGCCAAGTTAATGGAACAGCCCTTTGGCGTTTGGTTGGTTGGCCTGGCTGGAGCAATTATTATTGGATATGGCGTGTACGAACTATATAGTGGTGCCAAAGAGAAATTCATGTCCAAATTCAAAACCTACGAAATGAATGATAAAGAACGCAAAATCGCACGGCTGTCAGGTAAGATTGGCCTGATTTCCCGAGGAATTGTCCTTAGTATGGTCGGATTCTTCTTCATTCGCACTGCATACACAAATAACCCCAACGAATCCAAAGGCCTAGGCGGTGCATTAACAGAATTGGCAAACCAGCCATTCGGACAATTTTTACTAGCTATTGTGGCAGTGGGTTTGATATTATACGGCATCTACCAAATTATTAAAGGCCGCTATCAACATATGAATTTTGGATATCACGGAAAATAGATTGATATGAAATGAAAAGCTAGTACGGATCATATTGGCCGTATTAGCTTTTCTTTTGTTCAAATCCCCTAACTTGCTCTGGCTGAATATCAAAAATGAATGATAGTAATTCACACTCATTTTTTTCCATTGTTAGACAAACGAGTTATGTAAAACGTTTCATTTATTTCCTACGAAAAAAAGGCCAGACTGAAAAAATCAGTTCGCCCTATAACGTAAGTATACCATATCTAACCAATTAATATCAGTCTACTATTTTTCCAGAAAGATGGTTACCATTAATATAGATTTTCAGGGAGGTAGTTAGATGATTGATTATAGGATTAAATCCGTCGATGGTTACTCGCCAAAGATTGGCGAATTGGTTTCAATGCTGGAACACACAAGAGCTGTTACCCTGAAGGATATCAAGGAGTTAACTCAACAGGATTTGGATTACCTTTCTGCTGAAGATTCGAATTCAATTGGCGCCCTTTTAATGCATATTGCCTCCATTGAATTTGTCCATCAGCTTATCACCTTTGAGGAACGTGATATTAACAACAAAGAATTAATGAAATGGAAGGCTGCATTAGAGCTAGGACCACTGGCAAGACAAACGATCAAGAAAAATTCTCTTGATTTTTACTTGAATGAGCTTGCACTAATCAGAGAACAAACGTTGAAAAATCTAAAAAATTACACTGATGATTGGTTATTCGAAGAAAGACAATGGGCTAACGGAGTGACCCACAACTATTATTATCTTTGGTTCCATGTTTTTGAAGATGAGATTAGTCACCGCGGACAAATCAGGGCGATTAAACGCTCACTTTAATAGAAAGATTGACCAAAGGAGATACAATCTGTACCTCCTTTGGCATTACCATTGCCATAAATTACAGTTCATTAAATTTTTTCCGGGTTGTAAGCCAGTGGGCAATTAAAAATATCACAATATAAATAGGGATAGAATAAAAAACTCTCCAATTTTGCGGCTTATATATATCGGTGAAAATTATTAAAGGTTCACCTATAAAAGCAGTCAATAAACTAAATATGATGGACTTTTTAACAGCAGAATAATGCGGTTTAAATTGGATTAAAAGCATAATAACAACTGGCATCAATGCTAGATCATACGGTACATAAGCAGGAATGAACGGGAAAACTTCATAACGATAGGACCATAAGCCCAACTGAACACCAATTGCATCCAGGGAAACTGAGATAGTCATCACGAAAAAACCGGCCGTTAATAATCGATATCGGCTTTCTTTCTTATGAAATTTGATCCAAAGCAACCAAGCGAAAATTGTAGTTAGTAAACCAAACCACCAGCGCCAAGTAAAAAGGACCTCATTCATCCATAGTTCAATAACCTTTTGAACTATCTCCTGACCTTCTTTTGCATGCTGATCCATCTTTTCAATTGTAGTCAATGGTGTCACCTAAAATCTGCACATGATAAAAGCCTTTCTATTTTTAGTTGAAAATTGGCTTATTATGTATGTGTTAGAAATTTTTTATGTGGATATATAGCCTGATCGCATAAATTTTTCATATACAGAATAGGTTACTAATTGGTTCCATACTTAATCTAAATATCTCACTTCAATGATGATTCCATAGTTTAAATCTGCCACACTTTTAAAGAGATTGTTTGGCTATTCATCACCTTTCAAAGTGATTTTTTCTTCCTTACCACTCCACTTAACGGTTACTTCAAAGGTACTATCCGGATCATCCAGGGGTATATAGTCAGAGCCCTTAGGAATATGGGAAGTGCCTTCACTTGAACTTGATTGAGTGAACACTTCATTAACATCAATTGGATCGCCTTCTAAAACTTCTCGAGCTGAGCTGCCATAATCATATGAGAATTCAACAGTCCAGTTTTGCCATCGAGTGAATAAGGTGAGCCTCCGATCCCGTTCCCGACTGGGTGGGATATACCGCCAATTATCTCCCCATTAAAAATAAATACCCTGACTTCAACTTTATAGGAAAAACTTTTCTGCGGGCCGTAAATGTTACTTAAGGGATGATTTTTCACAATGAAATTTTCCTGTGTTATTTCCTTTCCAATATAGGCATCCGGCTCTACTGTTTGTACGGCCCAAACTGAAATGTCCGGATTATGAATTAAATCTTCCCTTTCGATAATATAAGAGTATTTACCCTCATAGGATTTAATCGTGTACCCTTGGTCTTTTAAATATTCTTTTGCTAACTGAGCATTTCCATCTAATCTTGGTCCACAGGCTAAGCATTAAGACAACAAAGAGAATGACTTTGTTTTTAATGTGAAATCCCCCAATTAGAATAGCTCCAACGACTTATTGTCGTGCTATCCGTAAAATTTCTAGAATAACAGCTTCAGCTTCTGTGTTGTCCTTTATCACAAATAAGTAATCTGCTTCACCCTGCACTGGATCCCTTACATCCTCTTTTAACGAATCAGTTTGCTGTTTTTCCAATACTTCTGCGAAATTGGTATATGCACCCCTGAAGATGTTGGTACTGCGCTGACTTTCAGTAACTCGGGCTTGAAGAACTTGGTACGGAATATCAAAATAAACAATGATATGTATAAAGTCGTCTTTGGGAAGCAGCTCTTCAAAAAGGTAAGAACGGTCTTTTCGGCTTCGATTTGAGTTGCAAATGATAAGATGGTAATCGGTCTGCTCTATCGCATAATTGACGATTAACTTTGATATAGCGTGCTTGAGGGTATTGGGGCCGTGTATCGGTTGCAGGGTCTTATAATAAGAGTTGATGAATTCCGCGTGGTTGTCCTGGTCAATTACCATAGAACTCTGCAACTCTTTCTCCAAAGCACGTGCGAAGGTGGTTTTACCGCTGTGTGTTTTGCCAACAGTAATAATCGCAAGCCTTTTCAAGCTGGTGTCCCCCTTATAAAATGAATAAACTGACTAATATTATCCTATAAATTTACAAAAAATTGAAACTTTTCTTTTGGAACTTCGTAAATAATACTAAAGGGGGTTATTACCATCGGTAAAACCATAAGTTTTATAGCTACATTGATAATCATCGGATTAATCAACTTTGGAGTAACGTTTATAACGAATTTAAGCTTTATAGAAGTTTCTGTTTTTGTAGCACTGGCTATCACATTTGTCATTTATTTCTTCAGTTCATCAGGTGGATTTGCAAGCCGAAGTATTGATATGCAAGTTCAAGGTGAAACAGGAATTAAAATGAACCAATCTCAGGAAAGGTTCTCACCATCATATGCATTTTACGCATCCATTCTCTATTTAATTGGATCAATAATAGCTACATTTTTTATATACAAAGAATACTTTTTATAATTGGTTTGCATTTGGGTATGGAATTACAC
>NZ_JBIQOE010000292.1:0-13878 GCF_047739415.1 Mesobacillus sp. | reverse complement strand
GCAGATGCTCAAGATGAAGTGGATGTAGACAATGATTGCGATGTCAGCTGCCACAAGTCTATCCAGGAATTACTTGCAGGCGCACAAACTCCAACGACGGATTTAGATACAATCCCACTAATTCTTTATTGCGGTGACTGTCAACCGTTCGAAGGGTTTGGTACTCGCATCCGTACAAATGGTAACGGACCACAAATGCTTGACTGCTTTAACTCTTTCTTCTTCCGCGTAACTTCTGTGGATGATAACTGCTGCGCTAAACTTGAGCTGCTGGCTACACGCGGCGGCGAAGGCGATGGCACGCCTTGCGGTCAAATCCAGACTGGAGGATCCAGAAATGAATTCTTCAGGACTGGAATCTGCCTAACTGTAGACTTGGATTGCTTCTGCGCTGTCACTTGCCTAGATCCTGTAGCTGCATTACCACTTTCAAGCCTACCTGGAAGTGACTGATCACTGCAGTTAGAAAAATCAGGCTTACCGTAATTGGTAAGCCTATTTTTATAAACCAATCCTCTTAATGTCGACTAAATCCTCTTTCAGGATGCTTACACTTTTCTTTCTCGGGCTAATCGAATGTATAAACAATACTTCACCTTTCAATTCCATAAAATACCCCTTATATGATCTTTCTATGGTAATGAATTCATACTTAACCTTCGCGACTGATGCCGGGACAAGCTTTAAATGTTTGACCTTTTCTTCCAATGTATAGTCATTGAAATTCCTTTTCTTTGGAACATCCAGACTATCTGTTTCATGATTTACTTCTTCTCCAGATATTCCGTTTGTTTCAGTCACACCTTCATTTGTCTTTACACTATTTTCCTGTGTTTGTTGATCCTCATCAATCTCTGCACTATTTTTAAAAGTAAAATTCTTTTGCATATCGGGTTGCGGCAAATCAATATTTGGTTGATTGATGTAAAACAAAGGAGATTGCTTGCGACTCCGTTTCCTCCCCATATACAGCACCTCCATAACTTCGCTCACCCTATATGTATGCGGTAGCCTAGGATAGGTGCCGAAATCATGGTTAGAATTGTTAATAACAAGCTTCTAAAAGCATGATCATAAAATCGGTTGAGAAATAAACAAAGCCCGCTCATTGGCAGGCTTTGATTGATTATAAGATGTGAAATCCCGAATCAACATGGATATTTTCACCAGTAATCCCGCGAGACATATCACTGAACAGGAATACTGCTGTGTCACCGACTTCTTCAGGAGTTGTGTTGCGGCGAAGCGGAGCTCTTTCTTCGATTTCTTTTAAAATTGAATTAAAGTCACTTACACCTTTTGCAGATAGTGTACGGATTGGTCCGGCTGAAATTGAGTTCACGCGAATATTATCCTTCCCCAAGTCTGCTGCAAGGTAGCGGACGCTTGCATCAAGGGATGCTTTTGCTACTCCCATGACATTATAATTTGGAATCGCTCGTTCTCCTCCAAGATAAGTCAAAGTAACGATACTTCCGCCTTCTGACATTAGCTCCTTCGCTTCCTTGGCAACTGCAGTCAGTGAGTAAGCGCTGATATTATGGGCTAACAGGAAGCCATCTCGTGTTACATTCATATAGTCTCCCTGGAGTTCCTCTTTGTTCGCAAATGCGATACAGTGGGCAACACCAGAAATGGTGCCAACCGCTTCCTTGACCTCGCGGAAGCATTTCGCGACATCTTCATCGCTCGTAACGTCGCATGGCAATACTGAATAGTTTTCGTCCAATGACCCAGCGAGCTCACGTACACTTTTCTCCAGGCGCTCTCCCGCATACGTGAATATCAAATTCGCTCCCGCATTGTGAAGTGACTGTGCAATCCCCCAGGCAATGCTTCGTTTATTTGCAACACCCATTACTACATATGTTTTTCCGTTCAGTGAAAGAGTCATTTTTACTGTTCCCCCATTGTTAATACAAGTTATTAGTACCTAGTGCTAATTCTACACTATATTTTTTCATTTGAAAAGAAAAACCCGCCGAGAAGACGGGTTATGTTTCAAATTAGCACCAAAAACAGAATTCAAGCTCACGCTTTAGCTCATCTACATACTCTTTTGAGCCTGTCACAATCAAACGGTCATTCAGCCTCAACTCGGTATCACCATGAGGAACGATTGATTCATTCTCACGCAAGATACGGACAAAAATGACATCCCCTGTGAATGGGAAGCGTCTAAGGGTCATGCCGTCAAAGTGATCATTAAGCATTCTGATTTCATGCAGGGAATTTTCCTGGTTAGTCAGGATGGTCAAGACTCCAGGTGATTCAATCATCGCACGCAGCAGGGATTCAGTTGAACGCAGGACCGAGAAGACTTCGATTCCCTCTTCCTGTGCTTTTTCAGCAAGATCCGGACTTTCAATCCTGGCGATTACACGGTCGATTCCTTTTTCTTTCGCACTAACTGCAATTGTTGCATTCAAGTCAGGATCCCCGGTGGATATCACGATAATATCAGCTTCATATACCTCATGCTTTTCCAGGGTTCCAATCTCGTAATTTTCCATTTCAATGATTTCGAAAACTGAATCAGCAATCTGTTTTTCTGCTTTTTCCTGTTTTGTATGAAAAATAACTGGCTCATACAAGGAGGATTGCAGAGCTCGAGAGACAGGAAGCGTCATCTGATTGGCACCAATGAATGCCACCTTGACTTTAACTTCCTCTGCCTTTTCCTCCGGGAACAGCTTTTTAAATAAAATCGGTGTCAAAACACTCGAGATTACTGCAACCAATATCAATGTCCCGCTCATCTGCGGTGTAATCATTTCCATACGTTCACCGATTGTAGCGGCAGCAATAACCAATGAAAGTGTAGATGTCAGCAGGAACCCTGCTGCCAAAACTGTTTTTGTGTCATACCATTTTTTCAACAGATAGACCGGAACCAGTTTTGATAAAAATAATGCCAGGAGTAACAGCGGAATCAGCAATAGCAGCTTTTTCTCACTGAACAAAGACCAGATATCAAGATCCACACCAACCATAACGAAGAAAATCGGAATAAGAAAACCATAGCCGAATGAATCAAGCTTATGGACCATTTCCTGGTCTGGGGCTAGCAATGAAACAAGCACCCCTGCCAGGAATGCGCCAAGGATATTTTCGGCACCTACTGTTTCAGAGATGGCAACCAGAAGGATGATCAGCGCAAATACTGCACGAGTACCAATTTGCGTGGTTCCAGTGGATAGCGCATCGATGAAGGTCCTATTTTTGAAGACCCTCCCGATAAAATACAAGCCAACTCCTGCTGCAAACAATACTAGCAGCAGCCATGTATTTCCTTCTCCTCCGTCATAAATAGAGACAAAGACAGCAAGCAGGATCATTGTTGCCAAATCCGCGATAACCGCAACCAATAAGATTGTCTGCCCAATATTCGTCTTCATTAAATGGGCATCCTTCAAAGTAGGGACAACTACACCCAAAGAAATCGTCGAAATGATCAATGTCATCAAAAAGACGTTCTCAATGAAGCCAGCAAGTACAAATAAATAGGATAATCCCAGTGATACAATGAATATGCCAACAAAGATAATGGAGGCAACTACAAATGTATTTGGTTCCTTTTTATCATTTGCCTTCTTGTTATTGGTCTTCTTGTTTCCCGAAAAAGCTGAGAAATCGATTTCCAGTCCACTCAAGAACATCAGGAACAAGAAGCCTAATGTAGAAAGAGTTCCAAGCCAAGCATCTTCATGAACAATATTAAAGCCGCTTTTACCAATGATTAAACCCATGATGATTTCGGCCACGACTACTGGTATGAAATTCAATTTTAAACGGTGAAGTAAAATAGGTGTCAAAAATGCAACGATAATGACGATTACAAGCGAAGTAATCGAAGCATGATTTTCCATCCTCATCCCTCCTTTATTTAGTAAGATAACTCATGAATGTAGTAGCAATCCCGAAATAAACTAAGATACTAATTATGTCATTTATAGTAGTGATGAAAGGGCCGGAAGCAACAGCCGGGTCAATTTTCAACCTGTGCATGATCATGGGTATCAATGCACCAGCCAGTGTTGCTATGATCAATGTAATAAAAATAGATATACCTACTAAAATCCCCAGAAATAATTCCCCTTGCCAAAAATAAACAATGAAAGTGACCAGTATTCCGCAGATTGCTCCTGTTATAAGGCCTGTTCCTGCTTCCCTGAGAATAATGCTCCACTTGCTTTCTTTTTCAAGGTCACCTGTCGCAATTCCCCTGACAGCAACAGCCAGAGCCTGAGTCCCCGTATTCCCTGCCATTCCGGCAATCAACGGAATGAAAACAGCTAATATTGCAACTTTATTCAGGGTTTCCTCGAACCTTCCAATCAAGCTTGCTGTGAACATGCCCAAAAAGAGAAGGATGATTAGCCAAGGCAGCCTCTTTTTGGCAGCCGAAAGTGGGTTTCGGTCTACTGTATCAAGACCCGCGATACCAGCAAGTTTTGAATAGTCATCTGACGCCTCTTCTTCCATGACGTCCATGATGTCATCAACAGTGATAATACCAAGGAGATGGTTTTGAAAATCAACGACAGGAAGAGCGAGGAAATTGTAATCTCGCATCATCCGGGCAACTTCTTCCTGATCCTCTCCAACAGAAACGGAAACAACTCGGTCATTCATGATCTCAGCAATCATTGTTTCATCATCGGCAACTATAAGATCACGCAATGAGATAACACCAGCCAGCCTTTTATCTTCATCGACAACAAAGATATAATAAATAGTTTCAGCCTGGGGCGCTTCTTTTTTGAGTATATACATCGCCGACCTGACAGTCTGGTTGGCAGAAATCGCAATGAATTCTGTCGTCATGATACTACCGGCTGTGTATTCCTCATAATGCAGCAAGTCCTTGATTTCCTGTGCTGCCTCTACATCCATGATCGTCAAATAACTGACGACCTGGTCTTTATCAAGCTCATTCAGGACATCGACTGCGTCATCAGCATACATATTTGACAGCATATCTGCCGCATAATTAGGATTCATCTGGGCGAGTACATCTTTAAAGTCCTCTTCATCTGCTTCTAGATTCTCAAATAAATCGGCCATTTCTTCGGGAGATAGATAGTTATACACTTTCGCGCGCTCTTCATCATTAAGTTCCCCGAAAAAAGCTGCCTGGTCATAAGGATGCAACTCTAAAAATTCATCACGGAAATCATCGATTTTCTCAGAGTAAAGTGCTTCCATCAGCAGCTCTGTATTGATCTGCTGCTTAGATGCCGTTTCTTGCCGTTCTTCAGACATCCACCTTACCCCCTTTCTTCTATGTACATTCCATTATACTAGCATTTATTGATTTCTTTGTCTTTTATCTAGGCTCTTTTCGTAAACTTTGTTGCTTTCCCAACCCTTAATGCTTTTTACGTTCAGTAGTCTCCTCGAAAAGATCCTTGAAGACTTTATTAATGAGGTTGGAGAATCATGTACAAAAAGCAAAGCAGTCTTTATCTGCGCTATTTAGCGTAAACAAAGTGATGCTTTCTATTTGTAAGGTTCTTTCAGCCATTGCATTTAGTTTAAGGAATAGATCTCTTCTATTTAACATTCCCTTTTTCAATTTAAACTTTTCTTTTTTTCCACTTCGGGAAGAATAACAGAAAAAGGAGGACCAATAATGAACATAGATATCATTGGAGATATCCATGGCTGTTTTGACGAGTTAAAAGAACTCACGGTAAAATTAGGCTACGATTGGGCTTCCGGAGTCCCTATTCACCCTGGTGGCAGGCAGCTTGCTTTTATTGGGGATTTGACTGATCGAGGACCAAAATCTGTGAAAACAGCGGAACTGGTCTGGGAATTGGTCAGGGATAGGAAGATTTCTTACTATGTCCCAGGGAACCACTGCAATAAACTATACCGATACCTGCTAGGAAACAAAGTTCAAACGAAGCATGGCCTGGAAACAACTGTCTCCGAATTTTTAGCTTTAGAAAATGTACAAAGAGATTCTTTCCGGAATAAATTCATCGACTTATATGAGTCTTCTCCCCTGTACCATGTTCTCGACCATGGAAAGCTTGTGTTAGCACATGCAGGTATCCGTGAAGATTACATAGGCAAAGATAATTCTAAAGTAAAAACCTTTGTCCTTTACGGTGATATCACCGGCCAAAGTAATGCCGATGGAACACCAGAAAGGCGGGATTGGGCTAAGAATTATCAAGGAGATGCAATCATTGTTTATGGTCATACTCCTGTTAGAGAGCCAAGAGTCCTCAATAATACTTACAATATAGACACGGGAGCTGTATTCGGCGGAAAACTGACAGGCTTACGATATCCTGAAATGGAACTGGTATCTGTTCAATCCTCCATGCCTTTGGTACAAGAAAAATTTCGAGAGATAAAATAATACCCGTAAATGAAAAAAGCTAACCAAATTGGATGGTTAGCTTTTTTCAAGTTATTTACCAATGAACATTTGTGTCCAATAGTTCCCCTGGCTTGTATGCCCTACACCAATATGTGTGAAGTTAGGACTCAAAATGTTCTTCCTGTGACCTTCACTGTTCATCCATGCATTCACGACTTCCTCCGCACTTCGTTGACCCATTGCGATGTTCTCCCCTGCAGACTGGTAAGATACGCCGAAATCCCTCATCATATCAAACGGAGAACCATAAGTTGGGCTTGTATGTGAAAAATAATTCTTTGCCTTCATATCGTTTGATTTTTCCTGTGCGACATTGCTTAAGGCTGTATCAGGCTGCAGGTTGGGCAAACCATTTTTCCGACGATGTTCATTAGTCAGATCGATTACCCTTGCTTCAAAAGCACTGATTTCTGTTCCAGTTGGAGTTTGCTTTTGTTCTGGAGCTGGTGCAGCTTCCTCAGTTGGTGCTGGTGTCGCCTCCTGCTCAGGAGCAGGAGCGGCTTCAGGTGCGGGTGCTGGTGCTGCCTTCTGTTCAGGTGCAGGAGTAGTATCCTGTTGTGGTGATGGTGCAGCTCCCTGTCCTGGCGCCGGAGTTGCTCGTTGCTCTGGAGCAGGAGCAGCTTGTTCAGGTGCTGGAGTTGCTCGTTGCTCCGGAGTTGGTGCAGCTCCTTTGTTCAGTTCTGGCATTTTTACTCCAGTACGCCGTTGTAATTCCTCAATCATTTTATCCAGGTCAGCTCGTTGCCCTTCCGTCAGGGTCAATCTTCCTTGCCTGTTCATTTCTGTATGAGGAAATTTCCCACTTGGTATTCCCGTGCTGTAAGAGTTTGGATCAATTGTGATATACCCATCAGGCATTTGCAAGATTTCACTTGTTCCTGTCTGGCCCTTTTGATTTTTCTTTGGCTGGTTTGTGTTTCCTTTGGCTGCATTTATTTCTGCACGGCGCCTCTGTTGCTTTATTCTATTTGCGTCATTATCCCAATATCCTTCTTGCCCATTTCCAAGAGTGGTCATTCTATTGTCGCGTAAATCCATTGCTTCTTCATTATTGTTGTTGCAGGCTGCGAGACCTAATAACATAACAGTGGATACGGCAATTAATTTACCGTGCTTATATATATTCAACTGATGTTTCCTCCTTCAAATTTTTCATTTATTACTTCCTTATGATTTGACGTATTGCACGGAAATATATAATGAAAAATTTGAGAGAAATGGAACAAAAAGCGCAAGCCCCTCGTTCAGCGCGCTGGAGCTGGATTAAGAAAGCCATAATATTACGCAATAAAAAAGACCGGTCGCTTTTTATAACGATCTGCCTTTTTCAAGCACTGTATTCATATCCGTTGGAAGGCTTGCATTGAATTGCAATTCTTTGTGCGAAAAGGGGTGGATAAACCTTAGTTCGCAGCAATGCAAAGCTTGCCTTGATATCTTATTTTTATTTCCACCATATAAAGTATCTCCAAGCAGAGGATGTCCTGAATAATTCATATGAACTCTGATCTGATGTGTTCTGCCCGTCAATAGCCTTAGGTTGATATGGGTAAAACCTTCATATCTCTTAGCAACTTCAAATAATGTACAAGCATACTGACCATCGAGATGCACTTCACGTTCAATGATGCTGTCCTGTTTCCTGGCAATCGGTTGTTCGATACAACCTTCATCCACAACTATAATGCCTTCGACAAGTGCCACGTATTTTCGCTTAACACCGCCACTACGCTGCTGCTTGCTGAATAAATGATGGACATGGCTGTGCTTCGCAATCAATACTAGCCCGGAAGTATCCCTATCAAGTCTGGTGACAATATGGGTTGTTGCGGATAGGCCACTACGTTCATAATAACCGATAAGAGCGCTGGCCAGGCTGCCGTGTGGATGCTCCCTCGAAGGAATTGTATTCATTCCGGCAGGCTTATTGACTACCAGTAAGTGCTCATCCTCATAGATGATTTTAAGCGGGATCTCCTCCCCTTTCATCCCCTCAGAAGGAAGTTCAGATGGAAACTCCACTCTGATAAAATCCCCACTCTTCAGCATATATCTGACATTTACCTCCTGGCCGTTTACAGAAATAAAACCACCCTTGAACTTTATATCGGTAAGAGCTGACTTGGAGATTTCTTTCTCCTTGAGATATTCCCTAAGTATTTTACCTTGGTCAGCAGCCCCGGCTGTAAATTCCAGTGTGAAGTTATTTCCCATATCAGCGGCTCCTGTCTGCAATGTTTCTAATACCAATGTTTGTATGGCAAAAAACCATTTATAGATTGCGTTTTTGAGGTCTACAAATGATGACCAAAAAATTATTCTTGGACATTTTGTACGTGCCCTGCCTCGGAAATGTCCTTAAAGCACGGCTTACTAGACATTTTGTTCGCGAACTGCCTGCGAAACGTCCATTAAACCTTGTTTATTAGACATTTTGACCGCAGCTTGAACTCGAAACGTCCATTAAACCTCGTTTATTAGACATTTTAACCCCGACTTGACTACGAAACGTCCATTAAACCTCGTTTATTAGACATTTTGACTGCGACTTGACACCGAAATGTCCATTAAACCTTGTTTATTAGACATTTTGACCGCGGCTTAACCACGAAATGTCCATTAAACGTTGTTTATTAGACATTTTGAACGCGGCTTGAACTCGAAATGTCCATTAAATCAAATTACCTTCTTAATCGCTGTCTGAAATAAAGGAATCGTGTACCCTTTTCCAGAACGGGAATGGCCTGAAGCGGGCGAAACGGATTTTTTCATCTGCAACCCGGAATTGGATTGATTTAACGTCCTTATGCAGTAGTGTCAAATGATCAACCGTTACCTGGAAGTCAGGTCTATTAACCGGTTTTAGTGTACATGTATGATGGTCAGGAAGAATCAACGGCGATCCCACTGTCCTGAAGACACGATTGTTGATGGATGCCATTTCCGCAACCTGGATCGCCCTTAGTGACGGGTGCAGGATGGCACCGCCCAATGCTTTATTGTAGGCTGTACTTCCTGATGGCGTGGATACGCACAAACCATCTCCACGGAAGCGTTCAAAATGCTGGCCTCTGATTTCAACATCCATGACAAGGGTGCCCTCAACAGATTTGACGGTTGATTCATTAAGGGCAAGATACCTTGTTTCTCTGCCGCCATGCTGGTACCTGATGATTACCTCCAGCAGCGGATATTCAATCACCTGGTATGGTGTTTTGGCAACGGCAATGACCAGTTTTTCAATTTCTTCAGGAACCCAGTCGGCATAAAAGCCAAGGTGTCCGGTATGTACTCCAATAAATGCTGTTTTGTCCAGTCTGCTCGCGTATCGATGGAAGGCATACAAAAGCGTGCCGTCTCCCCCTACTGAGATACAAATATCAGGCTGGTCTTCATCATATTGTAAATCAAAGTCCAAAAGATATGTCCTCATTTTATGCATCAACGTATTGGACCTGGAATCCCCTTTTGAAGTGATCGCAAATTTCATGTAATCAAACACCCCTGCAATTCGGATTTAAACTATTTCTTCCCATCCTGCTGCATTTCTTTTTTCCTTGTAAAAAATGCCTGTGCATCCTGGATTTCGCCTCTGATTGTCGACATTTCTTCATCAAGCCGGAATGCGGCCTCGGCTGCTCGCTGGAGCCTGATTTTTATGTCCTCAGGAAAAAGTCCTTTGTATTTATAATTCAGCGAATGCTCCACTGTTGCCCAGAAATTCATCGCCAATGTTCTGATCTGGATTTCTGCCAGTATCTTTCTTTCACCGCGGATGGTCTGTACTGGATAACGAATCACGACATGATAGGAGCGGTAACCGCTCGCTTTCTTATGCGAGATATAATCCCTCTCCTCGACAATCTCAAAATCATTACGGCTTCTCAATAATTCAACGACTGTCTTGATGTCATCCACGAATTGGCACATGATCCTTAAGCCGGCAATATCCTGCATTTCAGATTCAAGCTTATCAAGTGAAATGCCTTTTTGATGCGCCTTATCAAGAATGCTCGCAATAGGCTTTACCCTTCCAGTGACGAATTCAATCGGGGAATGGTCGGAATGGAGCTCATATTGGCTCCTGATTCCTTTAAGCTTTACCTTCAATTCTTCCACAGCGTGCTTATAAGGTTCTAAAAATTGATCCCAGTGTTTCACATCAGTCACCTCATCCGGTTCTATTCACGAAAGCCTAAGCGGAGGGTGCGGCAAAAACCTGTTCCACTTTCGCGACCATTTCCTCTCCATAGTTGCTGTTGCCAATTATATTTTCAATCAAATATTCCATTTCACTATGGAAGCTATCCAGTTTAAGTTTGCCTCCATTATTTGTTAAGTAAGTTTCTAGTCCAGTCTGCAGACCTTCTTGAATGACATTCCAAGTACCTGCAGGTATGGTGACATACTGATATCCATCTTCTTTATCAATAATATAAATAAATGATAATTGATCGGAATCAACAAGCATTTGCCCGGTTGCGGCAAAATCCCCCAGATCTTTCTCTATGTCAGTAGAGAGTAGTAACTCATTATTTTCTATTTTTGCATCGATAATTAAAATTTTTTGACTCATTTCCTCAACCTCCATAATCTTTTTTATTTTATCATATCGAACCATTTTCTACTAAGGATTGAAGCAAACCTGATTTAACGAGATAATAAGAAAAGCTTAGCGGAAAGGGCGGATAAAGTGAGCCAGAATATCGAAATCGAATTTAAGAATATGCTGACAGAGGAAGAATTCCACTTCCTTGAAAAATACTTCAAAATAGAGCCAGAGCAATTCAAAAAACAAATTAATCATTATTTTGATACGAATTCCTTCTCCTTGAAAAACCATGGTTCTGCATTAAGGATCAGGGAAAAAGGGTCCAAGTTTGAAATGACTTTAAAACAACCTGCACTACAAGGGTTGCTAGAAACGAACCAAATGCTTACGACTGGCCAGGCAGAAGAAGCCTTATCATCAGGAAGACTGCCAGAAGGTGAAGTAAAAGACGCTGTCGTGAGATTAATCAATGATACAGAGTCATTACAATACTTCGGGTCGCTCACAACCGTGCGCGCCGAGGTTGAGTACAAAGAAGGATTGCTAGTTCTGGACCATAGTTACTATTTAAATACAGAAGATTATGAGCTAGAATATGAAGTGACGGATGAGTCAGAAGGCTATAAGGTTTTCTCTAAATTATTAGGAGAATTAAAAATCCCTCTTAGACCGACCGATAATAAAATTAAAAGATTTTACACTAAAAAATATAACCTTTTACAAGAATAGACCAGGCAGGAGAATCATGATGAATGTTGACCAGTTAAAAGTCATGCTTGAATTACAGGCGCTCCAAAACTTCAACCAGCCGAAAACCAGCCAATCTGGTAACAGCCTTTTTCAGGAAATGCTTTCCGGCATCCTCAGTGACCAAAGCAATGCTCTTGGTGCCACTGCAACAAGACTTGAAGAGTTATTTAACAACGCTCAAACTGCGGTTGACTCTTTCGATTTAGCCAAACCGAACATTGGACAAGTTCTGCCGCCTATTCAACTGACAAAAGTAGCGGCCAAAAGCCATGCTGATTTTGATGGGATCATTGATAAGGCTGCTACTATGTTCAATATTCCAGCCAAGCTCATTAAGTCTGTCATTCAAAAGGAATCGAACTTTAATCCAAATGCCGTGAGCCATGCCGGTGCTTCTGGGCTGATGCAATTGATGCCTGGGACAGCCAGGGGCCTGGGCGTTAAAAATGTATTTGATCCAGCGGAGAATATTCTTGCAGGAAGTAAATACCTTCGTCAAATGCTGGACAAGTATGACAATAATATAGAGCTTGCACTTGCAGCATATAATGCTGGACCAGGAAATGTAGACAAATATGGGGGAATCCCTCCATTTAAAGAAACGCAAAACTATGTACAGAAAGTCACGGATGTCTTTTACGGTTAAAGACACCTTCAAAAGGAGAATATTCCCATTGGTTTTGACCGCCTGTCAGTGGTAACAGGCGGCTTTTTTGTGTACATTAGTAAAGCAATCATTAAAAGAAAAGCGCAAAGCGCCTTGATCAGCCCCGACAAGCGTTGCCCGCCTTAAAGCGCCACGCCCTCCCAAAAGCTACCGCTTTCGGTCGTGCGATGAATTGCTTCGAAGCTTTCCTTATCCTGTGGCTGGCGGGTGTACCACATCGTGTGCCACGGAGTGCTGACCGATGAAGTCGCTCTTTGACTTCATTGGGCTGATCGAAACGACTTGAGGGGCTAGGCGCTGGAGCTGGACACCAATCCTTCGTTCAAAAATCTATATACTCTAAAAAGTTAAATCCGTTTTTAAAGAACTCAAGACGATTTGTTTGAGATATAAATTTAGCATTGCTACAATAAAAAGCATAACTATCAAAGCAGAATGAAATTTCTAAAATCTATTTTAAAGGAGTTATCAATATGGTTGAGAATAAGACCTTACCATTCGAAGCCATTGGCGAAGGGACACTTCACCGGCTGGTCGATGCTTTTTACCACCGCGTTGGAATGCATCCTGATCTTGCTCCTATATTCCCGGATGATTTAACAGAAACTGCACGAAAACAAAAGCAGTTCTTAACTCAATATTTAGGAGGCCCGCCCTTATATACCAATGAACATGGCCACCCAATGCTCCGCGCTCGACATTTGCCTTTTGAAATCACGCCAACTAGAGCGACAGCATGGCTTGCCTGTATGGCTGAGGCCATGGATGAAGTGGGACTTGAAGGATCTTTAAGGGAGGACTTTTACGCAAGGCTTTACCTGACCGCACAGCATATGATCAATACACCGGATGATGAAACTGGTGATAATACATGAAACTGAGTCGGGAAAACCTTTTGAGCTATGACCCATCAGAATTTTGCCATAGCTTGGATAAAAAACCTATCGAAATTTATATGTTTGTCGACCCGCTCTGTCCGGAATGCTGGGCACTCGAACCAATCATCAAAAAGCTCCAAATCGAATACGGGAAGTATTTTTCCATTCGCCATGTATTAAGCGGCAAACTTGCTACACTGAACATGAGCAGAAAGAAGCGTTACGAAACGATTGCAGAGCTTTGGGAAAAAACAGCAAGCAGAACTGGCATGTCTTGTGACGGATCGCTCTGGTTTGAAGACCCGGTGTCCTCCCCGTATTTAGCATCGATTGCCATAAAATCAGCCGAGCTTCAGGGGAGAAAGAAAGGCATCAGGTTCCTGCGCAAGCTTCAGGAAGTACTATTTCTTGAAAAACAGAATGTCTCGAACTTCGAAGTGCTAAAAAACTGTGCGAGGAGTGTCGGTTTAGACGTAGAGGAATTCGTAACCGATATCCATTCTGAAACAGCAGCAAAAGCATTTCAGTGCGATTTAAAAATAACGAATGAAATGGATGTACAGGAAATCCCGACTTTCGTCTTTTTTAACGCCAATGTTGAAGAGGAAGGCATTAAGATTACCGGTCTTTACCC
>NZ_JBIQOE010000291.1:0-22839 GCF_047739415.1 Mesobacillus sp. | reverse complement strand
CATCAGTGAAATCGCAACTGCTGCCGAACAATTCCTTGGCAAGACAAAGGAAGATCGCGAAAATGAAGCAAAGGAAGTATTAGAAGGGCATCTGCGTTCGATTTTAGGATCGATGACTGTAGAAGAAATCTATAAGAATCGTGATAAATTCTCGCAGGAAGTTCAGCGTGTTGCTTCGCAGGACCTTGCAAAAATGGGACTTGTCATTGTGTCATTCACAATCAAGGATGTACGTGATAAAAATGGGTACCTTGATTCCCTTGGTAAGCCTCGTATTGCCCAGGTAAAACGAGATGCTGATATCGCAACAGCTGACGCGGAAAAAGAAACACGCATCAAGAAAGCGGAAGCAGATAAAGAAGCGAAGAAGGCTGAATTTGAACGCGCAACTGAAATAGCCGAAGCCGAAAAAATCAATGGTTTAAAAATGGCGGAATTCCGTCGTGAACAGGATATCGCCAAGGCTCGTGCCGACCAGGCATACGATCTGGAAAATGCACGGGCTCAGCAAGAAGTAACAGAGCAGGAAATGCAGGTTAAGATCATCGAGCGTCAAAAGCAAATCGAGCTCGAGGAAAAAGAAATCCTGCGACGCGAACGCCAATATGATTCCGAGGTCAAGAAAAAAGCTGATGCAGACCGCTACTCTGTTGAGCAATCCGCAGCTGCTGACAAAGCCAAGCAAATTGCTGAAGCTGATGCAAATAAATATCGCATTGAAGCAATGGCACGTGCCGAAGCAGAGAGAATCCGCATGGACGGACTTGCAAAAGCTGAAGCAGAGCGGGCACAGGGTGAAACGGAAGCTGAAATCATCCGCCTGAAGGGTATCGCGGAAGCAGAGGCGAAAGAAAAGATTGCCGAAGCGTTCGAACAGTTCGGCCAGGCCGCTATTCTCGATATGATCGTGAAAATGCTTCCTGAATACGCGAAGCAGGTTGCAGCGCCACTTGGAAACATCGATAAGATTACCGTTGTCGACACAGGCGGCAGTGACGCCAATGGCGGAGCAAACAAGGTAACCGGCTATGCAACTAATCTTATGTCAACGCTGCAGGAATCACTAAAAGCAACATCTGGTATTGATGTAAAAGAGTTGATCGAGAATTTCTCAGGCAAAGCCAATGTAAGACACAGTATCGATGCATTGACAGACGAAATTCGCGAAAACAAGGCTGATAACAGGATTGAAGCTGTGATAAAGCAGGAAGAATAGAAGGAAAACCCGTCTGGACACCGATTCCAGGCGGGTTTTTATTGAGTAAGTGCTTTTAGAAAGCGAAAAAATCCCTCTTTTAGCGAGAATGTAATTTTATATAGCGAAAAAGCATTTTTTATAGCGACTTTTTCAATTATATAGCGGAAATAAAATTAATATAGCGAATTGGAAAAAATCGCGCGTTTTTTCCAGTTGCAGTACAAATAAAAGAGCCTGAGCTCACTACCAATGAAGCTCAGGCGAAAACCAAACTATTCTTTTACTTCAGGTTTCAGCCATCCCTTGAAATATCCTTTTGCCTGAGGATGGCCTGCCTTTTCAAAGATTGTGATGACATCGTGTCCAGATGCATTTTTGTTTGTGTACTCGTTGACATATGTCTTCAGAGCTTTATTCACTTTACCGGCTTTGACTAAATAGTCCAGCTCAGCGAACATATTGTAACCATGTAAATTCATCATAACGATATAGTCATTGATGTTTTTAAAATCACTTAATGGGCTGCTTAAATATTGGCCTTCTTTTTGGATTCTTGCGATTTCTTCCTGCTGTTTTAGTTGCTCTTCAGCGGAGCTTTTAGGCATGTAGCCTTTATCGCCCATATAAGTTTTTAATGAATAGCTCACGAGACTTTCATTTACCCACGGTTCTTTATATCCCTGGCTTCCAACTAATCCTGACAGCCATTGGCGGATCACACCGTCTGTCATGCTGAGTGAAGTATAGCTGTTATCTGAAAAATTGTAACCAGCAGTGAAGATCATTCCCTGGTAAGCCATTTGTGGATTGCCTTCCCCTGTTCGGATAATATCCAGTTCCTTATAGGGCAATGATGAATCGTAAAACTCCTCAAAATAATCAATCGATTGGCCAGCACCCATTGCATTCCTGTTTGCGGTCTGCTGTTTGTCAGTGGAAGGACGATACCATACATTCACAAGCGTTTCATTCTGGGTCATGAATCTTTCAGCTTGATAATATTGTTTATCCAATAGAACGACTGAAAAATCACGGACATTATTCAGGGTGACGTGATATTTCTGATTTTCTCCTGTGTTTTCAATACTTGCATTAACTTCTTCTGCGTTCGAAAGAATCTCGTATTTAGCAGGGGCATTAATAGTGACATCATAGTCAGCTGTTTCACTATAAAAAGGAGATCCAATAGGTGAATACGGATCCAGATTCCAGCCGTTTTTATCATATACAGCCTGTATTGGCAGGAAACTGCCAAGCCAGACTGCAGCATAATCATAGCTTGCATTGCTGTAATTCGAAGGCAACTGGAAGTTGAATTGAATGTCAATTTCTGAATAGGCCTTGTCTTTCCACTGATTCATTTTAATTTCTAGAATAGTTCCATCAACTTTAAAATCAGCTTTTTGTTTATTCACTTTGATTTCTTCAATCTCAATCCAGCCTGGTGTCGGTGAAGGGCCTCTGACGAATTCCCATTCCGGCCCATCAATCGGTTCCTTAAACTGGTTAGGGTACAGGTGGAAATAGATTTTATCCTGTTCGGCACCGGTAGTATTAGTAGTTGCAACATGCAGTGTTCCCTGCAATGTCGAATCAGCATCCAGATAAGTCAGGTCGGCCTTATATTTGACCGACTCGTGCTCTGTGTTGGTAAAGCTGTAACTAAATAAGTCCTTAGCCTCTTTCGGTTCAGTTGATGCACCAACACTATTTTCCTCTTTTTTCGTTTTTTCATCTGCGAAAAACTCTGCATACGAAAATACACCAGCCCATAGCACGAAGGATACCGTCAATAATGCGGTAAAAGCTGGCTTAGGGTATTCTGAAATATGTTCAGAAGCCCTGATAGCAAGCTTATCAATGAACCCGTAAACCTTATAGCGGAGCAAAAACCCGCGGGCCATCCTGAGTTTTTCACGGATAACGTCACTAATATATTTCTTCTTTTCAAACTCCGCCTCAGGCTGCTCTTGCACGCCAACTATTACAAAATTTCTTGGGAGGCTGGTATCTTCTTTAGCGGCAGACGTTCTAGCCATTTGTTTAACCGGCACAATACCTTCGATATGGTCCTCGACCCCTTTTTTCATCCAATTCACGATAATGGCGATAAAGGCAATGATCAGGATCGGACTGTAGGCCATCCATGGGGCTCTTCTGATCAGCCAGAAGTTTTGGCCAGCCATTCCCGCTAGTTCGTTGGTGATTGTTCTATAGATCAGCCGTGGTGTATCAGTCAAAGGAGTCGGATGCGGGCCGCCTAAATACAATGAAAAGATCCCCAGGAACGTCAGCAGCTGTAATACTGATAAAATTTGCTGAGTGGTCAATAACAGCAGATGAGATTTGATATTGGGCCATACATGCTTTTTCAAGGTGTGAAACTTGCTTCCACCCATTAATGTTGAACTTAGCACATAAGGCTGCTTCTCAATTTCATCAATCATATCAAGCATGTAATAAAAAACGCTTGGAAGACCGACCAGCAGCAAAATAATCAATTGATATTCCAAAATGACCTTTGCTGAGTATCCGATTGGTGATGCTGCCACTGGAAGCATCAGGATAATCCCGACAAGCAATTGAGGGATATACCTGAATGGCCAAAAGAATGCAGTAAAATACCGTTTAAAGCTAGGGTAGAATAGGGTTGTCACAAGTGTCAGTATTGTTCCAAGCAAAAGCCGGCCAATTGTGATAGCCAATACAGCACCGAGAGTATACTTAACTCCAACGAGAACAAGATTAACCATGCTTCGTGCTCCCAAATCTGTTCCGAGCGGAAAGGTGAGCGAAGGAGGAGCAGGCGGAGCCGCGATAAATTTCCCATCCTCATCGAAAATCAGCGGCTCATTGCTCTCAGGCATCAATTCTGTATTCCAGCTGATCAGGAACAATGTAACAAGTATCGCTGAACCAACCAGCATATTCCGATGTCTATGGTTATTGATATAGGTAGTTATTTTCATTATCATTTTCAGAAAATGAAACAATCCCCTTTTTGCTTTTTGGGGACTTAGTTCTTTTGACTCCCTGACAAGCCAGGATAGGCCATCACTTACTTTAGTGGAAATCGACGATAACACAGACTGGAAACTATCCCTAATCCTTCTCATATATCCATCCCCCGGATGCTTCCGAACTTTTTACCGATCAAAGAAACGAATCTCTCTACAAGAATGACAGGAATCATGAAAACTCCTACATAAAAGAAAATGCTCACTGGGGAAGAACTTTGAATCTGCAGTAGTTTATTAAGTTCCTGAATGTACCCATCAAGAACAAACATGTGCTCAACGAGTACCATGTTTGTTAAAACCATAAAAATGATGGTTCTGAAATGGATTGAAACCACAGGTACGATATTCCTGGTTAAATGCGAGAAAAGCAGATGCAGCCTAGATAACCCTTTTGCCTGGCCAAGTAGAATATAATGTTTTTCAAACTCTTCTTCCATCACTTTTATCAAGTATTGAGCAAAAAACAAGGATGGAAGGAGCGAATTGATGATCATGGGGAAGATGATTGGTTCGTTGCCTGCCAGTCCATACATAGTGACAAGGCGGATTTGGAACTCCCTGTAGAGCATGAACAAAAACATTTGTATCATGAAAATAACCAGCAAATCCGGGATTCCTTCAAAGAAGTTCAGGACATTCTTCACTCTTAAACGGTATTTATATGGAAGATTCATAAATAAATAGGCGATCACGCTTCCTATGAAAATAGTGAACAACAGACTTGCGAAAATTAGTTCAAGAGAATATGTATAGCGATCGATGACTGTTTCCTGATACCAGATATCTAATACTTTCCAGCTGTCAGGCTTGAAAAATTGAATCGCTGTCGCTTCAATTGCTTTAATGAAGGCCAGCAATTTGAAGCCTAGATGGTCACTCCCAGATACACGGTAGTCAAAAAGCCTGGGAAATGCCATAAAAAATAAAAGACCCGCGATGGAGGTCAAAAGTAAAAGTAGGTATTGTATAAATTTTTTCATATACTCTCCTTTGGGAAATTTTTCTTTAAGTTTTGACGTAGATAAGTTATGAAAGGTTGCAAGTTTTTAGAAATATTTTTTAATAATTTTGTGATAATTGAAAAAACATTGTAATATGAATTATAATAAACCGACTGGATAGTTTATTTAGACTCTTTCACGAAAATACAAAGGTATCCGGTAGTCCTTTTAAGTGAAAACGCCTGCTAAGCTTTTTTGACTGTATTAATCCAAACAAATAAAGAAAAAGGGGGAAGTGACATGGAACAAAAGGTATTAAATCAATCAATCATGTCTGCGCTCGAAAGGTTCAATGAAATCGATGAAAAGATTTCGCATTTTAATAGTATTTTAGGTTTGCTGAGCTGGGACCAAAAAGTTATTTCACCGAAAAAGGGACGCGCTCTTTTTGCCAATGCAAATGGGACACTTAGAACAGAAGCGTTCAAACTGACTGTTTCTGAGGAAATGGGCGAGGTGCTCAACATGCTCTCGACACCAGAAGCAGAGGAGTACCTTGATGAGGCGGCGAAAGCTAAGGTCCGTGAACGCCTTAAATTTTATAACCGTTCAAAGAGTATTCCAGCTGAAATGATTAAAGATTTCTCTGTGCTTACATCAAGGGCAAATGATGCCTGGGAAGAGGCAAGAGAAAATAATGACTTTGAAAAATACCTTCCATATCTTGAGAAGATCGTAGAATTCAAAAGGAAAGCTGTTGAAATTTACGGTTATGAGAAGCATCCATATGATGCGCTCCTGGATGAATTTGAGCCCGGCCTGACAGTAGAAAAGCTCGATCCATTGTTTGTTAAATTAAGAGAATCAAGCGCTGATTTGCTTAAAAGAATTCAAGAGGCTTCTTACAAGCCATCAGTTGAAATATTTGAACAACCTTATTCAGTAGAGAAGCAAAAAGAGTTCAATCGTTATATCTTGCCGCTGATAGGCTTCGATATGGAAGCAGGCAGGATGGATGAAACCGTCCACCCATTTGCGCAACCGGTAAATACCGGTGATGTGAGGATTACGACCAGATATCTTGAAAATAATGTCCGCTCTGCTATTTTCGGAACAATTCATGAAGCTGGGCATGGTATTTATGAACAAAATATCAATCCTCAATACCAGGATACCGTTCTTCAGGAAGGAGCTTCTTTTGGAATCCATGAATCGCAGTCACGTTTCCTTGAAAACATGGTAGGACGCAGCGAGGAATTTTGGAAGTATTTCTATCCGAAGCTGCAGGAACATTTTCCAGAACAACTTGGGAATGTGGAATTGGATGATTTCTATCGTGCCACGAATGCAGTCCAGCCATCTTTCATCAGAGTTGAGGCTGATGAGCTAACGTATAATCTTCATATCATGGTTCGCTATGAAATTGAGAAGGCATTGATTGCCGGCGAAATAGAGGCGAAGGATCTGCCAGGAATCTGGAACGCAAAAATGAATGACTATCTTGGCATTACACCATCCACTGACAGTGAAGGAGTGCTCCAGGATATTCACTGGTCGTTCGGAGGGCTTGGCTACTTCCCGTCATATTCTCTTGGAAATCTGTATGCGGCCCAAATTCTGAACAAGATCAAGAAAGATTTACCGGATTTCTATGAGAGTATCGAGCAGGGGAATTTTTCAGTGATTCAAGATTGGTTAAGAAAGAACATCCATCAGTATGGCATGCTATATAAACCTAATGAACTGATTGTAAAAGCCACCGGTGAAGAACTGAATGCAGATTATCTGGTTCAGTACCTGGAAGAAAAGTATAGCAAAGTATACAAACTATAATTCAACAAAAAATGAGGTAATTCATATGACGCCAATTGTTTCAGAGGAATATAAGGAAAAGAAGCGTCAGGAAATACTACAGAGCGCTCATGTTTGTTTTGCCGAGAAGGGTTTTGAAGCATCGACTGTTGATGATATTGTCGCTCGTTCTGGCCTGAGCAAAGGGGCAATCTATAATTACTTCAAAAGTAAGGATGAAATCTATCTTGCCCTGATGGAAGGGCAGACGAATAACTCGGGAAATAAATTTTCAAAAGCGATAGCTGTACGAAAGACAGCACTGGATAAGCTAAACTACCTGATTGAAGCCTACCTGACTAATGATCCGAATGAAGAAGAGAACAAAGGGCATGCAATTGTCCATTATGAGTTTAGGTTGTATTCAACGCGAAATCCGAAGTTGAAAGAAGTGTTGACTGAACGATATAAAGATTTCTTTGTTTCATTGCTGATAGGAATCATTAAAGAAGGGCAAACAGCAGGTGAATTCAAGAAAGATCTTGATCCTGTGACATATGCGGATATCTTCTGGGCTATGATCAATGGAGCTACATTGCAGGCAACTATACTTGAAAATTATCAATATAAACTTATATTAAAAGAAATGCAAAATATGTTCTTGGAAAAATTAAAGTTATAAATGATTAAAACCAGTGAGGAGGCTCCTCACTGGTTTTATTTTGTTTCGCCATGTTCAGGTGCTGAAATCAATGGAGTTGACGAAAACAGTTATATTACTTCAACTCTAGTGCATCTTGTGAATATAATGATTTTTCCTTTAGTAGTTTCTTCAGTTTCGGCTTGTTTTTTCGCCCGGACAGAATGTAAAGGAAGTCTCCAGCCATGATGACTGTATTCCCGGTAGGTGCAATCAGTTTGCCATTGCGAATGATCGCATTCACCAGTGTTCCTTCTGGCAACGGGATCTCCATCAAGGTTTTTCCGACAATTGCACTATCGCTTTCCATTTCATATTCAATCATCTCAGCATCTGCTTTTCCGAGTGAAATCAGCTCAAGCGACTGCATCGGTATCGTTTTCTTAGGACCATTCAATCCCAGCTTATTGGCCAGCATCGGTATGGT
Source organism: Mesobacillus sp. (assembly GCF_047739415.1). Classification (GTDB taxonomy): domain Bacteria; phylum Bacillota; class Bacilli; order Bacillales; family Cytobacillaceae; genus Mesobacillus. The sequence continues at coordinate 14,762 of NZ_JBIQOE010000291.1, read as the reverse complement.
AGCTCCCTGAATCAGTGCACTCGTTAGTACTACGAAGAAGACAACATTGAAAATCTGATGGCTATCTTCAATACCTGCCAGTAAAGGGAAGGTAGCGAGAATAATAGGGACGGCGCCTTTCAATCCCGCCCAGGAAAGGAAAATTCGCTCTTTTTGGGTATACTTCATTTTAATCGTTGAGATGAACACCGCAACTGGTCTTGCTACCAAAATCAGAATCAATGAAACCAGAATCCCTTGAATTAAAATGGCAGGAGTAAAAAGTTCTGATGGAAATACAAGGAGTCCAAGGATGACAAACATAAGAATTTGCATCATCCAGGCAAATCCCTCAGAAAAACGAAAAATTGAATGTCGGTAGGCAATTTCCGCATTACCAATGATAATGGCTGCAATATATACAGCCAAAAGCCCGCTGCCGTTTAGGAATGCTGTAATGCCATACGTCAGCAATGCAAAAGCGGTCGCAAATACAGGATAAAGTCCGCTGGAATCCAGATTGATGGAATTCAGTGCTTTTACAGCTATCTTTCCGAATATGATACCCAGTATTAAACCCAGCCCCATCTGTAAAATGAAATCACCGACCAAGGACAGGAAACTTGTATCTGGAATGGTAATCAATTCGATCATGGCGACTGTTAAAAACACTGCCATCGGATCATTTGAACCCGATTCTGCTTCAAGAGTTGAGCCAAGTTTTGGAGATATATTATGGTCTTTCAGGACTGCGAAGACCGCTGCGGCATCAGTTGAACCAACTATCGCACCAAATAAAATGGATTCAAGCCAATCAAGCCCCAGAATCATTTTAGCCGCCGCCGCAACTATTCCCGAGGTTATTAAAACCCCGATAGTCGCCAATGATAAAGAAGGGACGATCACGGGCCTGACATCCTTCCAATTTGTCTGCAGGCCGCCTTCAAACAAAATGATGATGAGCGCAATTACCCCGATCTTTTGTGTCAATGATGCATTGTCAAAATAGACGATACCCAGGACATCACTGCCCATGACCATGCCAACCAATATAAATAGGATGAGGGAGGGAACGCCTAACCTTGTTGAAAATCTCGTAGTCAAAACCCCGACAATGAATAAAAAAGCTAAAAGCAGGATGAATGAGTCCGTACTGATACTATGTTCAGGCAATAAAAACTCCCCTTTATAAATTGATGTTTATTTTAACCGGGACTGTTTCCTGGTCTACTCCAATAAAATGCTTTGTTTCTGATGGCGAGGCATGCTGCAGTCTTTTTTGGATAAGTGAAATTGCAATTCCTTGGGAATAGGCATGATAGCCAAATGTTTTCCTGAGAGTGGTCATACCTACCGGTTCATCAATTCCGGCATTTTTGGCTGCGGCATTGATAATTCTGTATGCTTGTTGTCTTGTAATTGGATTAGCAGTTTTTCTGGACCTAAAAAGATAGTCTGTATCCATAATAGAATTTTCATTTACATATTTTTTTAGGGACCGCCTAATAGTGGCATTTAAGTAAACAGGAGGATTGCAATAGGGAGGAATGGAAAGGAAGTCTGCAATTTCTTTATCCTTACCGCATACATCGTGGACTCGCAGGCTAAGTAATTCCTGAAGTTTGATGCCAGTATTGATACCAAGCAAAAATAAACAATAATCCCTGGTCGAATGATTTTCGAGGAATTTTTTCATAATCATAATTTTCTTTTTGGATTTAATTGCACTTACCGTTTTCATTAAATCACTTCCTTAAGTAACTTAATTATATCTTAAATCAAGTTTTGTAACATACATTATGCTCGATAAAGATTTTTTTGTTAGTCTACTTTCAAATGTTATAATGAACAGAATCTAAAAAATTGTTATTAATCTGGAGGCAATTATGCTGACTTTTGAACAAAAACTTGCGATCATTGAATCATTTCCTCAACTTGAAAGGAAAAATGTCTCTTTAGGCCGTGTTAACTTCCATTTTGCTGAGAGCATATACGACAAGAAAAATGTTGTATATCACCTTCACCCAAATGGGAATGGCTTTGTCTATGCTGAATTTTTAGAAGGCTATGACCTTGACCCTAAAGGTATGGTAAATATCCGCGATTTTACTGAGGGAGAGCTTAAATCGATTATTGAACAGTCAATTGAGTCTCTTTCGGCCAACAGCACCATTGAATCAGCCATCATAGAGGACAATGAAGAGGAACGCTGGATTAATTCAGAAAACCACACATTGATTCTTGTTCATGAAGATGAAATGTGGAATGTGTATGCTGGTTTGAATCTTGATGGTACATTCCTTTCTTACAATGAAGCCAAACAATATCTAGAAGAAGAAGGATTCAGAAGGAGATAAAAAAGGATGCCCACTGTGGCATCCTTTTTCTGTCGATATTAATGTGATGACAGTTTAAAATTCCCTGTCAGTTTTTCTAATTCCGTTGCTGTCCTCTGGAGGATCTTTGTCGTCTCGTTTACATTTTCTGCGATTCTGAGCTGCTCTTGTGTGGACTGGTCTGTCTGTCCTGTGCCTGCGGCAATCTGCTGGGATGCTTGAGAGACAGTATCAAGGGAATTAGTTATTTGTTCAAATGCGATAACCTGCTGTTCAATGGCAGTTGCTATGTTATTGGAGTTGTCTTCGATCTCCAATGTTGTTTCATAGATTTCATTAAGTGTATTTTTTGCCTTAGCAGAAAGGTCTTTATTGTACTGTACAGCTTCTCTCGTTTTTGTGATGTAGTCAACGGCAGTACGAGTGTTCTGGACATTTTCGTTAACGATGGAAATGATAGTGGATGCTGATTTTGCACTTTCCTCAGCAAGCTTCCGTACTTCGTTTGCTACAACAGCAAAGCCTTTTCCGTGTTCTCCAGCCCTTGCAGCTTCAATGGCTGCGTTCAATGCCAATAGGTTTGTCTGATCAGAGATTGTATTGATGATTTTAACGAATTGTGTGATTTTGTCTGATTGTTTTTCAAGCACGGTAATAATGTCAGCCAGCTGGTTTGTATTTTCATCTACAGCTTCAAGTCCTTCAAGCATCTCGTCGATCTTTACGGTTCCTTCTTTGGAAGTAACCGTTGAATTTTTAGCGATGAAGCTTGCCTGCTGAGCAGATGCGTTGATCTCTTCGATACCTGCATTGATTTCTTCCAAAGTAGCCTGCATTTCTTCAATGTTGGCGTTCTGTTCCTGTGTGCTTGCGGCCGCCTGCTGGTTAGCTGATGTCAGTTCCCTGATCGCTTCTACCGAACTAGAGGCTATTTTGGATAACCCAACTGTTTCAATTGAAACTTCCCTTGAACTTGTTTGCACTTGGGAAACGAGGGTTCTAAGGGAGGCTGCCATTGTATTGATACTTTCAGCTAGTGCTCCGATTTCATCTTTTGATTTAACGATGATATCTTCTTGTGACAAGTCACCTTTTGCAATGTTTGCTGTTAAAATCTTGATGTTATTCAATGGTTTGATAAGCCTGGAAACCAGGAAATACATGGCTGCACTTGAGAGGGCCAGGATAATAAGTGAAAGAATCCAAATGCCTGCCACCTCAGCATTAATCTTTTTATTTACCTGAGAAACGTCAAATTCGACTCCATAAAGGGCAATTGTTTTTCCTGCCATATCGGTGATTGGCGCAAAGCCGGTCATTTTTGTGCCATTTTGAGATTGGTATATTTCAGTAGTTGTCCTTTTATTTTCTTTAAAAGCTTCTAGCGCTGCCTGATCAAAATCCTTGCCCCCAGAATAATTTGAACCATATGTTATATCCTTGGACATCATTGCTGAGCTCATTGTTGGGATTGCAAACTTCTCCCCATCCATCGTGATCAAATATAGATTATGTATTAAAGGGTTTTCTTTTAGTATTTGGTCCATTTGTTTCTGCATTGAGGTGACACCTGGATTGTTTTTTGAAGGATTGGCAATGATTGTTTTTGCTTTCCCTGCAGAAACCTGATCCGATAACAAGCTTGAAATTGTATTAAGCTCAGCTTCCATCGAGTCAATGTTGCTAGTCCTGATGGTGTATTGAGCATAGACGGTTGTAGCCAATGCAAGGAGCAGCATTGAGATTATACTTAAAGATACAATCTTTAGTTTTAGGCTCATATTTCTGTTGGAATTTTTTTTGCTTGATTTCTTCTTATTCACTGCTTTTTTTGCAGTTTTCGTCTTCTTCTTGAAAAGCAATATTTCCACTCCCTCTGATCTTCTAGGCGAATTGTTTTTTTGAGAACGATAATAAACCCGGGTATAATTTCATAAGAAAGCTCCTGATTATTGTTCTCATATTATTGTTATTTTCGGCAATATTCAAAATTAGTTAAGGAAAAAAGGACTAATTAGTCGTATATTTTTATTTGCAGAAGCTTCATATATATTTCAGGTAATTAAATATTCTCTTTTTAAAGGGGAGTAGCTGCTACAATAAAGTCCTCATTCACGGGATTAAAGTCTCCATTGGCAACGAGGACGTTGTTTGCAAGACCTTTGCTGTCATGGTAAAGGTCTTCTATGTGATTTTTGGCTTTTACCATGTTGGTAAGGGCCTTTTCCTTTGCTCCCGTAACCTTTGCTGTTTACAATACGACATTGCTGAACCAGCCTTTTATTATTATATTCTTGTCCAGATACCAATAATAAGTGTGGGTTGATTCACGTTTTTCCTTTATTATGCGTTAGCTGTTTAGTATAAGGGTATAATTTAAAAAATGGACAAAAAAATCATGGTGCTGAAGGAATATTCCTTTGATCATCATTCTGTTTTTATGTGGACTAATGTCTTCTAGGAGGTGACTGCCTTACGATTGTAGGGCTTGCCCATTGATTATCACTAATTTGCTATTACTGGTTTTATTAATTGCGTTAACAGGTTTTTTCGTAGCGACAGAGTTTGCCATCGTAAAGGTGAGGAGTTCAAGAATTGACCAGCTCATCGCTGAAGGAAGGCAAGGGGCACAATCCGCAAAGCACGTGGTCACACATCTCGATGAATATCTTTCGGCCTGTCAGCTTGGCATTACAATTACAGCTCTCGGACTGGGTTGGATTGGGGAACCGACGGTTGAAGAGGTGCTCCATCCTGTTTTTGAAAGCTTTCATCTTAATTCGTCATTATCCAGTATTTTATCGTTCGGAATCGCCTTTGCTTCGATCACTTTTTTACATGTAGTAGTTGGGGAACTGGCTCCAAAAACGGTCGCAATCCAAAAAGCGGAAGCAATCACTCTTGCTTTTTCCAAGCCAATAATCTGGTTCTATAAGATTATGTACCCATTCATATGGGTCTTGAACGGTTCTGCCAGGCTTCTTATCGGGCTGTTTGGTTTAAAATCCGCATCTGAGCATGAAATTGCCCATTCTGAGGAAGAGCTCCGCATTCTGTTGTCGGAGAGCTATGAAAGTGGTGAAATCAATCAAAATGAACTGAATTATGTTAATAATATTTTTGAGTTTGATGAGCGAATAGCCAAAGAAATCATGGTGCCCCGGACTGAAATTGTCACCGTTGATATTTCAGATGATATCGAGACAATTATGGATGTGATCCAAAAAGAAAAATACACACGATATCCAGTGATAGATGGCGAGAAGGACAATATAGTAGGGATGATCAATATCAAGGAGATCCTCACTGCTAAATTGACACGTAAGGACCTTCAAAAAGAATCGATCCTGTCATCCTTTATCAAGCCTGTTATCAGAGTAATTGAAACCATTCCAATTCATGATTTGCTCGTCAAAATGCAGAAAGAGCGCATCCATATGGCCATCTTGATTGATGAATATGGCGGAACATCCGGACTAGTGACTGTCGAGGACATTCTTGAGGAGATTGTCGGAGACATCCGTGATGAGTTTGATGTGGACGAAATTGCTGAAATAAGAAAAGTAAAAGAAAACCACTATCTATTCAGCTCAAGAGTATTGATAGATGAAGTGAATGACCTGTTGGGTATCCATATATCAGAAGAAGAAGTAGATACTATAGGCGGATGGTTCATGACGAAGAACATCGATGCCAAAATTGGTGATGAAATAGAAGAACAAGATTATCTTTTCAAGATTATTGAAATTGACGAATATCATATTGCCTATTTAGAGGTTATAAAAATGGGCGAAGACGAAAAGCCGGACTGATGATGCCGGCTTTTTCTTTTGGTCTACAAAGAACGTGGCTAATATTGGCAAGTCCTAGATAGTTTGAATATATGTCCATGCCGGGTAAGAATACACTACCGGGGCAACCGGATGAATCATAAAATGAAATGGAGGAATTTAAAATGGCTAAAAAAGTAGTTGGAGTATATGATAATCAAACAGAACTAATTGAAGCAATTGAAGAATATAAAAACAACGGCTATGCCGTTCAGGATTTCTCAATCATCGGTGATACAAATGATGTTACCACTGCACTTGAAAGCAGAACAGGTGTAACGACTGAAAATATCGGAACTGATACCGACGACCATAGGGAAGGCGGTTTCTGGCAAAGCTTGATGACAGCATTTGACGCAGACAGAAATTTGGGTGGCAATGAGCCTTCCATTTCCGATCGTCTGGTTGGTGTAGGCTTGACAGATGATGCTGCAAGAGAATATGAAGAGGATGTCCGAAATGGACGTATCATTCTTTTAGCTGAAACGACTGGATCTGGACTTGATGTAGAAGAAACAGGCTATGTTACTGATACATCAGTAACAGGAGCTGGTGTACAAGGAAACTACGAAACAGACAACTATGACCGAAACAACCTTGACAGGAATCGTTACAGCAATGAAGAACAAACGCTGAAGTTAAGGGAAGAACAATTGGATGTATCAAAGGAAAGAGTCGAGGCAGGTGAAGTAGAAGTTCACAAGGAAGTAGTCGAAGAGCAGCAAAAGGTAAACATCCCAGTCACACGTGAGGAAGTTTACATTGAAAAACGTGAAGTGAATGAGGCTGCTTCTGGTACGGATGCTACGATTGATGACGATGAAACTATTCGTGTACCGATTATGGAAGAGAAAGTAGAGGTCAGTAAGAAACCGGTTGTTTCTGAAGAGCTTGTGATCGGTAAGCGGGAAGTGACAGATACTGAACAAGTCGTCGAAAGTGTAAAGCGTGAGGAAGCGCATCTTGAAGCTGACGACGATCGTGTTGTAAATGATGCAGATCTTGACCGCGATCGTGATCGCAATTCACTCAAGAACTCATCTGACTTAGACCGTGACGGTTTCGATACTCCGTCAGGTACGTACCGTGACGGTTACAAGAAGAAATAAACATATCCTGGAAAATAAGAAAAGACGCCCAAAAGGCGTCTTTTCTGCGTATTGAGGCGACTGACTGCACGCCACATCGTGCATTTCCATAAAGGAGTGTCTGTCGGCTTACACAATTCAGCTCATCGCTTGATAAATATAACACGTTGAACAAGCATTAGCAATAGGAAATTTCATGAAGGATTCTTCATGTTTCATGGTCCATATATAAAGGGTAAAAAACCAAAAAGAATGAGAGAAGGGGCACATCATGAAGAAAAAAACACTACTAATTTCATCTCTTCTAATAATTATTTTCGTCTTACTGGCTGCATTCAGTATGTTCAACCCTCAAAAAGGGGAAGGGAACAGGCTGGTAATAGCATTCGGAGATTCCCTCACCTATGGTTATGGTGATAAGAAGGGCTCGGGCTATATTGATACACTGCAAACCAAATTGAATAACCAAACCAAAAAGGAGTACAACTTTGATAATGAAGCTATTTATGGTCTCGAATCTTCTGGTATCCTTACACAGCTCTCTGATGTCAGTATTAGAGGGAAGCTTGATGAAGCAGACTATTTTATCCTTTTTATCGGTACCAATGATTTGATCAATAGCAATGGCAGGAATTTAGAAAATCTGAAGCATGGGAAAATAGAGAAAGGGCAGGCAGAGTATTTGCAGAACTTGGATGCGATCCTCAATATTTTGAGTGATAAAAACGAGAAAGCGCCGATCCTCCTGCTGGGACTCTATAATCCCTACCCTGACAGCGCAGCAATCGAAGCGGTAATTAACGATTGGAATAAAGAAATAATAAAAGCTGCTAAAAATAGGAGACAGGTCATTTACATCCCAACCAATGACCTGTTTAAAGGAAAAGATAAGCAACAGTATTTTAGTGATTCGCTTCATTTAAATGATAAAGGATACAAACTGATCGCTGATCGCATTTTAGAAAAATATAGGTTTGAATAGAGTCGCTGTAATTTTGAAGATTGCCTTTGAAAAAGAATGATTGCCTGGCAAAATCTACTGCCAGGTTTTTTTAGTCGTAAAAATTACCATGAAACCAAGAATGGAGGAAATTCGTTATATAATAGATTAAAAGAATAGCTGAAAGGAATTTTAACGTGAAAAAGAAATTTTTTGGGAACGCATCCATCACTTTTTTGCTGATTTTGGTTGCGCTCCTTTTATATTATCAATTCCTCACCAAGCCTGAAATTAATGAAGATGTTCCTTTGCCGCAGGACCTGCATCCAGTTGTCCTGGAGAATAAGGATGTGCTGGTCCAAAAGGCAGCAGAGAGAGGCATAAGGGTCTTGGTGACTGATGGTTTTCGGAGTTTTGAAGAACAGAGCCAGTTATATGAAAAGGGAAGATCAAAAGAAGGCCAAATAGTCACACATGCTAAAGCCGGGGAGTCTTACCATAATTTTGGATTGGCAATCGACTTCGCGTTATTGAATAAACAAGGAAAAGCCCTATGGGACACTAATTATGACGGAAATGGCAATGGAAAATCAGATTGGATGGAGGTAGTAGGCATTGCAAAGGAGCTTGGCTTTACATGGGGAGGAGACTGGAATCGCTTTAAGGATTATCCGCACCTGGAAATGCGATTCGGCCTGACAATAAATGACTTGAAACGCGGGAAGCGTCCTCCGGAAGATGCGTTGACTGCGTCACAAAATTAAGCATCGGAGCCATGAGGCTCCGATGCTTTTTAAGGTTAATAACATTCAAGGTGAAAACATAGCTGAATGATCACTTTTGTTTGGAAATAGCCAACTTTGAATATGGCTTTCCAACCTTTAGGAATTGCTTGATGACCAGTCCCGGTCCTCCGAGAACGAAAAGGTAGCGAGCTTCAATCACCTGCTTCATTAAGGCAGCGAATAAACCGCTGATCTTCAAACCGAAGACTTTTCCGACAGCTGCTTTGTTACCGATTGAAGCGACTGTACCTTTGTGGTGGTATTCGAATGCTTTGAGTTGTTCACCTCTCAAGCTGGCGATTAAATTTGGTCCGCAAACCTCTGCTTGTTGAATGGCCACCTGTGCAGTCGGAGGTAGTGGGTTTCCATCCTCTTTCATGAATAACGCAGCGTCTCCGATACAAAAAACATTTTCCATTCCTTTTACCCGCAAAAACTGATCAATGATGATGCGGCCCTTTGAAATAGGCAAATCCAGTTTTTCAAGGAGGGTATTGCCCCGGACACCTCCCGACCAAATCAATGTCCTTGAAGGAAGTTCTTCGCCGTTGTCCAATGTAATGGAAGTCGGAGAACATTCAAGTATCTTCGTAGAGGTCATAAGCTCTACACCATTCTTTTTAAAATAGCTTTCTGTAAAATCTATAGCCTCTTTATCAAATCCTGGCAGAACGGAGGCAGACGCTTCTATATTGATAATTCTTGTCTCTGACACAGGTATATTATATTTGAGACAAAGCTTTGGCATTGCTTCTATAAGTTCGCCAATCATTTCTATTCCGGTAAAGCCCGCTCCGGCAACAGCAAAAGTCAGTCTGGAAGGGTCAAGGTCCTCAGTATACGCTGCGAACTGCCTGAGCATATGATTGTATATGGCCTTCGTACTCCTGAAACTTTTGATTTTAAAAGCATTTTCTTCAACTCCAGGAATACCGAACGTACTCACATCAAAACCAAGGCCAATCATAAGGTAATCATATTCGATAAATTCGCCAGACTCGAGCTGGACTTTCTTTGAAGTGAAGTCTACACCTTGTACTGTTCCTTTTTTGAATTGTATTTTATCTGCCTTTAGAAGGTCAGGTATATGTAAGGTGATTTTTTCGTCAGAGGCAGTGCCAGCACCTGTCTTATGAAGTTGGGTAGAAATATAGTGATAATCATGTTTATTGATCAAAGTAACTTGAGCTTCACCGTTCTGTAAAGTTTTTTCTAGCTGTCGGCTAGTTATGAGCCCGCCATATCCAGCGCCTAAAATGACTACTTTTGGGGTTTGCATCGTAATTCCTTCTTTCTGGTTGTTTATTGTGAAGAAATTCACATGTCATAGTAAAAAAATAAATTATTTCATGGTAGTTTTAACGAGATAATTTGTGAAAATATTCACAAGTATTATCTACCATTAGATTACGATATTAATATATTTATATCAATACGTATTTAGGATATAAATTCAACAAAAGTTTGACAAATATTCAATAGAGAAGGAGATGGATGAGTTCCATCTCCTGTCAGTAATTATAAATTCATTGTTTCTGGTTCTCCTTTATCGTTCATCAACCGAATGGTTTCTGGTTTTATTTCAAGAATAATGAAATCAGGATCATCAGGGCTCTCAATCCATTTCTCCATCTTCTCATTCCAGAATTTATCCTTAAGGGACTGATCTTCACGGATCGAAGCTTTTCCCTGGACTTCGATATAGGCATCACCCATTCCTTCTCCTTCATATCCAAGAAGGATATGAACATATGGGTTCCTTTCAATTTCTTCCGCTTTATACGTCTCTTTGCTTGTCGGTGTGTATAATGTCAACTCGTCATTGAAAAAGGTCATATAGCGGGAATGCGGCTTATTACCGACTACTGTCGCAAGCGTGCCAACCTTTGATTCACCGAGAACTTGAGTGATTTTTTCTTTTAATCTTTGACTATCCATATAAATGCCTCCTTTTTTGTACTTGTTTTTAATATTCTCTATCTGAGGCTTCATAAACCAAAAAAGCCCTGGAATTCCCAGGGCGGTTATTATAATTCATTGTCAATATCTACATTGTACTTCTTTTCACTTGAGGATGAATCCTTTGAGTGATGGCCATCCTTTTCTTCATGTTTTTCCTGGTTAAGGTCCTCCATCGGAATCGGATCTACAGTCAATTCACTTTTGAATTTGTCATGAAGACTTTTCGTCCTGGTTTCATATTGCTCAGGATTGTCCATGTTTTGAGTATTATCAATTGGTATGTTCTTTTTATTTTCTTTTACCACGATACTCACCTCTCTTTGATTTTAAAAAGGCTGGATCTTTCACTATTTATTCTGGACATGACTTATTTATTGCTATTCGACTCTTCCTGAGGTTTTACCGGATCCCTTTGAGGCTCAATATCCTTGTTGTGTGCCTTTTTCTTTTCCTGTTCAACTGAACCGTCGTTATTATTTTTATTTTCTTCTGTCATGATAAAAGCCTCCTTATCGCTGTGATTATAATAAAAATACCCTTTTATAAGTAATTGAAACAAACAAAGATCGAATATGGGTAAATGCACGATACAGGTTCCTTTCAGACAAGTAAAATAAGATTGAAACCTTTATTTTTTCAAGATCTTGTCCAATGTCTTTTCGGCCATTCACCTTCATATAGTTAGAATGTATGTTTAACTAGCGGAATATGGAGGGGGAGTGTGATGATAATCATCCGGTTTCCAGATTCGGCAAGCGGCCAGATGCTGCAGAATCTGTCTGGGAAACAGAAGGAACTATACGATCAACTAGACAATAGCCTGACGATGTTTGAGTATGACACAACCTTTCAGCTACTTTTTGAAATAAATCTTAGAGAGAATATCGTTGAAGCGGCACTCAAGCTTAAGGATGCTTCAGTAGCCTTTACCTCCTTCAAATACTCAAGATTCAATCCAGTTTACTGGACAAAAGGACCGAGGGGCTATTTGTTGAATCCGAATGTCCAGCCTTCTGACGCAATCAATGATATTTTTGAAAAGGGGCAGGAATACGCTTTCGAATGCTCAACAGCAATGGTGATCATTTTCTATAAAGCTGTTCTGGATTCAATAAGGTTGTCGGATTTCAACTATTTATTCAGGGGGTTGCTCGTGTGGAATTGGAATTATGACCCTGATTTGGCCATCATTACGTTAGAAGGGAATGAGTTTATCCCTGGCGATGTGGTTTATTTCATGAATCCGGATTTTGATAAACCAATTTGGAGAGGAGAAAATGCAGTAGTCCTTGGAAATGGTTTATATTATGGACATGGTATAGGAATAGGTACAGCTGAGGAAATGGTCAAAGCTCTGAATACACTTCGGAAAAAAGAATCAACTACCTCCGCATTTATTCTTCAGCAGCATAGCAGGCTGAATTTTAAATACTTGTCTCAGTTTTCAAAGTGAGACAAGAAAGAATAGTAAAAGACTGGCTAAATTGCCGGTCTTTTTTTCTATTTCCTTTTACTCATTTTTTTTAAAAGAAAATCTTGTATCATTTACGAGGCATAGTTTAGAAATTTGGGGGAATATAAAAAGAGACATATTATATACATTTCTAATTCCGGATGTGGAATTAATAGGCATGTTAAAAAGGGAGTTTTGGAAATGAGATTAACCAAGATGCTTGAAGAACTCGGCGGCAGTTTAAAAAAATACATGAATGATGCAGACCCTGATTTGCATGGAATCCAGATGGATTCACGTAAAGTGAAGCCAGGAGATTTATTTGTTGCGATAACAGGCTTCCAGATAGATGGCCACAAGTTTATTAATGAAGCGATAGACAATGGTGCTGCAGCGGTCATAGGTGAAAATGAACTTGAACTTTCTGTCCCTTATATTCAAGTATTCGACAGCAGACTGGCTCTGGGAAGGGCAGCGAGCGCATTTTATCAACACCCGTCGAGGAAGCATACGGTGATTGGCATAACAGGTACAAATGGGAAAACGACCGTTTCTTACATTTTAAAGCACATCCTAGAGCATGCGGGCAAAAGCTGCTCTCTGCTGGGGACTGTGTCTTATATTATAAATAATGAAGTGTACAAGCCTTCCAATACTACCCCGGATGCTTTGCAAATTCAGGAATTGATTTCAAAAAGCAATGATGAATTTGTTGTTCTTGAGGTTTCATCACATGCCCTGAAGCAATACAGAATTGAGGGTCTTGAGTTGGATTATGGGTTGTTCACGAATTTATCCCATGACCACCTCGATTACCATCCGACAATTGAAGATTACTTCGAGGCAAAAACATTGATGTATAATTACATGAAAAAAGAGGGTTCGGCTGTTGTCAGCAGGTTGGGAGAGTGGGGTGACAGGCTGGCCAGTATTTTAAAAGCTAAAGAAATTCCGGTATATTCAATTGGTTATGATGACATCCACGATTTGAAAATTGAGGACATTAAATTGAATGGAGAAAGCAGGTTTGACATCCAAATGGGAGGAATCACATACCCATTGACTTTTCCATCCCCTGGTCTACACAATGTTTATAATGCTGCAATGGCCTTCTTGACAGCCGTAAAAATCGGAATCAGTCCTGATGTGATTACTGAGGCGCTAAAATCTTTCCCAGGCGTGCCTGGAAGGTTCGAGATGATCTCTCATCCAGAAGGCGCTACTTTCATCGTCGATTATGCACATACTAAGGATGCGATTGAATACTGTCTGCAAGCAGCACAAGAACATGAGGCAGTTAAGGTAAAACATATCTTTGGCTTCCGTGGAGAACGGGACAAGTCAAAAAGAGAGCATATGGTCAAAGCGTCGGCCGCAATGAGTGATGAATTCACCTTGACCTTCGATGACCTGAACGGAATATCCGAAGAAGAGATGGCCAATGAATTAAAGGAACTGAACGAACGATTTGGCATGAACAAAGGAAGAGTCATTACAGACAGGACCTTGGCGATCAGAGAGGCATGGGAAAACGCCCGGAGAGGGGAGTGGATCCTTATCACTGGTAAAGGACCTGAAGAGTATCAGTCAATGTATGAACTTCCTACAACGACAGATAAAGAAACACTGTTATATTTACAAAAACAGCAGAAAAAGGAAAGGGTAATAGGTTGAATGTAAAGCAGGCTGTATAATGACAAGCAGCCTGCTTTTTTCAGGGGAATTAAACCCTCTGGAGTAAACTGACACAAATTATCCTTCTAATAATGACAAAAATATGAAATGTGAACTGCGTCACTCCAATATTTTCACGGCATCTCTTATGATATAAGTAAGCAAGATAATTGACCTGACTAATATGGGAGGAGGTACTCAATATGGATAAAAAAGAAATTTATAAAATGCTTGAAGAAATAGAAGAGCCAATGCTTGGAGTCGATATTGTGAACCTTGGTCTCGTTTATGAAGTCTGTGTCAAGGATGATAAAGATGTCGAAATCGTTATGACTACAAGGAATGAAGATTGCATGCTTGCTGATTATATTGCCCTCTCCGCCCGTGAACACCTGGCTGGACAGATGGGTAACCTCGAGCATATAGATATCAAGATGGTCTCAGCACCAAAATGGACACAAGACAGGATGTCCAAGTACGCCAAATATTTACTGGACCTGTAATTACCATCTAAAATAACCTAATAAGGTTGCGACTTCGCAATCTTTTTTTATAGTTAAGGAAACTATAAAATTTTTGAGTTGTGGATAACTTCATGAAGTCTTCTTAATCCAGCTCCAGCGCCTAGCCCCTCGAGACGCTTCGGTCCGCACAATGAAGTCAAAGAACGACTTCACCGGTCGGCCCTCCAGCGCTTGTCGGGGCTGAACGAGGC
>NZ_JBIQOE010000290.1:0-13350 GCF_047739415.1 Mesobacillus sp. | reverse complement strand
TAATATACTAATTGCCTTTCTTCATCTTGATTCACAACTTCTATTGGGGTTTTCCATTCACTTTGTACTGCTTCTTCCAGTGAATCATAACCTCTATTGCATCCTGACAAGATAAAAAAAATGAGAATAGATATAGTTATCTTTTTCATGAAATCCCCCTATTTGCAGTCAAATCACTCTTGCACCAACCTGCTTCTTTACTTTAAATACATTGTTTCACAAAGTCTTCTATAGCCTTATTTCAATTTTAACATAAATATCCAAACACCTTCATAATAACATACAATCCACTTACCAAATCACCACAAAATCACACACCCTCCAATAATTATTTCCGTCAATGAGAAATGACCTGTGAATTGATGTGTGGTTTTTAAATAAAATTACAATAAACATTGATATAACAAGAAAAACCGCACGGTGAATTCCAATGTGAAAATCCGTGCGATTTGCCATGTGTTTTACTTGTTTGCACCTATGAAGTATACCCGTTAATAAAAAAATTTTATTTTGTTCTTTTAGTCGGACTTAATATTGGAATATAAACTTCGTTATCCTTAACAAATCCTTCAAAAACGTCCAACGGCCTTGGCGGTGGTCCTCCAATATTAATTCCATATTCGTCGTATTCTCCTCCATGACAAGGACAATAGAATTCAATTCCTTCCGTTACTTTACTTTCTTCCGCTTCACCTGCGATGCAACCTAGATGAGTACATACTGGAGACATAATTAAAAATTCATTTTCCTTCGTTTTGTTCAAATAAACAAAACCCTCCAGATTTTGTTCTGTCCACCCATCCTGGACTGTTACTTTATAAGAAACTTTCTTTGGAAAGGGTCCTTTCTCCAATTCGTTTAAAGGACCAATAATTGCCATAGAACTGGTGTCAATATTGCTTTCCTCTTTACTGCAGGCACTTAAACCTGCTGGCATGAAGGAAAGGGCCAAAATCCCTGCTGTCCCTTTTAGAGACTTCCCCAAAAACTTCCGGCGATTCAACATGTAGCTCCACCTCCATGTTTTTGATCAAACAATACCAAATAATTACGCAAAAATTATGAATGAGAAATTTGTACTAATGTCGTCTTTATCTAAGCAGAATATACCCCTGACAAAAGGAGTGTAAGTCTATCATTTCACTCATTGATTTCCAATTGTGCAGAAATCTATGAACTTTTTACTAACATATTTACAGCCTCATCTACTGCACTATAGTCTTCTTTTATGGATTTTTTGTCATTTGTGAGAGAATTTTGGAGATCGTTTGCGACAATATAGGCTATTGCTCTACCTGTGGAACTTCGAATAGAGGACAATTGGTTCACAACATCAGCATATGCTTTTTCTGCTTCCATCATTTTATTAATCCCCCTGATTTGGCCCTCAATTCTCTTAAGTCGATTTACTATTTCTTTGTTATACAACATGCCGTCCCCTCCTACTGTAAATTAAATATCATTATAAATAAAAGGTATGGAGATTTTGTTGAGACTGAGGAATTTTCCACTGATGAGTATTGGTAAAGATTAAAAATAAAAAAAGCGGCTCGTGCCGCTTGAGGCCACTGAAAAAGTCCCTAAAGGATAGCCTTTGTTAAATTGGCCGGTTGATTTCCACTCCAGGTTGCTTCGCTTTCCGCGGGGCGTGCGGTGAGCCTCCTCAGCGCTAAAGCGCCTGCGGGGTCTCACCTGTCCCGCTGATCCCGCAGGAGTCTACGCACCTTCCGTTCCAATCAACCTAGTGCTACTAAACCTATATTTTAGAAACTATAAACCGTTCAAATCCCTGACTTTTTTAAGGGATTTGAGCGGTTTTTATTTTATAATAAAAGTAATCTATTCGAAATGGGTGGTTCCAATGATGCCAATGCAACAATCGATTAAGCTAAGTTCTTATATGGGGCTCTATGATCTTATCGTGCCAAAGGATAATATGTTACGCCAGATTAATGATTTGGTCGACTTTACCTTTGTTTACGAAGAGCTCAAGGATAAGTATTGCTTTGATAATGGTCGGAACGCAATCGACCCCATTCGCATGTTCAAATACCTTTTATTAAAAACCATCCATGACCTTTCGGACGTGGATATTGTTGAGCGTTCCAAATACGATATGTCTTTCAAATATTTTCTGGATATGACTCCAGAAGAGGAAGTTATTGACCCGAGCTCCCTGACCAAATTCCGTAAATTGAGGTTAAAGGATATTAACCTCCTGGATTTACTTATTAATAAAACGGTGGAGATTGCTTTAGAAAAAGAGATTATCAAAAGTAAGTCCATTATTGTCGATGCCACTTATACAAAAGCCCGTTATAATCAGATGAAACCGAAGGAAGTCCTTATGGAGCGTTCCAAGAAGTTGAGGAAGGCAATCTACAAAATCGATGAATCCATGAAATCCAAATTCCCTCCCAAGACAAAGAATGATGTTTTGGAGGATGAGATTGCGTATTCGCAGAAGCTCATTGAAGTGATTGAAAAGGAAGAGACACTCATCCAATACCCGGCTGTGAAAGAACAGCTGAACCTATTGAAAGAAACGGTCGCAGATGATGTTGAACAGCTCAAGTGTTCAAAGGATCAGGATGCAAAAGTTGGCCACAAGACCGCAGATTCTTCTTTCTTTGGATACAAGACACACTTGGCGATGAGCGAGGAACGAATCATTACGGCAGCTGTCCTTACTACGGGTGAAAAAAGTGATGGCAAACAGCTTCAAAACCTGATTGAGAAAAGCGAAAAAGCAGGCATCCAAGTTGAGGCAGTAATTGGCGATGCAGCGTATTCAGAAAAAGAGAATATTATCTACAGTAATACAAACAAAATCAACTTGGTCGCAAAATTGAATCCGAATATTACCCAAGGCGCCCGCAGTAAGGAAGATGAATTCGAATTCAATAAAGACGCTGGGATGTATGTTTGTAAAGCAGGACACCTCGCAATCAGGAAGGCACGGACCGGAAAGAAAAACACTGGCAAAAACGGTAAGAATCAGGTGGATACCTATTATTTTGATACTGAAAAGTGCAAGCGTTGCCCATTTAGCGATGGCTGTTATAAAGAAGGAGCGAAAAGCAAGACGTATTCCGTTTCAATAAAGTCAACCGAACACTCAGAGCAGGCGAAGTTTCAGGAAAGTGATTACTTTAAGGAGAAATCCAAGCAACGATATAAAATAGAGGCAAAAAATAGCGAGTTAAAACACAGACACGGGTATGATGTAGCCAAATCCTCGGGTCTATTGGGCATGGAGATGCAAGGTGCCATGGCCATTTTCACAGTCAATTTAAAAAGAATTCTAAAACTGACAGGGCAACAATAGAGCAAAAGAGGACAAAAAAATAACAAAAAAGCCGATCTAATTCCAAAAAATATGGAATTTGACCGGCTTTTTTCATTTAGGTTCTCAAGAAAATCTAAAAAATCGGCAGATTTTCAGTGGCCCCGTGCCGCTTAAGACAGTATTTTTCCGTGCTTGGTGCTTCTCGTTCAGAGGGTAGCCTCCAGGTGTGAGACGATGAGGAGAGGCTCCTAAGACGCACCATCCAAGAAATCTGTTACTGCTCTAATTTTTGTTTTAAACGATCGTACTCTTCTTCTGAAATTTCTCCTTTCGCAAGTCTTTCTTTCAATGTCCCCAGTGAGTTATTGCCGTCAGTGTTGGCTGTATTATGATTTGACTTGTTCTTAAAAAGCACCATGGCCACAGCAATAACCGCAATGACTATAATAACCAGCAGTATTCCCATTATTCCGGGACCAAAAAATCCTGTCCCCATCCCACTACCGGTTCCGCCACCATTCATCATAAACTACACTCCTTTCATGATCTACTCAACTATTCCCGTATGGGTATTAAGTTAATCGTAGAATTCCTTTTTAAGAAGTTTTTTAAGACGATTGCCATCAACCACTTTTTCTGTGTCATAAATCACACTAACCATTTGGTTTTAGTTTCGTTACTGTATTCTGGATATTCTTGTTTGTACTCTCAGAGCTTGTTTTAGTATTATAAAAATAATAAAGGCCTAAACTTGGTTAGCTTAAGTTTTGATTCATTTTGGTTTGTACATAATTCAAAAGTTTATATGGTGATGCCACCTTCCCAAATCGCAATGGTTATTACCGGATTTGTCCAAATAGTATTCCAATTTGAACATAATATAATATAACCTCGCACTAAGAATTAAGATAGGAATTGCCCAGAGCAATAAATCCGAAAACACCTCCTGATGCAAACCAAGTCTGATCACATCCCCAGTGTGACCCAGAATGCTGTACAGCCTGGCGAATTATTCACCTACGAATTCAAAGCCTCTGTTCCTGGGACGTATATGTACCATTACCCATCAGGAAGGTGTAAACCAGCTCGACAAGGGGCTATATGGATCTTTCATCGTCGAGCCAAAAAAGAAGTACTACGACAGGCACAATCATACTTGATGAATGAGCCTTCTGAAACGGAATCAGAAATGGGCGGAATGGACCATAAGAATATGGAAGGAATGGGTGAGGAAATTCAGAAAGTGATGACCGTCCCACTGAAGAATCCTCTGGCATAGGGTATGATATGAGCAACTATGATATCTTCACCATTAATGGCAAGAGCGGCGGCAGCATCAAACCTCTTATTGTCAAAGAGGGAGAAAAAATGCGCATCCGCTTCATATCACATAAAATCCACCTTCACGGTCATGAATTCAAGGTTGCGGCCATCGATGGCCAGGAGTTGAATGATCCACAGGATATCAAGGACCTGCTTGTATCGATTGCCCCAGGTGAACGATATGATTCGGAGTTTACTGCGAATAACCCGGGAACCAGGTATCTTGAAAGACATGGAAATTCGGACGGAACATCCGGCATGAAGCTGGCCATTCAATATGAAGGCAAGGAAGAGACAGTAGACAAATCAGACCAGCAGGAAATCTTCCGGTGTTACAGAACCGAAGCAAAAAGCAAGTTCACACTTGACCAGAAGTACCACCTTGAGTACACCAAGGATTTGAACACCGAGATGAACAATGAGGGAATGGTTTTTACCCTCAACGGCAAAACATTCCCTAGTACTGACAACATCAACGTGAAAAAAGGCGATAAAGTACTGGTCAAACTAGTCAACAACTCAATGATGGATGACCATCCAATATACCTGCACGGCCACTTTTTCCAGGTATTAAGCAAAAATGAAAAACCAGTGGAGGGTTTGCCGATTATCAAGGATCCAATCAACCTTAAACCGGGTGATGAATATGTAGTTGCATTTGAAGCCGACAATCCCGGTAACTGGCTGTTTCACTGCCATGACCTTCACCATGCTTCTGTAGGAATGATCAATCTTTTAAATTATGAAGGATTCAATCCACCCTTTACACCAGATGACAGCGGAGGTAACAAGCCAGAATAAAACTCACCATACAAAAAACGGTTCTGACTTGAACCGTTTCTTATTTTGAAAGACTATTTATCAGGAGAATACATTCTTTCTGACAATCATTCTACTTCTTGAAATATTACAAATATTATGGCCGTTAATACAAGGTTTATCGCTTCATATCGTCTCTATCAGGATCGGGTAGTTCTCAATATTTGCTGGAATTCCTCAAAGGTGATTTCCCCTCTGGCGTATCTCAGCTTTGCCATTTCTTCCGCTTCAATTGCCTGGGTATTCCCCGGATTTGGATTGGTGGCTGTCCGGTTTTTGAAAAA
Source organism: Mesobacillus sp. (assembly GCF_047739415.1). GTDB lineage: Bacteria > Bacillota > Bacilli > Bacillales > Cytobacillaceae > Mesobacillus. The sequence goes on along the minus strand of NZ_JBIQOE010000290.1, from coordinate 7,635 downwards.
AAGGCAGACTCCAACCGCAATCACAGCAAGGAAGGTCAGTGTCGGGAAATTGAAATATGGTATTATTCCAAACTGGCTGTAGCCGGAAGGACCATTGAACCCATAACCATTTACAAAAGCACCCATAAGTCCGCCCATCATTTTCATCTACTCATTCCTACTATTATTAAATACAGTTTTTCTGTATAACATATTCTTCTTCAGAAATTTTTCCGGCAGCATACCTTAGATCAATGATCTTTCTTGCTTGTTCATCTCCTGTATTCTGCGAATCCGTTTTTCCAAAGAATTTTTGCAAATCGCCTGTCTTGTACAGGTAAAAACCGATTGCCAGGATCAATAGAGCAAACATTGTTCAATTCCTCCCTCAAATTTTTAATTGGAGGCCGGGTCAGACCGGCTTGTATGTTTATAGTCCTGTAGTTCCCATGCCCTGGAAGTTCCGGCTATTGGCCGCTCCCCCTGTCCCATGATGCCTTTATACATTTCCACGAGATCCTGATTGCTCAAATCCGGGTGCATTTCCTGCATATATGCTCATCTGGCCAAAGTTGATATTCTGCTCATCCATGAATTTTTGCATATCCTCAAAATTCCCGGATTCCATCATCTGGTTCATTTCGTCAAGGTCGACACCCTGTTCTCCCATGAACTTCTGCATGTCTTCAAAGTTGCCCTCACCCATGATGCTGGACATATTGCTAAAATTAATTCCTTGCTGCTTCATATAATCGAAAGGCCCTGCAGGGTTTTTCTTCGCTGATGCCATATAAAGCCCTGTGCCTCCCGTCGCGATCAGGGCAGCTGCCAATGCTCCGTAATGATTGTCTTTTTCATCATTGTAAAAACACTCCTTATTTAACGTTTTTTATAGTAAGTTTGTTTTAATTTCTTCGAATTCCTCGATAGTGATTTCACCCCGGGCCAATCTGCCCTTGGCGAGCTCAAGTGCTTCACTGCTCCACGACTGACGGGGAAGCGTTTGGCTGTTTCCTCTGTTCTGGTTGAATGCAAGATATAACAGATAACCGATTGCCAGGAACACAACTAGCATCATCAGTGATCCACCTCCCATCCCAAAGCCTCCAAAGTAACCTGGTCCTATCATCATTTCCTTCTCTCCTTTCCATTTCTTTATACTTTCATTCTCTACCAGAAAGATGTAGAAAGTATGGAGGTAAAGCGATTATTTTAATAGTGTTTCCTTCATTTTCTGGTACTCTTCCAAGGTGATTTCCCCTTGTGCAAGCCTCATTTTCAATTGTTCCATCGCTTCACTGGAATCTGAACGAATTGGCTGATCCTGTCCCTTCTTGTTTTTCAACAAACAGCAAGTAGCTCAGGAAAATGGCCAGCAGCAAGCCGATAAACCAGCCAATCCGTCCGCAGCCAGCAGATGCAATGTTTGTTTCTATGCCTTAAATATAAAAGCAAATCATGGAGAAAATATGTGGAAAACAACAAAGCAGTTCACCCCAGTAACCCTTCGAAAAACCGGAGTGATCAATTATCAGAATACATAGTAAATAATTCTACATACTTTTTGCATATATTCATATTAAAATACAAAATACCCCCCCACCGATTTAAAGTTCAGTGGAATTTGATAAGGAGGTACAGCTTTAATGGATAGATACAATAGAAGAAAGTTTCTCTCTTATTCCTTAAAGGGAGCTGCAGGATTAGCAGCTATTTCTCTTGTTCCTGTTGGAGTAAACAAAATTTTTAATAACAATGGAATGATGAATGGAAATGATAGTAGTGGAGTTGTATTCAGCGGGGGCACTCCTTTACCTATTCCCCCGCTGCTTAAGAATACCAGTTCCGTCCCCCGCAGAGCTGAGTTCCAACTATCTGCTGGCATGGGAAAAACGGAGTTTATTGAAGGGAAAGAGACAGACACTTATGGCTACAATGGAAATTACCTTGGCCCTGTCATTAGAGTCAGAAAGGGTGATGAGGTTTCGATAAAAGTCGAAAACAACCTGAATGAAGAAACAACAGTCCACTGGCACGGCCTTGAAGTAGACGGAGAAAATGATGGCGGCCCTCACTCCCGGATTATGCCAGGGGAAACCTGGAATCCAAAGTTTACGATTACACAGCCTGCTTCAACATTATGGTTTCATCCGCACTTGCTTCATAAAACTGGAGAGCAAGTTTATAAAGGACTCGCTGGTTTGTTTTATGTAGATGATGATGTTTCAGATAACCTGAACCTCCCAAATGAGTATGGCGTCAACGACATTCCGCTTGTGATCCAGGATAAGAAGTTGGACGCAAATGGAAGGTTTGAATATAGACTGGGCATGCATGACGTCATGATGGGCCTTCAGGGAGGAACAATTCTTGTTAACGGAGCTGTTAACCCTTATCTTAAGGTACCAAGAGGCAAAATGCGCTTTCGTTTGCTGAACGGATCAAATGCCAGGATTTATGAATTGCTTTTTAGCAATAACCAAAACTTCTATCAAGTAGCTAGCGATGGGGGGTTACTTGAACAGCCTGTCGAGATGACAAAACTAGTGCTCAGCCCAGGGGAAAGAGCCGAAATCATAGTGGATTTCTCTATGTTTAAAGATGGTGATTCGGTCGAATTAACAAATCAAGGTACTGAATTTATGAAATTTATGGTAACTGGTAAAAAACAAGAAGACTTTAATATACCAAACCAACTCTCAAAAATTGAAAGAATAGATTCATCAAAGGCAGTAAAAACTAGAAAATTTATTTTCCAAGGAATGGGAAGCAATGTCAATATAAATGGCAAACAAATGGATATGGACCGGATGGATGAATATTTGACCTTAAATACTACAGAAATCTGGGAAATCTCCAATGAAAGTACTGGGATGATGGGGGGAATGGCCCATCCATTCCATGCTCATGGAATTCAATTCCAAATTCTTGACCGTGACGGCAAACAGCCTCCAGCAAATGAATCCGGCTGGAAGGACACTATCCTAGTGTATCCAGGGGAGAAGGTCAGGGCGATTGCTACTTTCAAGTATACTGGTATCTTCATGTACCACTGTCATATCCTTGAGCATGAAGATGCAGGTATGATGGGGCAATTTAAAGTGGAATAATATTCGGTCTTGAATAAGGCGCAGTTAATCTCAAGGGTTACTGTGCCTTTTTCAGATGTTGTGAAAACCTTAAAGAGATCATTCTCCCGCTAACCTAAAATCGAGGATAGGTAAACCGTAAGCTTCCCAAAATATTTAAGTGGATTCAAAATTTTACATACCTTATTTAGATAGGAAGCTCTTTTTAACTCCTCACTCTGGAGATATTTCATAGGAAATCATCTTACCGCAAAGATACCAACGCAAGCTTACATGGTTTCTTTTGTCGTTTGCGGATGACACAGTGACTTTGGGTGTGGTGTCTTTTCAAGTGCCATCCATTTTAGTTGAGTAACCATGTTATCATCTATATTTGAAGAATTTATTATATGAGCACAATTATTTCAATTTAATTTCAGTACTGAAAACTAGGATTTAACTCCCTCTATTTCGCAGTTTTCTGTATGTTTAAGAAAATCATAGATGATCAATTTATGGGATGCTGAACCGGAAGCAATTGTTTATGTTTCGTCAGCCAGCAATATGCTAATATGGAATACGGAAAAGCAAGTTTGCCGGAACAATAATTAAAGAAAGCTGAAATTAATTAGGCTTTCTTTAAAGGTAGCGATAAGTACAAATCCACCGCCAAATCCATATCCTGTAACTTCACTCATAGAGTTTACCTCCTTCCTGTATCATTGATGTTTTATACTTTGGAAAAGCATAAACCTATATAAAGAAAGGAATGAATGCCAAGGCTGCTATCGCCCCTAGAGCAATCCCCCAGCCAAATCCCCAGCCGATTCCTCCGTAATCTTATTCCTAGTTCTCCCAAAGGGCCTTAAATAATCTCTATTCGGACTAACTCTATCGATGACCCCTCTATGGATCCGTCCAGTCAGTGACTTTATTTACAGACATCTCAAAAACTCTAGGTGAATTTTTCAGAGTCTTAAAGCCCGGGGGTTTTCTTTTGTGCATAGAACTTAACAAGGAAAGCGATATAAATGAAACCGATGAATTAATCATTAAAAGTTTTTATGGCTGTTCATTATTGCCAACTGAGTTGGAATGTATTCACTTATTTAAAACAGTGGTTTTGAGCAGCTAGAAATTATAAAAAGTCGTTCAATTCATGAGGAATTGGAGATTATACTAAATGATGAATTTCTTTTGGAGGATAGTTGGAGAAGTGCCCAAATAGAGGATGAGACCCTGGATTATCATAATAAATTGATGGTTAAGTTCGCGGAACAACTAGGGTATCGAGTTATCAAAGCTAAATAAGGTAATGTTAGTGAATTGAATTCAGCTAATTTCAAATGATTTCGAACGGAAGTCTACATTCCCTTGGTAAATTACCTTTTAATAGGCGGAAAGTATAAAAAGAATAAATAAGAATATACAAAACCTCGGATCTTCTTAAAAGGTCCGAGGTTAGATGGGAAAGTTATTTGTCATTCATACCTTCTTTGTAAAACCGGTTTGCCAATCGCTTTTGCCTTCGATACCAGATGAGGAACAAAGAAAGACCAATTAAAGCCAGGGAAATGACCTGTGCAATTCTTAGTTCATCCGTTACCATTAGACTGTCTGTCCTCAATCCCTCCACAAAAAACCTGCCTACTGAATACCAAATGAGATAAGAAAGGAAAACTTCTCCCCGCTTGACTCCGAACTTTCTGATGGCAAGGAGTACAAAAAAACCTGAAAGATTCCATAAAGATTCATATAAAAAGGTTGGGTGGTAATACGCTCCATCTATATACATCTGGTTAATAATCCAGTCTGGAAGCATTAAATCTTCAAGAAAGGTTCTTGTCACCTCTGTTCCATGCGCTTCCTGGTTCATGAAGTTTCCCCATCGACCAATGGCCTGCCCGAGAATAATGCTAGGAGCCGCTATGTCGGCAAGTTGCCAGAAGGAAATGTCTTTTTTTCGCGCATACACTATCGAGGTTGCTACCGCACCGATCAATCCTCCATGGATGGCTATGCCGCCTTCCCAGATTGCTAGAATCTGTCCTGGATTGTCCAAATAGTAATCTAGTTTGAACAAAACATAATATAACCTAGCACTAAGGAGAGAAATCGGGATCGCCCATAGAAGCAGATCTGAAAAGACATCCTGATGTAACCCTCTTCTTTTTGCTTCTCTTGTAGCAAGTATCCATCCTAAAATCATCCCAAAGCCAATAATAACGCCGTACCAATAAATAGTGATAGGGCCTAATTCCAAGGCTATTCGATCAATTGGTTCATAATTCCCCATTTATATCACCTCTTCTATATCATTCTCCACCATCATACATGGAAATCGTGGATTTTTTATGGAGGGACACACAGGATTACCACATTTCCTTTGTTGGGCATTAATGTTAGATAGATTGGTTAATTAGCTATTTATAAATGAAGAAACGGCTGTATGCGGACCGTTTCTTCGAGGGGGGTTAAGGAGTAACCACCCTTCATGTTAGCGTATATTTGTGCAATAACTATGGATATTCAATCATTCTTCTCAATTTGGGTTGAACTTTTATTAATACATTTTGGATTTTTTTATATACATTAACTCGCTGCATACTTTCTTCTCATTTATTCGATACCATAGGTGAATAAAACTTTGTGAACACCACAGAGTAACAATCCTTAATTGGAGTGAGAAGACATGCTAATCAGGAAACTTTATAATAATGGCCAAATCATCATACCGAAGAAAGTAACACAAGAGCTGGGAATTGAAGATGGTCAATTGCTTTATATTTATAACGAAAAAGATACTATTGTTATTGAGAAAGACCACGAAGATAAATACTTAAATCAGGCAACACTATATAATGGTAACTTAACGATACCCTGTGAACTACGTAAACTGCTAAACTGGGAAGGAGAAAATCTCCTGGAAATGGAAGTGAACTCCAACAACAAAATCCGCCTAAAGAAAATTTGATTGTAGGTCCACGCTGAGACACTAACGTATTTTAAAAGGAATAATACTTCAGATTCAACCTCGACAGACACAGAAATGGACAATTCTACTGTCATGTTCTATACTATGCTTACCTTTTAGCAGGAATGGCATATCCTATTTATTGGTGAATTTCGCTTTCCTAACACAAATAGTCAATTGAGAATAAGTTGAAAAAAAAATTAGTAACACCAAACAAAAAACGGTTCTGTTCTTGAACCGTTTTTTGTTACATAGATCTATTTATTTGGAGAAAGCAACAGTCTTCTCATTATTGACCCCATTAGTCTTTCTTCGCGAACAACTGACAATCCTGCTGATTTAATGTTTGCCATTGTCTCCCGGTTTATATTTGCGCCCCACATTCTCACTGTTACTGGATTCAGGAAATCCATTACAAGTCCTGCCGCCTCGTTTTCGCTTCTCATATGCTCAAGCATGAGAATCTGTCCGTCCGGTTTGCAAACTCTTCTCAGTTCTTCTAGACCCACAACCGGGTCTGGTACAGAGCAAAACACACAGGTAGATACTACCGTATCAAAGCTGTTGTCCGGAAAGGGCAGTTCCTGGATGTCTCCCTCTATTAGTTCCATTTTATAAGGCGCATTAAGTTGTGAAGCCTTCTGTTTTGCATACTTTAACATATCGCTGCTGAAATCCACTCCAATCAGGGATTGAATACTACTCGGATAAAAAGATATGTTCGCCCCAGTCCCTACCCCTGCTTCCATGACATCACCGTATGAGCCAGCCAGTAGGTCCCTCCTCCAATCTTCTCGTAGCATCTTATCCATTCTGTCATAAATTTTTGAAACTCGGTTGTATCTTTTTTTAATTTTCTCATTTAATTTCTGTTTCAATGAAACCATCCTCTCTGATTACGGATTAGTGACCATTATACTGGCAAACTGTGCACAAAGAATGAATAAGGATTTTTAGTTTCATTTTTGAACCTTTATAATATAATTTTAGTGAGGTGAAAAAAATGTGTGTTTCTCATCACAATATCGACCAGATTTCATACCATACCGCCGAACAAATCGTTCAATTAACAGTATATCGCCCGTTGCATATTGAATTGATCGGGGAAGGCAGATTTGCCATTGAAGCAGGCCAACCCTTTCCAGCTGAGAACCACGGAGTGATTTCAAAAATCGTACTGGCTGATAAGGGTGGCAACCTGTACCAAATCGTGCCAGATGAAATCGGACTCAAGTTTGCACGCGGGGAGATCGATTACAAAGAATATTTAAATCAGCAGAAAAAGGGGAATCTGCAACTGATTGGCCTGACACTAGGACTCATCACTCTGTTTGCAACAGCAGGTTGGGGATTTGTTTCGCTTTTCTAGAAACAATCATTAAAACTGATGAATAAAAAAGCTGCCGTTTGGCAGCTTTCAGTTTGTCGACAAAAGGGGTTCGGAATATTCTCATTCCGAACCCCTTTTGAGATTTCATCTGATTTTTCAAAGGAAAATAGACTCTCTTCTCTATACTTTTAGGTCATTACTGGACTTCTCCAAGTCCAGTTGGCCATCTTCTTCAAGTTCAAGGCAGCGAAAGTAAGCATCGCCTGCATCGACAATTTTTTAAG
>NZ_JBIQOE010000289.1:0-2116 GCF_047739415.1 Mesobacillus sp. | reverse complement strand
TTTTGACTTCATTGGCAGGACGGAAATCGAAATGTATAGCCGACTGTCCAGAAACGCAGAAACTGGAGACTCCGACAAAGAAGCGCTTTTTGCTTCTGCCGGCGGAGTTGAAGTTTCGGAGTTTCTAGGAGGCGAAACTAGCCAAGCGTCTCGAGGGGCAAGGCGCTGGAGCTGGACAAAGCAAAAAAATCTGGAATCCTGCGGCATTTCCCACCGAAGTAATTCCAGATTTTTATTTTTAGATAATTCCGCGACGGCCTGCGATACGGTCAATATTATCTAGCATAATACCTGTTCCAATCGCAACACAATCCATTGGATTATCCGCAATCAGTACCGGTACCTTCAATTCTTCCTGCATCAACTGGTCGATTCCGTGAAGCAATGCCCCGCCGCCAGTCAAAATGACACCGCGGTCAATGATGTCTGCGGATAATTCAGGAGGAGTTTTCTCCAGCACCGTTTTTGCCGCCTGAACGATGACAGCAACTGATTCTCTTAATGCCTTTTCAATCTCCTCAGAACGCACCGTAATCGTGCGTGGAAGTCCGGACACCATATCACGGCCGCGGATTTCCATTTCCTCGCTGCGGCTGCCTGGGAAGACAGTCCCAATTTGGATCTTAATATTCTCAGCTGTTCTCTCACCGATTAACAGCTTATATTCACGTTTAATGTAATTTAAAATTTCAGCGTCGAACTTGTCGCCGGCCATTTTGATTGATTGAGATGTGACGATGTCGCCCATTGATAGGACAGCTACATCCGTCGTTCCGCCACCGATATCAACAACCATGTTTCCGCTCGGCTGGAAGATGTCCATGCCAGCTCCGATTGCCGCAACCTTTGGCTCTTCTTCAAGATAAATCTTTTTGCCACCGCTCTTTTCAGCAGCTTCCTTGATTGCCTTTTGCTCAACGCTCGTTATGTTCGTCGGGCAGCAAATCAGGATGCGTGGCTTCGACAAGAAACCTTTTACATTCAATTTATTGATGAAATGCTTAAGCATTGATTCCGTTACATCGAAATCCGCGATTACCCCATCCTTCAACGGGCGAATCGCTACGATATTGCCAGGTGTACGCCCAACCATTTTGCGCGCCTCTTCCCCAACAGCCAAAACCTTGTTCGTGTTCTTATCAATCGCCACAACAGACGGTTCATTCAAGACAATTCCTCGACCTTTTACATGGATCAACACATTGGCTGTACCAAGGTCAATCCCGATATCCCTTGCAAACATTTTGCTTTTTCCTCCTTGACAAATGGCTGGCTGCGGCTGATTAAGCCTCGTTATCTCAGCTGATGAAAAGCCTCATCTATGTAAAATAGATCACGATGTCCGAGATTACACAGACGCTGCCGCAATCTGCGAACCATATTCTACCCTAATTGTTTATTTTATCACAATGATAGGAAATAAGTAACCGAATGATGAAAAATTTGAAACAATTTGTTTAAATTTGTCACATTTAAATCGGTAAATGTAACTTTTCATTCAAACTTTTCCATACTGCCTTTTTTCCTATGCCTTCCCATCGCCAATTCTGGCATTCAAATCCCTTTTCCTACAGCGGAAAATATTTTTTTCGCGAATTCACACTGTATTCCCGCGAAAATCATCCATAATTCCGCGATATTCCTCTGGAATTCCGCTAACCGGGAAAAACACTTGATTCTTTTTTCAATTTTTTAGCCGCTCCAAATAAAACAAACCGGGAGAAGTCAACACCCCCGTGGCCAAATTTCTATTCTTCTTTAACCTTTCACTCTATGTCTGCATACCAGCACTGTTGCTGCTGCTCCAAGCAGTCTAGCCATACTAGCGATGATTAATGTATAAACAAAGCTTCAGATTCACCGTCTCCGTAACAGCATGGTGTACATCCTTTGCTAAACTTGCTTGGCCATTTCTACCCATGATAAAAAGGCGGCAGCCTCCGCTATGTATAAAGCAGAATCATACACGCCTTTTGTGGCGATGCCCGGCTTTTCCGAATCTAAGCTGGGCATTTTTCATTTTGTTGTTGGCAATGATCACACAGCTGAATTACGTTCCCTCCAATCTGTTTGTTTCAATTCTTTTTCACTTAACCGGCTCTTCTTCCCTTTCCTC
>NZ_JBIQOE010000288.1:0-6979 GCF_047739415.1 Mesobacillus sp. | reverse complement strand
GGCCAGAAGGGCGTATTGATCTCTGGCTTTTACAAGCTGCTTGTGCCCTTCACAATGATGATTCCCGGAGTCATTGCCTTTCATATGTATGGAGATGGGTTAAAATCAGTCGATCTCGCCTATCCTGCATTGATTTCCGATGTATTGCCGACCTGGATGTCCGGATTCTTCCTGGCTGTACTGCTTGGCGCAGTACTAAGCTCGTTCAATTCGTTACTGAACAGCGCAGCAACGATGTTCGCACTTGATATTTACAAGGCCCGCTTTAACCCTGGAGCAGATGACCGAAAATTAATTTCGGTAAGTAAAATTGCCGGGACACTGTTGGCAGTGGTGTCATTATGCATCGCACCTCTTTTGATGAACGCACCGGAAGGGTTATGGGATTTAATCAGAAGATTCACTGGCTTTTTCAACATTCCGATTATCGTGATTTTGTTGGTGGGGATATTTACAAAAAGAGTTCCTTCGCTTGCAGCGAAAGTCGTCATTATCTTCCATGTCATTACCTATTATATGCTCGTCTGGGGGACACAGCATCTGTTCGATTTTGTTGTCCCGATTCATTTCATCCATATTTACGCAATCCTGTTCGTGGTGGAAGTCGCCATCATGGTTGCCATTGGAATCTGGAAGCCTAGAACGACGCCATATTCATTCCGCTCCGAAGCAGCAGTCGACATGGTGCCATGGAAATACTCATTGCCCGTATCTGTTGTACTGCTATCTTTAGTTGCCATCATTTATGTGGTATTCTCCCCGATCGGATTGGCATATGACAGCGGTTATGTATCCCCGGCATTTTGGCCAGTGACGCTGGGAATACTCGCAGTTACAATCGCGTTGTCATTTATGGCGGTTAAAAAGTGGAACAAAACCTATGCTGGGTATCTGCAGAGGGAAAATACCGTGACTGAGAGAAAAAGAGGCCTAACGGCAGAGTTTCAGCCTACAATGAACGAATATCAGTAATTGGCTTTACATAAATAAAGAGCTATTAGTGGTTTAATCTAATAGCTCTTTGTTTTCTCTTTTCTTCGAAGAAAATTGCATAGGAAACATTTTATAAGACATTTTGCACTTGCTCTTTGCCTGAAATGTCCATTAAACCTCTTTTATTAGACATTTCGCTCCTTCCCTTTACTTGAAATGTCCATTAAACCTCTTTTATTAGACATTTCGCTCTCGCTCTTTGCCTGAGATGTCTATTAAACCTCTTTTATTAGACATTTCGCTCCTGCACCTTGCTCGAAATGTCCATTAAAACTAACTCATGTTCCTCAAAAAAATGAAATACCTGCTTTAGAGGATTTTCCTTTTTTTTAACGAAGACATATTAAGCAACTATATTAGAAAGGAATTCTTCAATGTCTATTATTTTATGTGGAATATTAGTTGTAATAGGTTTTGGGTCTTACATTGAGGGCAAGAATGTGGCGCGAAGAGGATTAAAGCTGATCCTGAGCTTGCTGCTTGCGGTAATGATTACGGTGGTGATGGACAGCAGTGTTTCAACCTTAGTTGAGCAGGAGAGAATACACGGAATGCCTTTATTTATCACTTTCCATACACTCATCCCTGTTGCTGCTTTTTTCATCTTCCAGCTGTTGCTTTATAACATTAAAATGTACAGTAAATAAGGCGCCTGGTTAACCAGACGCCCTTTTTTTATTGATAACCCTTTGCGCTTTCCTTTAGTATCTTGTCCTTAAATAGTGTATAGCTCCAGGACTGGTAAGCAATGATTATTGGCACAAAAATGGCCGCTACGATGAACATGATGGTCAGGTTGAGCTTGCTGCCGGCGGCATCGAAAAGAGTTACGCTATAGGCATTGTCAATTCTGGATGGCAGCATATTTGGGAAAATCCCGACAAAGCCGAAGGCCATTTTTGTAAAAATCGTCACGCAAACTGCCGCAAAGGCATAACCAATTTTCTTTTTAAAAATAAAGTAAGCTGCCGCGAGCATCGCAGTCAGTGCGATAACCGGCACAATCCAAAGGACTGGGTGCTCTGAGTAATTGTCGAGCAGTGGCGTCCTATTCACAGTTGCCAGAAAAAACAGTGACAACATTGCTGGAGCGACGCCAGCAAAAATTCTTGAAAACCTGTATGCTCGTATCGCAGTTTGCCCAGCTGTCTTCAGCTGAATCCATAGAGATCCTGACAGCATGAACAAGGAGACAAACAATAATCCTCCCAAAATGCCGTAACCGTTCAACAAGCTGAACAAATTGCCTTCATAGCCATTGGCGCCGATCAACAACCCTCGGTACAGGTTGGCGAAGGTCACTCCGAATAAAAAGGCGATCAAGAAGCTACCGGTGAAAAAGCCCCATTTGCACGTTGCCTGCCAAAGTGGATTGTCGTCCTTATGCATGAACTCGAGGCCGATTGCCCTGATAAACAAAGCGATCAGCACCAGGAATAACGGCGTGTACAAAAAGCTGAACATATCTGCATAGACAGCTGGGAAAGCTGCGAATGTCGCTCCACCAGCGGTGATCAGCCAGACCTCATTCCCTCCCCAGAACGGACCAACCGCCTCCTGCAACTGGTTCCGCTCCTTGCGGTTTTTCGCAATGAACGGAAACAGCATTCCAGTGCCAAGAGTATATCCATCGAGGATAAAATAAACCGTCCAAATCAATCCCCACAAACCGAACCAAATGATTGCAAGTGTATCATGAGACATGTTTCACGCCTCCTCCAAGGCCGTATTTAACCTCTGATTCGGGCCCTTTTTTCGCATATTTGATAATCAAATAAACATCTGCTATCAATAAAACCGTGTAAAAAATGACAAGTGCCGCCAAAGAGAATATCACCTGGGACAACGCGATTGGCGATACACCCTCCGATGTTTTCATCAATCCGTACACAACCCACGGCTGTCTTCCTGCTTCTGCTACCATCCAGCCGGCATTAATTGCCAGGTACGGAAGCAGCACCGAATAAAGGACTAGCTTTAAGTATCGAGGTGAGTTCTCCAGTTTATTTTTCCGGTAAAGGTACAAGCCGTACCAGGATACAGCCAGAAAAAAGACTCCTAGTGCAACCATGACCCTGAATGCGTAAAAGACCAATTCTACATTCGGCCGTTCATCCTTAGGAATATCCTTCAAACCAGTGACTTCCCCATCAAAGGAGTTTGTATAGAAGAAGCTGCCCAGTTTCGGTATGCTAATGGCTTCAAAGGCATTACGCTCGTTTTCCTGGTCGGGAATCTGGATCAGGTGAAATGGCATGTCCTTTTGTGTTTCCCAGACGGCCTCCATCGCTGCACCTTTTGCTGGCTGCATTTTCGCTGCGAACACACCGGACTGGTGGCCGATGAATGGAGTCAAAGTTGCCGAAAACAACGCCATCGCCAGACCGTACTTAAATGACTTTTTATAAAATGCTGTTTCATTTTTCCTAATCAGATGGTAAGCACTGATGGCCATCATGAAGAATGCTCCGACAATATAAGCACTCACAACTGTATGTACAAACATATACCAGGCATACGGATTGGTGACAAGCTCCGAAAAGCTTTCCAACTCGACACGGCCATTGTTAAGGACATAGCCGACCGGATTTTGCATGAATCCATTCGCCGTGATAATCCAGAGAGCAGAAATATTCGTGCCAAGAGCCACCATCCAAATCGAAATCGCCCGCAGCTTCGGTGAAAACTTATCTTTGCCGAATAGCCAGATGCCCATGAAGGTCGATTCAAGAAAAAAAGCGACCAGAGCTTCAATCGCGAGCGGCGATCCGAATATATCCCCCATATACTTTGAGTATTCGGACCAGTTCGTGCCAAATTGAAATTCCATCGTAATGCCGGTAATCACGCCAAGCACAAAGTTGATGGCAAACAATTTCCCCCAATAATCAGCCATCCGTTTATACGTCTGATCAAGGGTGCGCGCATACTTTGTTTCCATGACGGCGACGAGAATGACTAAACCAATCGTTAATGGAACAAATAAGAAGTGATAAAACACTGTAACAGCAAACTGGATCCGACTTAATATCAGGACCTCTTCCATCTTTGGTTCCTCCTAATTTTAGTTTGTGAAATCATTAACATAATCTTAATTCTATTTTAAAAAAACTTTGTGAGTGATATCGAAGATTTTTGTAGATAATTTGTGACAATTTTATCCTTCGATTGTGATGCTGGTCACAGACAAATTAGAAAAGCGTAAGCGCCTTGATCAGCCCCGACAAGCGCTGCCCGACAATAACGCCACGTCCTATGGCTGTCGGGTCTGCACGTCCTGTGCCTCAGTGGGCCGACCAGTGAAGTCGCTCTTTGACTTCATTGGGCGGACCGAAGCGACTCGAGGGGCTAGGCGTTGGAGCTGGACATAAAAACAGGCCCTGTTTAACAGGACCTGAAGCATTAAATATTCCCGATATTTGAAGGATCTGTACTGACACCTTGCTGGCCGGGCACCCAGTTAGCCGGCACTCCTTTACCTGTTTGCTTGGCATATTCGAAAGCCTGAAGCATTCTTACGTGCTCAGGAAGATTGCGTCCGACATTCCCTGGATAGATCAGCTTGGCTCTGATGATTCCTCCAGGATCTAGGAACACCGACGCCCTGAAGCTCGCTCCTGTTGTTTCATCAAGAATTCTGTAAGCACGGCTGATTACCTGTGTCCTGTCACTTACCATTGGATACGTAACATCCTTTAAAGATGGAGAGGTTTCCTTAAAAACTTTATGCGAATATACGCTGTCCGTACTGATTGCCAGCAATTCAGCACCCAGGGCTTTTATATAAGGGTAAACAGCGGCGACCGCCGCCAGTTCTGTCGGTCAGACAAAAGTAAAATCGCTTGGGTAGAAAAATAAAATGACCCACTTCCCCCGATAATCCTCAAGGTTAATCTTTCTTATGTCACCATTAATCAACGCATCCGCTGTAAAAAGCGGAGCCTGGTCATCACGGTTCGCGCAAAAAACAGTCGGGCACTCAACCAAATCTTGAGCGTACAATTTTTCGTCCATTTCAGCCGCCCTTTCTTTCGTGAAAATTTGTATCTATACAATCATATGCAGCAGATTTTTTATATTTCAGGTTCCAACAGGAAAAACTACTTTGGATAAGAAAGGAGGGTTCATGAATGAGCAGAGGCAAAGAGTTCAACCACAAGAAAAAAGGACATCCAGGTGACCTGCCATCAGGTGCACTGAAAGCAAAGCGTCCTGAGACCGAAGCGCAGGAAGATGAGGAATTTCTCGTCGTCCAGGAGGCGTTCAAAAATCGTGTAGAGGAAGACGAAGCGTAATTAAGAATAATATCGTAAAGGCCTAGCTAAGTGCCAGGCCTCTTTCATGCCAAGATTTTAAACCTGGCATTTTTTAAAATTGGCAATTACAAGTCCATTACCGACTACTGAATCATTCTGCCGCTCGAAGCCAAGTTTTTCGTAAAGCTCTATTGCCGGTGTATTCGCTGCCCCGGTGGAGACAATCATTTCAGAGTATCCAATCTGTTCTAATTGAGCAATCAGCTTTTTAGCAATTCCTCTGCGAAAAAATTCAGGGTGAACCATCATTCGGTAAATATCCAGTACTTTTCCTTTTTTCAAATACGAGATAGCGCCTGCCAGCTTGCCATCGATATAGCAGCCAATGAAGGTCTCACCGCAACCTTGGAGCTGTTCGAATGTTTCTTTTAACGGCGGGATTTCATCTGTGCCGATCAGGTCCGCTTCTATTTTGTATGATTTTCTTTGCAGATCAAGCACTTCAGCACATTCCATTATCACATTAAGATGGATTTGCCTAAATTCAGGCAGGAATCTGCTGTCTTTTACCTTTTGTATAATCAATTCTTGCCTTTCTGTTAGCGGTGGCAGATTGTCCAATGGGAAAAAGCGAAGATCCTTGCTTTCACCATCATCCATCTTTAGCTCCCCTTCCCAATCATTGCAGGCATACAAGGCGATTGCATTGTAAATTTCATCGCCATTTGGATATTGGAAATAGTACTCTTCTCCGGCCACTACATCTAAAAACTTCAGTCTTTTTAAATTAAGGCCTGTCTCCTCGAACAATTCCCTGCGTGCAGTTTCCTCAAAGCTTTCGCCAGGTTCCATCGCACCTCCTGGAATCCCCCATTTGCCGGTATCGGAACGCAGCTGCAGCATTACTTCATTTTCCCTATTAAAAACAAGCACAGCGGATCCAACCAGAATGAATGGCCTGCTGCCAATAAGCTCACGGATTTCTTTAATATAATCGCTCATGTGCTCCCCCATTACAAAAAATCTCTTATTTCCTTTATACTAAGTAAAGCATACGTAAAACTGTTGTGTTTTGAAAGGAGCAATCATGAAATCATTAGTACTTGCAGAAAAACCAAGTGTTGCCCGTGAGCTTGCGCGTGTACTTGGCTGCAATAAAAATCATAAAAGCTATTTTGAAGGAAATCAATATATCGTCACCTGGGCTCTCGGTCACTTGATTGAATTAAAAATGCCCGAGAATTATGACCCTAAATATAAGGTATGGAAGCTAGACATATCTCTATAAATTTGATTGCACACATTTAACAAATTCATCCTTTCACCTATTCTCTCTGCATATATTAGTGGTTTTTCACGCGCACACAAAACTCGAATGCACATTTTCTTAATAATTATGTGCAAATGATAAATTTGGTTTGGCCAATATAACATACGCTAAACAATTCCAACCTGCATAAAGCCGATGTTTTCTTTGTATAGAAAACATCGGCTTTATCTTCTTTAAATCATTTTCTTAAGCCATTTACTTATAGTGGTAAAAGTTTGGTGCTATGAAACTGCTCTTGCGACCTCTTTTCCGTATTTATCCGTTTCTCGAGAAAAAAGCTCTGTTTGAACTAATAGGTTTTACTTTTACGATTTTTAAGTAATATTCTAACAAAACCGACAATGATAATTTTCCAAAAGTCTTTGTCCCGAAAAAAGAAAAAAATTATATGCTATTAATG
>NZ_JBIQOE010000287.1:0-68820 GCF_047739415.1 Mesobacillus sp. | reverse complement strand
GTGGCGATGCCCGGCTTTTCCGAATCTAAGCTGGGCATTTTTCATTTTGTTGTTGGCAATGATCACACAGCTGAATTACGTTCCCTCCAATCTGTTTGTTTCAATTCTTTTTCACTTAACCGGCTCTTCTTCCCTTTCCTCTTTGCGGTACTTCATTTTTGTGGCTTCCCCGCCTCTCAAATGGCGGATTGATTTATGATAATCAAGGATTTCTTTTACTTCATTGGCAAGGTCAGGGTTGATCTCAGGCAATCTTTCTGTCAGGTCTTTATGGACTGTACTTTTGGATACGCCAAACTCCTTCGCTATGACGCGAACTGTTTTTCTCGTCTCCACGATATACTTTCCAATCTTGATTGTTCTCTCTTTGATGTAATCGTGCACACCACTCGCCCTCCCTAAATTGGATGTGAGAAGTGTGAAATGAGACTCGCTTTTATCTGCCAATACTGCATTCCGCAAAAAATGATTACTTGCGGCAGAAGGTTGACCCTTCTGAATATTACTAAGATTAATCATGTCCCCGGCTGAATCCTCATATTGTTCAAACGATTCCTCACCTCAAACACTCTCTTTGTCAGGTTTGTAACATTTTATTAGCTTGGTTGAGGATATATGCACGAAAAAAGCAATAGGGACAAGGTATTGTAAAGTTTTTTGAAAAATTCAACTATTTTAAAGGAGAAAAACTTTCCTATATACCCATATTTATGTACACAAAAACCTGCTTCTTAGCGAATTTCTGTTAAGGAGTTATTTTTTATTGGGGGAGAAGCAGACTTGATTACCTACAGACAGACTAGAAAACAGAGAATCAGAGAGCAAAAACGCAAAGTTACCTTGAAACGGAACAGAAAATTGATCGGCGCAGCAGTAGCTGGATCGGTCGCGGCAGGATTGCTTTTTGGCATCGGCCAAAAGAAAACAGATGCAGTCGGATCTTTTTACACCGTACAAAAAGGCGATACACTTTACAGCCTGGCGAAGGAATTCGATACATCAGTTGAAATGCTTCAGGAAGTGAACTCACTAACTTCAGATTTCATTAGAGCCGGGCAGCAGCTTGAGGTACCGCTTGAGGCTGAAGCAGGGTTATATATTGTTAAAAAAGGCGACACCTTGTTCTCCCTGGCAAAAAAATACGGTGTTACTGTGACGGATTTAAAAAGGGAAAATAAATTGGTTAGTGACTCGATTTATGTTGGACAAGACCTATCAGTTCCAACTCATGGCTTCGAAACTGACGAAGGAATGTACGTCGTCAATCCAGGAGATACACTGTTCAATATATCCCAGCGTTTTGATGTAAGCCAGAAAGAATTAAAGCAAGCTAACGGTTTAAAGGAAGACATGGTACTGATCGGCCAACAGCTGGTTATTCCGGGAGAAATTGAATTCATGGAGGCAACCATTAACGGGGCGGCTGATAATTTTACTGTTGAGTTTGAGACCGATGGCAAAGCGGTTCCATTGAAAGTATCTTTTGGAACAGCAAGGAAATATGGCGAACTGGAAGGCCAGCGAGTTCTTGTCTCTTTTAAGAATGATGCTTTGATCAATATTCAATAATAAAGAATGCTTAGAGTACACACCACTCTAAGCATTCTTTATTATTTATCTTCTTGTATATTCATCTATTAGAAAGAAAATGATCGAACATAATGTTGGCAATATGAAAACACCGGGTTCAAGGTAGTCTGACAGTCCAAAAACCGCTGTAAATAGACCAAAAACAATGTGCATTGAACCAGATACCAGAGCACGATACTTCTTGAAATTTCGAGAAACAAGTTCTGCGATGACGGAAGCTGGTATTCCGTAACAGAAAATCCCTATAGAACTAAAGAAAAATACAAGCAGAAACCCAGCAATAATCTCAATATCAACAGAAGAAAAATCTTGCATAGCGGAGAATACAATAAATCCAAATGAGAAAGCAAGTGAAGTGTAAAAAGCAACTCTTACCTTCCTTAGTTTATTTTCGAACATAATATCTCTAGCGATAGGGACTAAAAATGCCATTGCAAAGATAGCCAGAACTAATTTTATGTATGCTGGAATAGTAGAGACATAAATAATAAATAAAACCATAGAAACAGAGATATTAGGTATTATATTTTGGGCTCTTAACATGTTACCGTCCTTTCTCCACAAATATTATATCCAAAAGAAGTAATAGGCAGCTGCTGCTATCAAGGAAAAAGACATCATTCCTACACCTTGTTTATAACTCACATCCAATAGTTCAAGGCCACCATAAAACCAGCTTATGATAAACATGGATATACCGATATGCTGGATTACAGGAATGAATGTAATCATCCCGGTGAATATTAAGAGCATACCGATATGTCTAAATCCATCATCCAGATAATATAAAGGGTTTTTTAATGAGGCTTTGATTTCCGCTTGCTCCTCTTTATCCAACTTCCTGTAAATCTGTATAAAACGGACAATCGGTACACCCCACAACAATACCAAAAACACCATTTGCACGGCATCCATGCATTTCCCCCATTTACATAACAAGTAGAATAAAACTACATTTCTTTAACGAATAGGCTCTGTTAAACACGGCTGTTGATTTTCGTTCCAGGCGCTTCGCTTTCCGCGGGCAGTCCGGGAGCCTCCTCGGCGCTTCATGCGCCTGCGGGGTCTCCCGATGACTTGCTCATCCCGCAGGAGTCTTCGCGCCTTCCACTACAATCAACAGGATGTAAAAACAACATTTAGCTTTAACAGAGCCAAAGAATAAAATACATATTTTTACACTATCAACATTATATGAGATTATCAAGACTGAGTCTACCGCGAATCGCCGAGCGATATGCCTTGTTCCTAATCAAGTTCAATCAAACACGTATCGCTGGCCGATATTTCTGTTTCCACTTAAAACTGCATCGACCGCATCTGGCTGTCGGTGGCCTTGATCAGCTCGCCCCAGGTGGAGTGTCCCCGGTCTTTGAACTGCTGCAGAAGCTCGGTGAACAGATACGCTGTGGTCAACGCGTCTCCTATCGCGCTGTGGCGATCATATATTCGTGTACCGAATGCCATCGCATATCGTTCGAGGTCACGCATATCGTATGAAGGAGCAATAAAGCCAATCAAATCGAGTGTATCAATGGTGAACAGCTTTTTCAGCGCCAGCTTTTCACGTTTCAGCTCGCTTTTCAGCACGAGGTGATCAAAGCCGACATAGTGCCCAACAAGGCATACCGCCTCGTGAGACTCAACGTAGTCAAAGAATTCATGTATCGCCTTTGCAGCTACCGGTGCTCCCGCAACTTTTTCATTCGTTATCGATGTCAGATCGATTATTTCCCGAGAAATTTGTCGCTCAGGGTTCACATATGTCTGAAAACGGTCATTTTCCTTCACCTTCAGCCCGCTAACAGGAACAGCGCCAATTTCAATGAGCCGGTCTATGGTCGCCACTTGGAACCCCGTAGTCTCCGTGTCGAAAACAATAAAAGTCAAATCATCGATTCTAGTCGATAAAGGAATCTTTTCATACATAAGCGGGCAGGAAATATTCTTGCGTTGAAAAAACATGCCAGCCTCCTTTCACAGTGCCTTTTACCTTCCGCAATTTGTCAAACTCAAAAATAGTAACATTTTTCACCAAGTAGATCAGTTACTGCAGTGCCTGCGACCGTACGATTTTTTCGATTCTCTTGCTAGTAATTTTCAGACGCACGGTGCCACCTATCTCCCGTGTCTCTTACCGGAACACATTATACCGAGAATCTAGCAAATACCATTCCCTGGAGTTCGCGGAGTGTTCGCAAGCTGAGGATGAGTTCGTCTTTTTGTCTGGTTGACATGGTGGCAAATGATAGGACGGAGCTGCCGCCGTTAATTCCCCATCTTTGCCTGATATAAAGGTCGAGCACGTGGCTGAAGGCTTCTTTAAGGTCTTCTGTGAATCCTTCGGTGAAGATACCCTTCCCTTTTAAGCTAGCGATTTTCTCTAGCGGTGTTCCCGGCACTCCTCCGTAATAAAGTGATAGTATCTGCAGGCTGTGGTGGAATGGGAATAAGATTTCTTTTTTCATATCGATGCTTTTCCTGGCAAGCTTGAACAGGGCCCGGACTGGTTCATCCAATGTCGGGATTTCTTGTTCCTTTTCGGTTTGGACCATCCGATATAGGAAAATTTTTGAGCGTTCGAGCAGCTCGGTGATTTTTGCTTCGAACTCCTCATTAAGCTCTTCACTCCCAGCCACGAAACGGTAGGAAAAAAAGTTATGTGCCAGCAGAAGGTTATCATTCGTGGACTGCAGCATCCACTTCCTGACGCGATCCTGCCATTGCAGCAGCGTCCCTCTCCACTGCTCCTCACTAGACATCATTAAGCCTTTGCAGCGTGCGTAGCCAGCTGCCTCTAGCCTTGCAGTGATCTCAGCTCCTAATTTTTCAAAGTAGCCATGCTCTTCCGTTTCGCCATACACCAGGAAATGATCCTGGTCCGTCAGCATGAATTGTTCTCCACGGCCGGCAGAACCCATTAAATAAAACGCAAAAGATGCAGGTGGTTCAAACCCTTTCTCGCGAAGTCCCTTAAGAGATAGTTCGACTGCTCTCCCTATCAATCGGTCGTATAATTTCGTGATTATATCGAGCAATGCTAGAGCCGGAATACGGTCTCGCATAAGCGTTTCGGTAATTTCATAGATTGCTGCCTTGATCTCTGGCAGTCTCGTTTCATCGGCCTCGTCGATCTTCTTTATTGTCCTCATCATGCTGTCGTTCTTTTTCCGAAGTAAGTCGGTCAGTGTAATAACCCCGGATATTTTCCCGTCATCAACCACAGGAAGATGCTTGATTCCATTCAGCAAAATTTCCGATAGAGCATCGTAATAGTAAGCGAACCTGGAGATTGTCACTGGATTCTCCGTCATTACAACCCTTGATGGCTCGTTAAAAGATATCCCCTTCGAAACCACCCGGCCTACGATATCCCGTTCTGTGATGATTCCTTTCAACTCACCGTTTTCTACTACCAGCACCGAACTCGTTTTACTTCCAACCATTCTCTGCGCTGTTTCCTGAATACTCGTGTCAGGAGAAACGGATGCTATTTTTTCCGACATCAGATCCTGAACCCTCGCTAAAATTGTCTCTCCCTCGCCGATTCCCTTTGCCATTTTCACCTGCTCGGCAAGTGAACCATAAACATCTTTCAGCCTGATCGAAACCTGGGTCAGCAGGTAATCATGGACATCCTGGTCATCCCATCTTTTTGCCAGGACGGAAAAAGGGATCAGCAGTGCCCGCACTTCTTCTACAGACCTGACCTCGACATTGGCCTGCGGTTTATCGGCACTCGAGAATCCGAGGAACTCTGCCAGACTTGAAAATCCTACAATTTCACCTTTTTGGATGACTTCAAGGACTTCTTCCTGGCCAGCGGCATTTTTCACGAATACCTCGGCAATTCCCTGTAAAATCAATAAAAGCCCCTGACGTGGTGTGTCCGTCTTGAGCATCATTTCTTTTTTTCCATAGGTAAGAGCTTCACATTCCTCGACAAGGGAAAGGGCTGTGCGTTCATCCACCCCCTGGAACAGGGGATGGAACTGCACAGCCTTCCAAATTTCCTTATTAAGCTTTTGTTGCATCGTCATTCATCCAAACTTCGCCGTTCTTATAAGTCATCTGTTCAGGATAACGAAGGTCGAGTACTTCCTCCTGAATTTTTTGCGATGGAGCCGGAGTCGCAAGTGAAACAATGACGTTCGCAAGGATTGCAGCTGTAGCACCGAATACTCCCGCACCGGTATCGATGATGCCAAGAATCGTGAAGCCTCCATATTTTGCTGCGAAAATGTATCCGAGTGTCACAGCAAGACCGATAAGCATTCCTGCAATAACACCTTGAGAGTTTGAGCGCTTCCACCATACACCAAGGATCAGTGCCGGGAAGAATGTTCCACTCGCAAGCGCGAAGGCCCAGGCAACGATTTGCGTGATTGCACCCGGAGGATCCAGGGCAACAAGACCAGCAAATACTGTAGCCACAACAATTGAAATACGAGCCACATTCAGGCGGGTTTTCTCAGTAGCATTTGGCTTCATGACACGATAGTAGATGTCATGTGCAAAAGCGGAAGAAATCGCGATCATCAAGCCGCCGGCTGTAGAAAGGGCAGCGGCCATAGCGCCTGCCGCTACAAGGCCGATGACGAATACGCCAAGATTGGCAATCTCAGGTGTCGCCATAACGACGATATCGTTGGAAATGATCAATTCACTCCACTGAAGGATTCCATCGCCATTTCCGTCGGCAACTTGAAGCTTTCCAGTATCAACCCATGATTTCGTCCAGGCAGGAAGCTCGCTGATTTTGCTGCCGGCAACCTTTGTCATTAGGATAAAGCGCGAGAATGCTGCATATGCAGGTGCAGACAGATAAAGCAAGCCAATGAAAAGAAGTGCCCATGCACCTGACCAGCGAGCAGCCTTCATCGTTGAAACTGTATAGAAGCGGACGATTACGTGCGGAAGCCCCGCCGTACCGGCCATCAATGTAAACATCAGGGCAAGGAATTGCCACTTTGTGCCGTTCGTGAATGGCGCGAAGTATTCAGAAATGCCTAGTTCACGATCAAGTTCACCCATTTTTCCGACCAGCTCACCATAAGAAAGCCACGGAAGCGCGCTGTTCGTTAGCTGCAATGACATGAAAATAACCGGAATCAAATACGCAATGATCAAAATGATATACTGTGCAACCTGTGTCCAGGTGATTCCCTTCATACCGCCGAACGCAGCATATGTTGCGATCAAAACCACACCGATCATTGTGCCAAGCTTTGCATCGATTTCGAACAGTCGCCCGATAACCACGCCGGAACCGGAAAGCTGGCCGATCGAATAGGTGAAGCTGATGATAATCGTTGATATCGCCGCAATGACGCGGGCAGTGTGGCTGTTGTATCGGTCGCCGATAAATTCAGGAACCGTATAGCGGCCGTATTTCCTTAGCTGTGGCGCAAGCAGGAATGTCAGCAGCAAATAGCCGCCAGTCCATCCCATGATATAAGCAAGGCCATCATAGCCGAGAAGCATGATCGTACCCGCGAGTCCAATGAAGGAAGCGGCACTCATCCAGTCAGCACCAATCGCCATCCCGTTGAAAATTGGCGGGACGCCGCGGCTGGCAACATAGAAATCAGATGTCTGCTTAGCCGTATTGAAAACCGCAATCCCGATATACAAACCAAATGTAGCTAAAATAATAGATAATGAGACCAAGAATTGTGTATCCAAAGTTCTCCCCCTTATTCAAACGCTCTTTTTTTCTTCCCCCGTGATTTAGTGATCCAGGCTCTTTCCTTCGCTCAAACGGACATTCTTTTCCTCATCGATTCCATACTTCCTGTCAATGCCATCGCTAAGCTTTGCATTGACAAACAGCAGGATGATGAATGTGACTATCGCTCCCTGCGCTCCCATGAAATAGTGGAACGGGAAACCGCCGATTGAAATCTCGCTTAGCGGCTCGGCAATCATCACCGCGCCGAACGAAACGAGGAACCATATGATGAAATAAATGATCATGTTACGGGTCTTTTCACGGAAATACGCGTCAGCAACTGACTTATCAATTTTCTTCACATTTACACCCCTTTGGTTTTGCTAATCCCCTTTGTATAATCCTTCATGAACGACAGAAACAGCCTAGCAATAGAAAGCTTTCCCCACTCCTTTGTATATGGATTTGAATTATATGAACCTTGCGCCAGGCAAAGTTGATACCTATTTCAGGCGAAAAAATGAATTAGAACCTGGATGGATTAACTTAGGCTGAAGATAAATTTTACCGTTTCGAAAAATGGAGCTGGGACCATGATGATCTGGATGAGGAAGTAAAGAAATATACTCAGGAATGGGATTGCCAGAAAAATTACCTTATTTTTTTTCAAACCCAAGAAAAGGCTGACGCCGGTAATCACCAGCAGGCCGATTAAGATAATCACATTGATTCCTCCTGTGAAAAAGTTATTTTGCATATAGATGAATAATTATTTATTTAACTAAATCTTTAGAAAATTTAATTTAATTATCCATATAATGTCCAGGCTGGTCAATACGTTATTTTTAAAAAATGTAATCGTTTTCTATGTCGATATTTTTCCGACCGTGGTAAATTCGTTAGCAGTAGTAAGGATTTAAGGGTATGTAAAGCGGAGGAGTTTGTCGAAAAAATTTTTTTAAATGGAATAATATCATTCCCACAGAGTTGGATTGTTTGTAATGATTTTACAGAATAGTAAAAGGCACACTCAAAGTTGAGTGTGCCTTCATTAGAATATAATTTACCAGCAGGCAATTGCACCGTCGGTTCTCATTTCCGTTCCGCCGGTCAAAACCCCGGTTTCCGGATTGCGGACAATGACCTGTCCACTGCCGAAGCCTCCACCATCATATGCTACCTTCATCAGATGCCCGCGGGATGCGAGCTCCTTGACGATATGATTCGGGAAGTTATGTTCAACTTCGATTTGTTTGCCTTCGATCCATTGCCAGCGCGGTGCATCAAGCGCCGCCTGAGGATTCAAGCCAAAGTCAATCATATTCATCGCCACCTGGACATGCCCCTGTGGCTGCATATAGCCGCCCATCACGCCGAATGGACCAACTGCCTGGCCATCTTTCGTGATGAAGCCTGGAATGATCGTATGGTATGTCTTCTTGCCCGGAGCAAGTGCGTTTGCGTGGTTATGATCAAGCGAGAAGTCATGACCACGGTTTTGAAGGCCAATCCCTGTGCCTGGAACGACAACTCCTGAGCCAAAGCCCATATAGTTGCTCTGGATGAAGGAAACCATGTTGCCTTCTCCATCCGCAGTCGACAGATATACTGTTCCGCCTTTAGGAAGAGAGCCCGGTTCAGGCATTCTCGCTTCATCACTGATTTTAGCACGTCCATCCTCACCGTACTGCTCTGATAGAAGGTCCGCTACCTTCGCCTGCATTGTCGCAGGATCAGTCACATATTCCTTCCCATCCGTGAACGCCTGCTTCATCGCTTCAAGCTGCAGATGGACGCCATTCACGTCATCCCGGTGAGTAAACTCATAACCTTTTAAAATATTCAATGCCATTAAGGCAACGATTCCCTGCCCGTTCGGCGGGATTTCCCATACCTCATGGCCGCGGTATGACACTGAAATTGGGTCCACCCATTCAGGATGATAGTTTTCGAGATCGGATTTACTCAGGAATGCCCCTGCTTTTTCAGAGGCTTGAGCGATTCTATTAGCCAGCGCGCCCCTGTAAAAGCTTTCCCCATTCGTTTCGGCGATTTCCTGGAGCGTGTTCGCATGGTCCTCCGATTTCCACATCTCGCCGGCTTCAGGAACCTTGCCATTAGGAGCAAAAACTCGGAACCACTCCTCGTACTCCTCACCTTGGAAGCGAGTCTTGTATGCATTGTAAGCACTCTTCCAGTATTTTGCGAGAATAGGAGTCAGCGGATACCCATTTCGCGCATAGTCAATCGCTGGCTGCAGCACCTCAGTAAGCGGCAGGCGACCGAATTTTTTCGATAACTCTGCCCATGCTGCTGGCGCTCCTGGAACCGTAACCGGAATCCAGCCATGTGAAGGCATTTTTTCATGGCCAAGCTCTTTCACTTTCTCAATAGAAATTGATTGTGGAGCAGGACCGCTCGCATTCAAGCCATACAGCTTATCTTTTACCCAGACAAGCGCGAACGCGTCGCCGCCAATCCCGTTAGAAGTCGGTTCAACAACCGTCAGGCATGCTGCTGTCGCGATCGCCGCATCAATCGCGTTCCCGCCCTTTTTTAAAATATCAAGCCCAGCCTGCGCAGCAAGCGGCTGTGACGTAGCAACCATCCCATTACGCGCGACCGTCGCCATGCGCTGGGATGAGTAAGGATATGTATGCAAAGACATGTAGATTCCCCCAATATATTTTTCGTCCTACGAAATATTATACTCTTAATTGCTGAAAATTCGAAATAAAAAATCTTAGTAAAAAAGCCCAGCCTGATTCGGCCGGACTTTTTTACATTCCACTCTGCAGTCTTAGTTCATAAAAATCCTTCACTCGCGTCACGACGTCTTTTGAACCGGAATCCTCGATCATCATCGCGACGATCATGTCGGTGGATTGCGGGTTATAGGCGACGAACCATCCTAGTTCCTTGCCCTTTTCACCCTGCTTCTCTTTGATTTCCGCTGTTCCCGTTTTACCGGCGAGCGGATAGTTGGCGATCAGACCATTATGCGCCGTTCCTTTAGGATCGGTGATGACTTTTGTCAGCATGTTGCTTAGAGCCGCTGCATTAGCTGGGCTGACCAGGCCTTCCTGCCAAACTTGTCCCTGCTCATCTTCCATATTCAAAATCGGTTTAATAAGGTTACCCTCGTTTACCAAAGGTGAATAAGTGGTTGCAAGATGGAGGATATTCATTTCAATCTGTCCCTGGCCATAGGCTGAGTCTGCCAGGCTAATTTTACTGTCAATCTTACCGATTTGCGATGGCTCGATTGGATAGAGATACTCTGGCTGATCTTCAAAGCCAAATTTCTTCAGGCCTTCTGTAAAAGTATCTTGACCCATTCCGAGTGCTGCCCTCGCAAAGTAAATGTTATCTGAATAGATCAGTGCTTTTTCGAGGTTGATGCTGCCTTTGACGTCCGAATATCTTGTGACTTTGTATTTGCCCCATGATGCGTCTTTTTGCCACTGTTTCTCGTTAATTTCAAAAGCGGTATCAAGCTGCAGTTTGCCGCTTTCAAGGCCAATAGCGGCTGTGATTGGCTTGATCACAGAACCCGGCACATAAGTAAGCTTGAATCTATTAAGCGTCGGCTTGAGCGGATCATCTTCTAGTATTTTGCGTTTGTTTTGCGAGATTCCGAGCGCCATTTCATTCGGGTCGAAGCCCGGGGCGCTGACCAATGCCAGCGTTTCACCTGTCGTCGGATTGATTGCCGATGCGGTGCCAGCTTTTCCTTTTAGCTGGTCGTATAATTGCTGCTGGGCCACGACATCAATTGTCAGCTTGACATCCTCTCCGTTTTTGACAGGCTTTTCAGCAAGCGTCTTGACTGTGCCGTCTTCTTTCGCAATGGAAATCCTGACTCCGTTGGTTCCTTTTAGCTTTTCTTCAAGCACCTGCTCCAAACCACGGCGTCCGATGAGATCTGTGCTTGTGTAGCCTTTTCCCTCTAATTTTTCCAGGTCATCAGCCAGTACTGGGCCGACGTAGCCTATTAAGTGGGACAATGCCTCTCCGTAAGGATATTCACGGGCACCAACCATCTGGCTCGTCACCCCATCGAGTGCGAATAATTTTTCATGAAGCCCTTTGTCCGTCTTTGAAACTTTTTTCAATGGTACGAACAGGTCAGGTTTTACCCAGCCGGCGTTCATCGCTTTGTTGATTTTCTCCTCGGTCATATCGAGCAGTTCCGCAAGTTTCGTGATTGTCTGCTCTTTTGGCTCACCCAATTTGCCAGGGACTACTCCGACCTGGACAGCCGTCCCGTTGATCGCAAGTCCGTTTCCAGCCCGGTCAAGGATGCTGCCGCGTTCTGCCTGGACATTTTTGAAGCTTATTTTATCTCCTGCTTCGAGCTCTGGGAAAATGTACGTCGTGTTCCAGTCAACATACCAATTTGCTTTATCTTCACGTTCTTCTTTTACAAGAGTAGCATTGTGGTCGAATTCTATCGGACCAGCAGCGCTGTTCATTTTAGCTGAAAAAGGAAGTTCTGCGTTCTCTTCATATTCCTTTTCTTCCTCAGGCTGTTTATAGCTGACCTTCAGCTGGTCGATCTCTAAATCTTTATAAACTTTATTATAGCGAGAGACGAAATCCTCTTTGGTGATCGACTCCTTCGCTTTCTCAGATAAAAATCCATACATCTCATCAAACTTCTGGTCGTTCCAAAGCTTTACGTACTGGGAAAATCGTTCTTCAGGGGTCGGTTCCTTGCTGCAGCCGGAAATGAGTGCAGCGATGAAGACCGACAAGAGTATTAATAGTACCCGTTTCATATGTATCCCTCCTCCTGTATGATTTTACCATAGAATTGGCAATTAGATAAGTTCGGAGTATTTCATATTAATCCAATAAAAAAACCCGCCTTTATAGCAAGGCGGATTCCAAAATTTTATTTTTTATTAAGAGTTGCTTGAAGTATCAGAGTCAGTTGAAGAGTCTTTGTCTTTATCTTCTCCTGCGTCCTTATCTTCGTCTTTTTTATCAGAGCCGCCTTCAGCAGGCTTGTCTTCCGCTGGAGTTGTGCCTTCAGCATCTTCCTCTGAGCTTCCTTCCACATCTTCCTCGGCAGCATCTTCAGACTTGCCTGCATCTGCATCAGAAGAAGCTTTCTCTTCTGTCACATTTGCGTCCTGCAATGCGCTTAGTGGCTTATTGAAGTACTCATGCGGATTGACTGGTACATTGTCCTTGCGGATTTCAAAGTGCACGTGGTTGCCAGCCTTTTCATTGATCAGGCTTGTTCCGGATTTCGCAATGACTTGTCCTTGCTCGACCTGGTCGCCAACCTTAACTTGATAGTCTTTCACTGACTGATATTGTGTTACAATACCTTTGTCGTGCTCGATTTCGATGACATTTCCAAGCACTGCATCTTCCATGACATTGGTGACAGTACCGCTTAGTGATGCGATTACATCAAATTCCTTGCCATCTTTTGAAGCAATGTCTAACCCAGTGTTCGGATGGTACGTATTATCATAGAACACTAGAGCTGCTTCTTGCTCAGCCGCGTCGCCGTCATTGTCATAGAATTGCATTTGGATGACAGCATCGTCTTCATTCACCACTGGCATTACAAAGTTCTCCATCGAGCGGTTAACTTCAACTGCTGGCTGATCATTCATCTTTTTGCCAGGCATGTCAGTCGCTTTGTACTCGGACTGATCCAGTTTATCGGTTCCGCTGTTTTGATACCAAAGGACACCAGTTAGAATGATTGCGGCACTAGCAATATAAACTGTTGGATACACCCACCGCTTCTTGAAAAAGCTGTTCTTGCTTTTGTCTTGAGAAGATCTTTTTTCTTCCTCTCTCATTTTCATCACCTCAGCAATCAGTTTGAACAGAAGCGAAAAAATATATACATAGAGTTGAAAAATTTTTTACTGCTTATTTTTCGACAAAGGTTAGGATTTTATGCAAAAAAGTTTTTTTGGGATGTTAGCCGGTTATTTTAGGCCTGCTATCCCGTTGAACTGGCTCCTACTATATTGCTGTCCCCTGTAAGGAATGAGTTACTACTATAAAGCGAGGTATTAAGATGAAAAAGTTATTAGTATGGTTTTTACGCCTTCTTCCGCTTTTCTATATGGCGGCGATCTGGATCATGTCCAGCAATCCTGCAGATGCATTGGTTGAGCTCCCAAATCAGGGTGTTGACCGTTTTATAAAAGAATCACTCCATCTCGTTGAATTCGGGATCCTGTATGTGCTGCTCGTTCTGGCTGCGTTGACGACCGAGCGTTTTACTCCCGTGTTGAGCTTTGCATTCATGGGCGTGGCCATCCTGTACGGACTGCTCGACGAGATTCACCAGAGTTTCGTCCCATACCGATCGGCAACCCTGATTGATTTTATAAAAGACGTAATTGGGGTTTTAGCGGCCTCCCACTTCATACACCATGCATACTTCAGCGGCAAGTTCCCGCGGCTCGGGAGGGTTTTGCGTGGGATCGAGGAGAGAGTTCGGGGATTATAGCTGGATTTATTTTTAAGATAGTTATTAGTTACGGTTTTTTAGGGGCTGGCCTTGATATTGAGGCTGGCTTTTTGAATTCTAGCAGTGACTTTGGGTACTCAATTCTTCAACCGTTAAAAAAAATGCTGCAACCGTTAAATTTTTTGTCTAAACCGTTAAATTATTGGCTGCAACCGTTAAATTATTGCTCCCAACCGTAGAATTAAATTGTAATTAGTTAATCGGACATAAAACTTTCATAATAAAACAGTTATATCGGTAGGTATTTTCAGTGAAAACAAAGAATTCATATAAAAACTAATAAGGAAGTGACCATTTTGATTGAAAAAGAAAGGATATACCCGATTCGGCTTCTCATGTATGAGGCATTAATGGAAAGAATCTTACCAAATCATCCTAAAATCTCATTAATTGAACAAGATTACAAATCTCGCCGCGCGGGGTTTAAAGGTGAGCTGCAAACTGATTACCGTTTAAGTTTTTTACCTGAAAAAGGCTTCCACATCTTCCGGGATTTACGCCTTCAAGATGAAAAATGGCATTTCCAAATCGATACCCTTATCCTAACTCTTCGATATATCCTTCTAATTGAAACAAAAGCCTATTCCGGAACCCTTTTCTTCGACAAACATTCCCAACAAATGATACAAACAAAGAATGACTTAGAGAAATCATATGATAATCCCATTAACCAGGTTCGTATGCAAGCCTGGCATTTGAAAAGATGGCTCCAAATCCATAAATTCAGCGTCCCGCCCATATACCATCTCGTGGCCATCAGCAATTCCTCTACTATTATCAAAGTAAGTGATCGTTCCTTAAACAACTTGATTGTCAAAGGCGATGTATTATTAAGCCGAGTTCTTCAAATCGATGAAGGCACGTCAAATCCAAGTTTTACTGATAAAGATGTAAAAAAGTTATCAAAAACGCTTCTAAAGAATCATTCCCCACACCGCCCTGACATTCTTAAACAATATTCCCTTACACCAGATGACCTTCAAAAAGGAGTCCAATGTCCCTCCTGTTCAGCATATGGCATGTATCGCGAAAAATGGATATGGCGCTGTCCCGTGTGCATGCATAAGTCCAAAACAGCTCATCACAAGACTATAAAAGATTTTTTCCTCCTTATTAGTCCAACAGTCAAGAATCAGATGTGTAGAGAATTTTGCAGCGGTATTTCATCAAAAACAGCCAGCGATCTTTTAATTTCATTGAATTTGCCCTTCACAGGCACCACTAATGGCCGCGTCTACCACATGCCTCCAGACATCGAAACGTTCTTCAATATCGCGAAAAAATAATAGTTACCTAAACCAATCCCAAACGCGCTAAAAAGCCAGGGTGCTCTTCACCCTGGCCTCGTCATTATTCCGTTACCGCCGTTGCGGGCACATTAGATTTATTTCTTCGCCGTAACCTTCGTCAGCATGCTATCAGCTTCACTGATCTCAACGCCTTTGTAGTAGTGCTTGACGATGTCCTGGTAGGTCTTGCCTTCGGTGGCCATGCCGTTGGCTCCGTATTGGCTCATACCGACTCCGTGGCCGAAGCCTTCGGTGGTGATGACGACGTTGCTGCCTTTTAGCTCCCAGGTGAAGTCGCTGGAGCGGAGTTTTAGCTTCTCACGTACTTCCTTCCCTGTAAGGACCTTGCCGCCGATATCGATTTTTGCTACGCGGTTGCCTGATGTTCTCGAGATGACTTTGCCAATCTCCGGAGAGTTCGGAAGTTTGACACCAAGCTTTGATTCCACCTCAGCAACCTTCATTACCGTTTGGTTGCGGAACTTCGGCGACTCGAGATCCCATGGACTTTCTACACTGCGCAAATACGGTAGGGAGTTTGACCAGTATTCCTCTGAGTTTTCGGTGAAACCGTTCGATGTCGAGAAGAAGGTCGCATCGATTGGGGTGCCATCATATGTGAGCACCTGGCCATCCGTTGCTTTGACCGCCTCAGCTATCTTCTTTATCTTCCATTTGTAATCAACGCCCCACTGCTTTTTCAATTCTTCTTTATTTTTAAATACCTGGTGGATTTCAGTATCATTCAACTGGGCGCCTTCAGGTACGCCTACTTTATTTGGGCTGAGCATTTGTTTTACATAATAAGTCCTTGCTGACAGCGCCTGTGCCTTCAATGCCTCAAGCTCGAACTCAGCGGGCATTTCGGCAGCAACAACGCCGATCAAGTATTCATCAAGCGGAAGCTTCTCTGTCTTGGACAACGCTGTCCGGTAAACGGCTACCTCAACAGCCGAGTCTGCTGTAGGGACCGCGGCAACATCCTTTGCCTCACTTTGCAGCTCTTCCCCCAGTTTTCCGCCTGCCTTTTCTTCCATAAAAGGGAGGACAAGCAAGGATGGGATCAGGAGAGTGACGGCGAATAGAATTGCAGCTAGTACGATGAATGGTTTGAATTTTAACATAGAAAAAGCCTCCATTATGAAATTAATCCGGTCGTAAACCGTCTCATTTCATTCATATGGAGGCGGACAAGCTTTTATGACAGAAATCGAAAATGCATATTGTTCTGTCGAAAGTCTCATAATAAGTCGGTCAAAACAAATTCACGAAATTGGACATGAATTTTTGGACTCCAACCAGCCCATTAAAATCAAAAAACCGCAGAACTATACGTTAAAGCACAATTCTCCGGTTCATTGAGTAGTAATATTTATGCGTTCATGTCTGAGACTAATTTATCCGTTACTGGCTGCTCTTCTACTTCGCTGACGCGTTCGATGTCTGCGCCAAGTGCTGCAAGCTTATGATGGAAGTTCACATAGCCGCGGTCCAGGTGGTAAAGCTCTGTTACGCGGGTCATTCCATCTGCTACAAGTCCAGTCAGGATCAGTGATGCTGCTGCACGCAGGTCAGTTGCTGCCACTTCTGCTCCCTGAAGGTTTGATGGTCCGTTCATGATGACAGAGCGGCCATCGATTTTGATGTTTGCGTTCATGCGGCGGAATTCCTCCACGTGCATGAAGCGGTTTTCGAAAACAGTTTCCGTGATCATGCTTGTGCCCTGAGCGCGCAACAGCAATGCCATCATCTGGGATTGCATATCTGTCGGGAAGCCAGGGTGCGGCATCGTCTTGATGTCGACTGCTTTCAATTTTTCAGGCCCAATGACACGTAAGCCTTCTTCTTCTTCAATGATGGTAACGCCCATTTCTTCCATCTTCGCAACTAATGAAGAAAGATGTTCCGGTACAGCGCCTTTTACAAGGACGTTTCCGCCAGTGATGGCAGACGCAACCATGAAGGTTCCTGCTTCGATTCGGTCAGGAATGATGTTGTGGTCAGCACCAAACAGTACTTCTACACCTTCAATCTTGATTGTGCCAGTGCCGGCGCCTTTTACCTTCGCTCCCATTTTGTTCAGGAAGTTTGCAAGGTCGACGATTTCTGGTTCTTTTGCAACGTTTTCGATGACTGTTGTTCCTTTTGCAAGGACTGCCGCCATCATAATGTTTTCCGTAGCACCTACGCTAGGGAAATCAAGGTATATTTTAGCTCCGTGCAAACCATTGACTGCTTCGGCTTCGATAAAACCGTTGCCTACCTTGACAGTCGCACCCATTGCTTCAAAGCCTTTAAGGTGCTGGTCGATAGGACGGGAACCGATTGCACAGCCACCTGGCAATGCTACGCGAGCACGGCCATTCCTGGCAAGCAGGGATCCCATTACTAATACAGAAGCACGCATTTTACGAACATACTCAAAAGGTGCTTCTATTTTTAACTCTCTGGATGCATCTACTGTAATTGTGTTATTTTCAAACTCCACTACGGCGTTTAAAGAACGTAATACTTCGTTGATGGTATATACATCGGAGAGAGTTGGCACATCACGAATTACGCTTTTTCCGTCACTTGCTAATAATGTTGCAGCGATAACAGGCAAGACGGCATTCTTAGCTCCTTCAACCTTTACAGAACCGCTTAGCCTTTGTCCACCGCGGACGATGATTTTTTCCAAGTGTATTCCCCTCCGCGTCCAATTTCTCTATATTAATATTCAATCGTTATGATGGGTGTGCCAACTACGAGGGTAGTCTTTGCGCCCAATCGATCAGTTTTCCGTAATCCAAGCTGCAGATTCATCTCATGGTCATTGCTTAAAGAGTTGTCGAACAAAGGCGAAACGGCAGATGTGGAAATAAATGAGTCTTCTTCCAATCCTTCGACTTCCTCGGCTTGAAAAGCCTCAAGCAATTTAGTTTTATAAACAGGTAAAGCCGATTTTATCTTATCATTGATTTCGCCTTCAATACAAGAGAAAGTTGTGGCATTTCCGCGAAAAATGTCAAATATTCTGCCTGGTAAATTTTTGTTTAAAAAGGTTTCTGTATTTTTATTCCAATGCTGACCTCTGACCTCATACATCACATACGTATGTATCGGCCCGTTTGTGTCGGTAGAAACAATTTTAATTTTTTCCTGAATCTCAGAAGAATTCGAAACAGCTGTTAGTTCTCCATTGCGGCGGTTCCATGTCCAATTCGGAAGCTGGACCTTCAATTCTTTTACCAAGTCTTCGACATTTTCTTCTTCCAATGTTTCCCTTGCATATATAGACCAACCAGTGATCAAAATATTTTCGTCCTGCAAAACTGAGGCCAGAGTTTTTATTTCATGATCAGCGTCAGCTACAGTCGTCTTATTCCCAGCTTGAAGCACAATAAAACCAATAATGCCAAAAATTGATAAAATAAATGGAATCTTCTTCATATGTCCCTCACTCTCCCCTTATTACCATTCTTACCAGGAGAGCGAATCGCATACTTGGGAATTCTCGTCACTTTTTGACATCATTCTATGTACCAACTTGGCCGGGTGTTCATTGTTTGTGAAAAAACAAACATGCCAGCGCAAAAAAACAAGCACAAAGACAATAATACTCAAGTTTTCACGTTTTGGAAACATGTATGAAGACCTAATTTTTTACCAATTTGTATAGACCTTACAGCAGATGAGCTAAAAGTCCAAAAACTTGCTGGTGCATAGAGTTTGCTTAAAGGCATATAAAAGTCTGATAGTGAGTAACTACCCATTTAGAGCCTTACTGAAAAATCATCGGAAGCTGCTGTGACCATTGGAGGTAATCAAGGAAGAAATTACTTACTGTGGATCCCAGTGCGATGGATGCAAGTATATATAAAACTCGGGCTTGGAGAACATGGTTTGCCCGGAGCAGCTTATCAAATTGAAGTGCTTGAAGAGCCCACCATGAAATGGCGATAAATACAAGATGTGTTAGAATGCTGGTCAGCGCGAAGCCGCCAAAACCTGTTATCATAAAAATCCCCCCTTATCATGTTTATTTTAACATAAACGTGATGATTACCTGTTATTTAGACGTATCAGAATTCGGAAAGTTTCATGTGACCGAAAGTCCTCTTTCCAATCGCTTCGGGCACATGTTCATCTCTCTTGTAACCGAAACTTTCTCCCCGCTCGCAATTACAGCATATATCCTTCTTTGTTTTCGCATAATTTCAAGCCCATAAAAAACTGGCCCGCTATCAAAGCAAGGCCAGTTGAATTTACCCCTTTGTTTCCATGACTAGATTTTCCCCAAAATCCATACATGTTTCGTGTTTTCCGGAGCTTGTTCTTCCTAGTTAGTGAAGTAACAAACTTATCTCATGAAGTCGACGAACTGATTGAAGTTCGTATACATAAAGTCGATTGCCAGGTTTGGCATGACTCCGAACAGGATCGTTCCGATTACTGTGATCAGGATGACGGCTGTTGTTCCTGCTGGCAGCTGGATTTTTTCGTCGCTTGCTGCTGGGCGGAAGAACATTTGTGTCATGACTCCGAAGTAGTAGAAATAGGATACGACTGTTGTTGCAATCATGATCGATACCAGTACGTAGTGTGCCTGGTCGACCATCAATGCTCCCATGAAGATGTTCAGCTTACCGATGAAGCCTGCTGTACCTGGGATCCCTGCGAGTGACAGGATGAAGATTCCCATTCCGACAGCCAATAGAGGCGAGCGGCGGTAGAGGCCGGCGAAGTGGCTGATATCTTCTGAGCCAGTTTTCATTGTGATCAGCTGAATGATGGCGAATGCGCCCAGATTCATTAATACGTAAGCAAGCATGTAGAACCAGATAGCATCGAAGGTCACGAATGACATGGCAGTCAGCGCGACAAGGATGTAACCGGCATGCGCGATACTTGAGTAGGCGAACATGCGCTTGATGTTGCGCTGTCTTAAGGCGACGACGTTACCAATGATCATTGTTGCTCCCGCCAGGAATGCGATGTAATCCTGAACCGCGAACAGCAGCGGTATTGGCTGCCCATCTTCCTGTGCGACAGGAATATATCCGAAAATGGATAACAGGATACGCAGGATGATGACGAATCCAGCTGTTTTCGAGACGACGCTCAAGAACGCTGTCACTGGAGTTGGTGCTCCTTCGTATACATCCGGTGCCCACATATGGAATGGTGCTGATGCCAGCTTGAATGACAGGCCGACAAAAATCATGAAGAATGCCAGTCCAAGAATGTAAATGTGCTGAGGGTCACTCAGACCTCCAAAGACTTGGGCGATTCCTTTTAAATTTGTTGTTCCGGCGATTCCGTACACATAGCTCATACCGAACAATGTAATCGCAGTGGAAATTCCGCCGTTCAGGACGTATTTCATAGCCGATTCATTTGATTTCAGGTTACGCTTGCGCATACCTGCAAGGACGTAAGACGGAATGGATAGCAATTCAAGGCCGACGAACAATGTGATCAAGTCGCCGCTTGAAGCCATGAACATCGTACCAAGCAAGGCAGTGAGGAACAGGTAGAAGAATTCTCCCTTATATTCCTCAAGTCCATCATTCGTCCTGTAGTCGATCGCCAATAGCATGACAAGCGCGGCTCCGAGAAGGAGGATCAGCTTGAAGGCAATAGCGAAAGAATCCAATCTGAATGTATCGTATAAAATCGATGTAGTTTCGGTGCCAATCAGCGACACCAGTGAAATCAGCGCCAGTACAACACCTACAAAACCGGCCCAGCCGAGGACTTTCCGGTCTACATGCTTAGGCATGAATAAATCAGCGACTGATAAAATTGCAATTACACCAAGGATGATGAATTCCGGAGTCATCGTCCCCCAATCAAATGATAGAAGTGTATCTAGATCCATCCTTCATCACCCCCCTATTCCCATCATGATAGTCTCTAATGTTGCCTGAAGCGGTTCACTTAGAACAGCTGGATATACACCGATCAGAACGATCAAGCCGATAAGCACCAACACTGGTGCCCATTCAAATGAGCGGATGTCTGTAACTCCGGCGAATTCTCGCTCTGCATTGCCATACGTGATGGCCAGGACTGCACGCAGCAGGTAAACGGCTGTCATGATGATGCCGATTGTACCGACCGCTGCAAGGACTGGCATTTCTTCGAATAGTCCAAGGAATGCCATGAATTCACTTACGAACCCTGACATGCCAGGCAATCCAAGCGATGCCATCGCGCCTGCCAGCAAGAAGCCTGATGCAAGCGGCATTCCTTTTGCCATCCCGCCCAGGTTGGCAAGCGTTGTCGTGTGCGTGCGTTCATATAACACACCGACAAGGAAGAACAATAATGCTGAAATCAAGCCGTGGGACACGACCTGGAAAATAGCGCCTTGAATTCCTGCTTCATTTAATGCTCCAAGTCCGATTAAAACGATCCCCATATGGGAAATAGAAGAGTAAGCAAGGACCATTTTGAAATCTGTCTGGATAAAAGCAAGGAACGCTCCGTAAAGCAGGTTAATTACACCCAATACTGCAAGCAGCACCGCTAATTCCGCGAATTGTTCAGGGAAAATCCCCATCCCGAAGCGGATCAAACCGAATGCACCGATCTTAAGCAGGATCCCTGAGTGGATCATGACGATGGATGGCGGCGCTTCAACGTGGACGCGCAGCATCCAGCTGTGAAGTGGGAAGATTGGCAGCTTGACACCGAATGCGACAAGCAATGCAATCAATAATCCCATTTTCAATGATTCAGAGACCGGCGCGAACATTTGCGCGTTTTCTGAGTTCATCATGACTGACAGCATTTCGATATTTGAAGTGCCTGTTCTTGCAAATAACACCATGATGACGATCAGCAAAATTGCTGAGCCAAGTCCGTTATAAATCAAGAAGCTGTAAGCAGCCTTTTCTTTTTCATAATAGCCCCATTTTCCAATCAGGAAGAACATTGGAATCAAGGTAATTTCGAAGAAAAGGAAGAAAAGGATCAAGTTTTGTGATGTGAATACTCCCAGCATCCCGATCTCGAGAAGCAAGAACAGCATGTAGTAGCCTTTCCATTCTTTTTTGATATGGAAAGACGCGATGGCAGCAAGCGTTGCGATCACTGCTGTGAGAACCACCATGATTAAACCGAATCCATCGATGCCAAGTTCATAGTTCACTGAGAACATGCCGGATTGCTCGGCACCCTGGCCGCCGAATTGGATCCAGCGGAATTTTTCCGAAAAATTAGCCAGGTCATTGCCGCCGCGATACGAAAAGTATGCGATCAGCGCAAGGATCAATGACGGCAGTGTTGCCAGTACGCCAAGCATTTTGATGCCTGATTCATTCACCTTTGGCATGAACGCCAAGAGCAGGATTCCTAGTAAAGGGGAGAATACCAGCAAGGTAAGAAAATAGTTGAAATCCATTATAAATACCCCCCTGTCAGCGCATAGATGACAATCAGGACTGCAAGGCCGACAAAGGCGATTGTGCCGTACGTCTGTACCTGGCCGTTCTGGATTTTCGCACCGGCTTTGCCAAGTCCCTGGACCGCTGCTGTTGTCAGCTTGACGAGTCCTTCAACAAGGAAGACCTCGATGAACCGCAGGAACAAGCTGATCGCTTTTGCTCCAAACACGATGCTCTGATTGTAAATTTCATCGATATAGTACTTGTTTTTCACGATGTTATAAGCAATTGGCGCTCTGCTGGACAGCCAGTCGCGTGAAATCGACTTCTTGCTGTACATCATCCAGGCAAGCAGGATGCCGAGCAAGGAGACAGCTGTCGCGACAAACATGATCCAGCCTGGGCCTTCGATATGGCCGTGGCCAAGCGCTTCGTTTCCTTCAACGAGCCAGTCGCCAAGGAATGTGCCGAACCAAGGTGTGTTTACATAACCAGCAACGACTGCCAGTACAGCAAGCACCAGCATTGGCAAAGTCATCACGGATGGCGATTCATGGACATTCTTCATTTCGCTGCGTGCTTCACCGGAGAAGACCATGAAGAAAAGGCGGAACATATAGAATGCTGTGAAGAATGCCGCGATCACTGCTAGCCAGAACAATGGGTAATTGCCATCTGCCCATGCAGCGATTAAAATTTCATCTTTACTGAAAAAGCCTGAGAACAATGGGACACCACTGATTGCCAGTGTTCCGATCAGGAACAAAGGTCCAGTGAACGAAAGCCTTTTCCAAAGCCCGCCCATTTTTTCAATATCCTGAGTATGTACAGCATGGATGACGCTGCCTGCTGCAAGGAATAACAATGCTTTAAAGAAAGCGTGAGTCATCAAGTGGAATACTCCGGCAACATAACCGGCAGAACCCAGTGCAAGCATCATATAGCCAAGCTGGCTGACGGTCGAGAATGCAAGAACACGCTTGATGTCAGTCTGGACAAGGCCAATTGTGGCCGCAAAAATCGCTGTGAAAGCACCGATGGTTGCAACAGTCAGCATAGCTGTTTCACTCGCATTGAACAACGGGAACAGCGATGCGACCAAGTAAACACCGGCCGCTACCATCGTTGCTGCGTGGATTAACGCAGAAACTGGCGTCGGGCCTTCCATCGCGTCTGGAAGCCATGTATGAAGCGGGAACTGACCTGATTTACCAACTGCGCCGATGAAGATCAGAATCGCAGTCAGGGTAATCATCGTTCCGGAAATCGCGCCTTCTTCTACCGCAGCGAAAATTTCATCATATTCGAAGCTGCCAGTTTGCCAGAATAAAAGAATCATCCCGATCAGCAGCCCAACATCCCCGATACGGGTCATGATGAAGGCTTTCTTTGCAGCCGCTTTGGCGCTTTCTTTGTAAAAATAGAATCCAATCAACAGGAATGAACCTACACCGACCAATTCCCAGAAAATATATGTCTGCAAAAGATTCGGCGAGATTACAAGACCAAGCATTGCAAAAGTAAATAGTCCTAGATAAGCATAGAAAACCGGGAAGCGCTCATCACCATGCATATACCCTTTTGAATAGGTGTGCACAAGGAAGCTGACAAGAGACACGATCACCAGCATTAATGCGTTTAATTGATTTACTTCAAAGCCCGCAGTTAGTTCCAGATTCCCTATTGTCAGCCAAACGGCTTCAGCTTTGAATGTAGACTCCGAAAAGCGCTCGATCAGCACAAGGATGGAGTATACGAGAGAGGCAAGCGTCGCAAGGATGCCAACGAATGCGCTCGCTTCTTTAAGCTTTTTACCGAACAGCAGAAGGAATAGAAAGGATACAAGCGGGAACAGCG
The DNA here is from genome assembly GCF_047739415.1 of Mesobacillus sp. Classification (GTDB taxonomy): domain Bacteria; phylum Bacillota; class Bacilli; order Bacillales; family Cytobacillaceae; genus Mesobacillus. The sequence continues at coordinate 44,532 of NZ_JBIQOE010000287.1, read as the reverse complement.
GAATGAGCCAAGCATTCTCCATTAATATCACAATCCCCTTTTTTGAACGTGCGCTATCTATCATATATACGCCCGTCAGATTGAGGCCCGTCTTTCACGGGGCAGTCCAGCTACAAGAAATCTTCTGATTTCAGCGGCAAATGCCGCCTATGAAAAATCCATCAATCTAATTTTTCAACTGATTCATTTCATCAATATTGACCGTTCTGCGGTTGCGGTAAAGCGAAATCAGAATCGCCAGTCCTACCGCTACTTCAGCTGCTGCCACCGCAATGGAGAACAGCGCGAAAACCTGGCCAGTGATCGAAGGATTTACTCCGTATTTACTGAAGGTTACCAGATTGATATTGACCGCATTAAGCATCAATTCGATGGAAATCAACACAATAACTGTGTTCTTTTTTGTCAGGGCACCGTAAAGGCCGATGCAAAAAAGAATAAGTGCAAGAGCCAGATAGGCTGAAACCGGAACAGAACTCATTCCTGATCACCCTCCTTTTCGTCATCCTTACGCGCCAGTACGATTGCGCCGACAAGCGCAGCAAGCAGGATCACGGATGTCAGTTCAAACGGGATAATGTACTGCGAGAACAGCGATACCCCGATTTGTTCTGTATTGTTTTCATGCAGTGTATTAGGTACTGCTTGGAAATCCAAATCGTAAATTCCAAAATAAACAGCTGCACCAAAGCCTAGTACGCCGAGCAGCAGTGCAAGCTTGCGCAGCATACCTCCTTTAGGCTCCTCTTCGTCGCCATGGTGGCGGGTGAGCATGATTCCGAACAGCATCATGATTGTGATGGCGCCGGAATAGATCATTACTTGGATGACCGCCAGGAATTCAGCGGACAGCAACACATAAATACCTGCAATACTGACGAATGTAAAGACGAGCGCTACGACCATGTGGATCACCTTGGTGAGGTTTAATAAAAGCACGCCGCCGATTACCGCCACTAAAGCAAGTGACATAAACGCAAGAAATTCGCCTGTTAACGTCATGCTTTATTCACCTTCCGTATATTCTCATCATTTTCGTCAAGCCATTCCAGGTTCTTGAATAAATCATCCCGGCTATATTCAGCAAGCTCAAAGTTGTTCGTCATGATGATCGCTTCAGTCGGGCAAACTTCTGTGCACAGGTCACAGAGGATGCAAAGTTCGAAGTTGATATCATACGTATCAATGATTTTGCCTTTTTTCGTTGGATCAGGATGCTTTTTACCAGTCAAGTTAATGCAATCTGTCGGGCAAATATTGGCACACTGGTTGCAGACGATGCATTTTTCAGGATAAAACTTCTGGATCCCGCGGAATCGGTCAGGAAGCGGAATCGGTTCGTTTGGATAATCGTAAGTCAGCTTTTCGCGAGTCAATTGTTTAAGGGTATAAGCTAATCCTTTAGTCCATCCTAGCACGTAATTCACCCCTTTAATGCAGGAAGCAATGCTGCTTCCATTCCTATTTTAGAAAAAATTCTTTAATCAAAGCAGTAAGGAAGATGTTTGCCAGCGCTACCGGCAGAAGCACTTTCCATGCGAACTCCATCAATTGGTCGGCGCGGATACGCGGGAACGTAGCACGGAACCAAATAAGGATATAGACCACTACGCTGAACTTTAGCGCGAACCATACAGCTCCTGGAATGAAGCCGAGGAACGGCAGCGGCAGCCAGCCTCCAAGGAATAATACAGTGATCAACGCAGACATTGCGAACATATACACATATTCAGCAAGCATGAACATCGCCCAGCGGAAGCCAGAGTACTCTGTGTGGAAACCGGCAACAAGCTCGTTTTCCGCTTCAGCAAGGTCGAACGGAACCCTGTTCAATTCGGCAGTAGCAGCGATGAAGAACACGATGAACGCGATTGGCTGCCATAGGATGAACCAGCCATTGTCACCTTGTTCTGCAACAATCTCATTGAGATTCAGGCTGCCTGTCAGCAGGACGATTCCAAGAACGCTCATGACAAGCGGGATTTCGTAGGAAATCATCTGTGCCGCGGCACGCATACCGCCAAGCAATGAGTACTTGTTGTTGGATGCCCAGCCTGCCATCAGCATGCCAACGATTGTCAGCCCTGAAATGGCGATGTAATACAGAAATCCAACATTCAAGTCAGCAAATTGCAATTTGTCTGTCAATGGAATCGTCGCCATGACCATGAAGGACGGCGCGAACGCGATGACTGGTGCGATAATGAACAGCGGCTTATCCGCTGCTTTTGGAATTAAGTCTTCTTTTACAAGAAGCTTTACGACGTCGGCTACGGATTGCAAAAGCCCCCATTTACCGCCGACATGGGATGGACCATAACGGCCCTGCATGAAACCAAGAACTTTCCTCTCTGCCAGAATCGCCATGGTTACGAATCCAAGGATTACGAACAGCAGGACGACAGCCAGGACGAAGAAAATACTGAAATTCATGAGGCCAGCGCTTGATTCGAGTAGATCCTGAACCATTATCCGTCTACCTCCCCAAGAACGATATCAACCGCTCCTAAAATTGCAATCAGATTTGAGATACTTTCTCCTTCGAGCAGTTTAGGAAGGATTTGCAGATTGTAGAAGCTCGGTCTTCTGAACTTGAGACGGTACGGCTCTTTTTTTCCATCGCTGGATATGTAGCATCCGATCTCACCTCGAGAGCCTTCGATCCGGACAAACGCTTCCCCTTTTGGAGCCTTGATGATTTTTGGAACCTTGGCTATGATTTCTCCATCATTCGGGAATTGCTGCACAGCCTGTTCAATGATTTTCAGTGATTCTTCAATTTCACCCATTCTTACATGGTAACGGGCAAGCGCATCGCCTTCATCACGAGTGACAACGTCGAAGTCGAAGCGGTCATAGATTGAATACGGCTCATCCTTGCGCAAATCCCATTTCACGCCGGTAGAGCGCAGGTTTGGGCCGCTCAATGAGTAATTGATTGCGTCTTCCTTTGTATAAGTACCGATGTTCTTTGTACGGTTAAGGAAGATTTCGTTTCCTGATACTAATTGGTGGTAGCCTTTCAGCTGGCCTCTCAGGTAAGGGACAAACTCTGCCACCTTTTCGATCCAGCCTTCCGGAGCATCCCATTTAACGCCGCCTACACGCATGTAGTTGAACGTCAGACGAGCACCAGACAGTTCATTCAACAGGTTCAGGATCATCTCTCGGTCACGGAATGCGTAAAGCAATGGGCTCGTTGCACCGAAGTCGAGGATGAATGTTCCCCACCACAGCAAGTGGCTGGCAACCCTGTTCAATTCCATCGCCAAAATCCTTAGATACTCGGCGCGTTCAGGCACCTGTAAGCCCATCATCGTTTCGACTGCATGGACGATTACATAGTTATTCGTCATCGCCGAAACATAGTCCATCCGGTCTGTATACGGAATGATCTGTGTATATTGCAGGTCTTCGGCAAGCTTTTCAGTCCCGCGGTGCAAATAACCGATAACCGGCTTTGCTTCAACGATAATTTCACCGTCAATTTTCAGAACGAGGCGGAATACACCGTGTGTACTAGGGTGCTGCGGGCCCACGTTCAAGAGCATTTCTTCTGTGCGTATCACGGGCTACACCTCCACATCATACGGTTCATAGTCTTTTCTTAACGGGTGGCCTACCCAGTCTTCACCAAGCATGATGCGATGGAGGTTTGGATGGCCTTCGAATTTGATGCCAAGCAAGTCATACGTTTCACACTCTGGCCAATCAGCTCCTGCCCATAGAGGCTGGACGGACTGAGTAACAGGCTGATCGCGGTCAAGCTTGACCTTTAACGCAACTGACTGCCTGTTTTTGTATGAGTACAAGTGAACATACACTTCCATATGTGTCTGGAAATCAGTGCCGTGCAGCTCTGACAGGTAATCGAAGCCTAATAGTTCGTTGTACTTCAGGAATTCAGCCAGGCGATAATAAGATTCCTTCTTCGCGACAAGCGTTGGGACGTCTTTTGAAAGAGGATTAATATAGGAATCTTCCAAAATATTATCACCAAGGTTGTCTGTGATCACTTTTACATATTTATCTAAGTAAGGCTGGTTTGGAGATGGCTTTTTCTCTTCAACAGGTTCATCTGCTCCTGCTTTTGCGCCAGCTGCTGATTTCGCTTTCGCTGCAGCGGCTGCTTTTGCCTTCGCTGCGGCAATCGCTTTCGCTTTTTCATCGTCAGCGGATCCCCCGCCGGCTGCGGCTTTGGCTTTCGCTGCTGCCGCCGCCTTCGCTTTTGCTACGGCTGCGGCTTTCTTTTTCGCAAGATCAGCATCGTCGCCTGCTGAAGCTTCAGTTGCTGCTGGAGTTTCCACTTCAGCGCTTTCCTCCACCTGGCCAGTTGCTTTCATTTTTGCAAGAGCGGCTGCTTTCGCTTTTGCTGCTGCGGCTGCTTTTTTCTTGGCTAAATCAGCATCTTGACCTTCTACCGGAGCCGATACTTCTTCTTTGGCTTCAGGCGCTTCGTCTGCGGCCTGGCCAGTTGCTTTCATTTTCGCCAGTGCAGCTGCCTTTGCCTTCGCTGCTGCAGCGGCTTTCTTTTTAGCGAGCTCGGCATCGTCACCTGCTGGTGCTTCTGCCTTTGCCTCAGTTTCCTTCACTTCAGGTTCGGCGACTTTGTCGGCAACCTCTTTTGGGTCGTTTCCTTCCCCAGCTTGTTTAGCGGCCTGACGCTGCTTTGCAAGCTCTTTTGCTTTTTGGGCTGCTTCTCTCTTTATCTGCTCTAAATCCTTTTCCCCGCTCATCGGTTAGATCACCTTCTTCCCGGTTTTCGCCTCATAACGGATTTTCTCTTTCAATTTATTAATCCCGTAAATCAATGCTGCTGGATTCGGCGGGCAACCCGGTATGTAAACATCGACCGGCACAATCTGATCGACACCTTTTACAACTGAGTATGATTTTACATATGGACCGCCTGCTGTTGCGCATGAACCCATCGCGATTACCCACTTTGGTTCTGCCAGCTGATCGTACAGCCTGCGCACAGTCGGAGCCATTTTCTTCGTTACAGTACCTGAAACAATCATGACATCAGACTGACGAGGTGAGTTTCGGTAAAATGTCCCGAAACGGTCCAGGTCATAGTGAGCCGAGCTGGATGCCATCATTTCAATCGCGCAGCACGCAAGACCGAAAGTCATTGGCCACATTGAGTTGCTGCGGGCCCAGCCTTTAACCTGTTCAAGAGTTGTCACAAATACGTTCCTTTGGAGTTCTGCCACTTCTTCAGGTGAGAAATCATCCAACTTTAAATCCATTTTAGCACCTTCTTTTTCCATGCGTAGATGAGTCCGATGAGAAGCATTACGACGAAAATCAGCATCTCGATTAATGCGAAGATTCCCAGCTTCTCATAGGCGACAGCCCATGGATACAAAAACGCTGTTTCTACATCAAAAATAACGAACATAAGAGCAAAAACATAATAACGGACATTAAATTGGACCCGCGCATCGCTGAACGGTTCCATACCACTCTCGTAGGTGGTATATTTCCGCTCGTCCTGCTTGTATTTCGGCCTCAAAAGCTTAGCCGCAAACAAGGCTACGATTGGAAGCAATACCCCGAGACATAGGAACACAAAGACTATCAAATAGTTATTTTGATATAGATTCAACTGCTCCATGCCCATCCCTCCAATGTTGTGAAATTTTCATACTTTTTAATCTTGTAACCGATAACAATTATACCATTGTTGCAATAGTGTGTCGACAAGCCTTTGAACAATCTGGCAACCTTCTTCCAAGCCTTTTTCAATAGAAAAATAGTTTCTGATTGAAGATTGGATTTTCAGCCGGAAAGAGTCGTCCCCTTCCATACTTAGTTGTTCGGAAGGCAATTTATTCTCATTGTTTTCACCAGGCTTTTTATTGCCATTGCAGCGCTTCGATTTGGAGTGTGCAGCCTCCTTGTTTGGGTATCCACTGCTCCTAAAATAAGACAATCGCTTACATTTTATATTAAATACATTTTGGATTAAGTTGTCAGTGACGTTTGTCAACATTGTGGCAATCTGTTTTGGAAGAGTGATTTCGATTATTTTGGCGATCATTTTTGTGATTTTCGCATGAGAATGGCAACGAATGCTGAGTTATACTAATTTTGCTTGCAATATAGTGGGTTGGAAGGAGGCATCTCTTCTGATTTTGCTTAAATGTGTGGTTGAAGTAAGAGATTCTACTGAAAATTGGAGAGTGAATTGGCTGGTGTTTCGTTTTATTGGCGGTTTTCACAATTTTATTGGCGATAATTCCGATTTATTGGCGAAAAAAATTTTTTATTGGCGAAAATCAGATTTTATTGGCGATTTTCACTACTTTATTGGCGAAACGGAATCTGGCCCCAGATTTGTAAGTATGATGGTAGCAGGTTCACTTCTCTCCACAATAAAAAACACCCTCCGGCGTCCCGGAGGGTGTTAATTGTATCATTAAAATTAAATTCTGCGTTCTGCAACTGAAATACGGTTGATCGCACGTTGCAGGGCAAGTTCTGCACGCTTGAAGTCTATGTTCTCCTGCTTTCTTTCATGCAGGCGCTGCTCAGCGCGTTCTTTTGCTTTTAGTGCACGTTCAAGATCGATTTCAGATGATTGTTCTGCAGATTGAGCAAGGATGGTTACCTGCTCAGGACGGACCTCGAGGAAGCCGCCGCTGACTGCAATGAACTCGTTTTTGCTGCCATTTTTCAAACGGACAGCGCCAATTTGTAGCGGTGCAACCATAGGAATGTGGCCTGGCAAGATTCCAAGCTCGCCTGTGCTCGCTTTTGTGCTTACCATTTCAACATCTGATTCATACACCGGCCCATCGGGAGTAACAACACTGACTTTAATCGTCTTCATTTTTTACCCTCCTGGTCCGTTATTAGACCTCTACACCCATACGTTTTGCATTCTCGATAACTTCTTCGATTCGGCCAACTAGGCGGAATGCATCTTCTGGAAGGTGGTCATATTTGCCGTCAAGGATTTCAGCGAATCCTTTAACTGTTTCTTTAACTGGCACGTAAGAACCTTTTTGTCCTGTAAACTGTTCGGCTACGTGGAAGTTTTGTGACAGGTAGAACTGGATGCGGCGAGCGCGGTGTACAGTTAGCTTATCTTCGTCAGAAAGCTCATCCATACCAAGGATCGCGATGATATCCTGAAGTTCTCTGTAACGCTGTAATGTTTGCTGTACGCGACGAGCTACTGAATAGTGCTCTTCACCAACGATTTCAGGTGTCAAAGCACGTGAAGTCGAAGCAAGTGGATCCACCGCAGGGTAGATACCCATTTCAGAAAGCTTACGCTCAAGGTTCGTTGTTGCATCCAAGTGAGCGAAAGTTGTAGCCGGAGCCGGGTCAGTGTAGTCATCGGCTGGTACATAGATCGCCTGGATGGAAGTAACAGAACCTACGTTAGTAGATGTGATACGTTCCTGCAATTTACCCATTTCAGTTGCAAGAGTCGGCTGGTAACCTACCGCTGATGGCATACGGCCAAGTAGCGCGGAAACCTCAGAACCTGCTTGCGTGAAACGGAAGATGTTATCCATGAAGAAAAGAACGTCCTGTCCTTGCTCATCACGGAAATATTCAGCCATTGTCAAACCAGTCAGGGCAACACGCATACGTGCTCCTGGCGGTTCGTTCATTTGTCCGAATACCATCGCTGTTTGCTTGATAACGCCTGAATCAGTCATTTCGTGGTAAAGGTCATTACCTTCACGTGTACGCTCACCAACACCTGCGAATACGGAGATACCGCTGTGCTCTTGAGCGATGTTGTTGATCAATTCCTGGATTAGAACGGTTTTACCTACGCCGGCACCACCGAACAATCCGATCTTACCACCCTTGATATATGGAGCAAGAAGGTCAACTACCTTGATACCTGTTTCAAGGATTTCAACCTCAGTTGAAAGCTGTTCGAATGTTGGAGCTTCCCTGTGGATTGAATCGCGGCGTGCATCAGCAGCAACTGGAGCGTCAAGGTCGATTGACTCACCCAATACGTTGAATACACGTCCTAGTGTTACGTCCCCAACCGGAACGGAGATTGGAGCACCTGTATCTAATACTTCGACGCCACGCTTAAGGCCGTCTGTGGAAGACATCGCGATTGTACGAACTGTGTCATCGCCTAAGTGAAGGGCTACTTCAAGAGTTAGCTCGATGTTCACATCCGCATCGCTGGTTACAATTTTCAAAGCGTTATAGATCTCTGGAAGATTGCCGCTTTCAAACTTAACGTCAACAACCGGACCCATAACCTGGAGAACGCGTCCTTTGTTCATCTTGTTCCCTCCTATCGTACTAGTTGAAATATATACATCATGATGGGATGCAGCATCAAGCCACATCCCCATTTGTCATTGAAAAATCTATTCGAGCGCTGCAGCTCCACCGACGATTTCGGTGATTTCCTGGGTAATAGCAGCCTGACGCGCGCGGTTGTAGCTCAAGCTGAGGGAATTGATCAGCTCTTTCGCATTGTCCGTTGCGTTTCTCATGGCTGTCATACGAGCAGCGTGTTCACTTGCTTTGCTATCAAGCAGTGCTCCGTAAATCAAGCTTTCTGCGTATTGCGGCAAGAGAACTTCCAGGATCTCCTCAGCGTTTGGTTCGAATTCATAAGAAGTAAGCTTTGTTGAAGATCCGCCAATATCCGTTAATGGAAGCAGCTTCTTATCCGTTACTTCTTGTGCAATCGCGCTGACGTAATGACTGTAGTAAATATATAGTTCATCAAATGTACCGTCCGAGAACATGCCAACTGTGTTGCTGGCGATATCCTGGATTTCCGCGAAAGACGGCTGGTCAGCGATGCCTACGATATCAAGGACAACGTTCATGCCACGGCTCTGGAAAAAGTCACGGCCGACACGTCCAATCGCGATGATCGCAAACTCGTCATTTGATTTATGGCGCTGTTGGATTGTCTGATACAGCTGGCGCAGGACGTTACTGTTGTAAGCACCTGCAAGACCACGGTCAGATGTAATCACTAGATATCCCGTCTTCTTGACTGGACGGCTGTTCAGCATTGGGTGGTTGGAATCCTTGCTGCCCATTGCGATTGAGGCAGTCACTTCCTGGATTTTTTCCATGTAAGGAACGAATGCTTTCGCGTTCATGACTCCACGGTTCCATTTAGCTGCGGATACCATCTCCATTGCCTTGGTAATCTGGCTCGTCTTTTTAGTCGAAGTAATACGGTTTTTTATATCGCGTAAAGATGCCATTTCGGTTCTCACCACCCTTTTACAAAAGAATTGTTAGTCCAAGTGTAAGCAGGAGCCAGATCCTTTTTTAACAAGGGGCTGGCGCTGCTACTTATTCATGATTACTCAGATACTGCGAACGTCTTTTTGAAAGCGTTCAGTGCAGCAGCCATATCGTCGTCTGAAGGAAGTTCCTTCGTTGAACGGATATGATCTAACACCTCTGTATGGTTGTGGTCTAACCATGAAAGGAATTCACCTTCGAAGCGGCGGATATCCTGCAAAGGAATATCGTCTAGGAAGCCGCGAGTTAGTGCATATAGGATTGCAACTTGCTTTTCAACAGCAAGCGGCTTGTTAAGATCTTGTTTAAGAACTTCTACCGTACGGGCACCGCGGTTAAGTTTTGCCTGAGTTGCTTTGTCAAGGTCAGAACCGAACTGTGCGAATGCTTCCAATTCACGGTATGAAGCGAGGTCAAGACGCAGTGTACCAGATACCTTCTTCATCGCTTTGATTTGAGCGGATCCACCTACACGGGATACAGAAAGACCTGCGTTGATCGCTGGACGTACGCCAGAGAAGAATAGGTCAGACTGCAAGAAGATCTGTCCGTCTGTGATTGAGATAACGTTCGTTGGAATGTAAGCAGAAACGTCGCCTGCTTGTGTTTCAATGAACGGAAGTGCTGTGATTGAACCTGCGCCTTTAGCGTCGCTCAACTTAGCAGCACGCTCTAGCAAGCGTGAGTGCAAGTAGAATACATCCCCTGGGTAAGCTTCACGACCTGGAGGACGGCGAAGCAGCAAGGAAAGTTCACGGTATGCTGCCGCTTGTTTTGAAAGATCATCATATACGACAAGAACGTGCTTGCCATTGTACATGAATTCTTCACCCATCGTTACACCAGCGTAAGGAGCAAGGTATAAGAGTGGTGCCGGCTGGGAAGCAGATGCTGTAACAACGATAGAATAATCTAACGCGCCGTGCTTACGGAGAGTTTCAACCGCGTTACGTACAGTTGATTCCTTCTGTCCGATTGCAACGTAGATACAGATCATGTCCTGGCCTTTTTGGTTAAGGATTGTATCGATCGCTACAGATGTTTTACCAGTCTGGCGGTCACCGATGATCAATTCACGCTGTCCGCGGCCGATTGGAACAAGAGCGTCAATCGCCTTGATACCAGTCTGCAACGGCTCATGAACAGATTTACGATCCATAACGCCTGGTGCAGCATACTCGATTGGACGAGTTTTTGTTGTATTGATTGGACCCATGCCATCGACTGGCTGTCCAAGAGGGTTTACGACGCGGCCGATAAGCTGTTCCCCTACAGGAACCTCCATGATGCGGCCCGTACGGCGTACCTCGTCGCCTTCGCGGATGTCCGTGAAAGGTCCAAGAATGATGATACCGACGTTATTTTCTTCCAGGTTTTGTGCCATACCCATAACGCCGTTTGAAAATTCAACAAGTTCTCCAGCCATGACATTGTCGAGGCCATGAGCACGGGCGATACCGTCACCAACACTGATAACTGTACCCACATCACTCACTTGAATTTCCGACTGATAATTTTCGATTTGCGATTTTATCAGCGCACTGATTTCTTCAGCTTTGATGCTCATGAGTTTCACCCCTATCTACGAATCTTAGCCTAGCAATTTACGTTCTAAACGATCGAGCTTGCCGCGCAAGCTGCCGTCAAAAATGCGGTTTCCAATGCGAAGCTTTACGCCTCCAAGCAAATTGGAATCTACAATGTTTTCAATTTGAAGTGACTGTTTACCAACCTGAGGGGCGAACGAAGCTGAAAGTGCTTCAGCCTGCTCAGCCGTCAATGGCTGGACACTATAAACTTTTGCTTCAGCCACGCCTTTTGCATCATTTGCAAGGGCGATGAACTGGTCAGCAACATCTGCAATCTGGTCTTCGCGGTGGCGGTCAACCAAAATCATCAGAGTATTAAGGACATATGTGCTTGCAGATCCGAAAGCTTGCTTTAAAACCTCTTTCTTCTTCTCATTAGGAAGCTTAGGAGACTTTAAAAAGGCAGTCAATTCCGGATTGTTCACAACAACTTCTTTTACAGTGCGAAGCTCTTCCTCAACCTGTGGGAGAGCCTGCTTTTCAGAAGCGAGTTGAAAAAGTGCCAGGGCATAGCGTTTTGCTACTGTCGAGTTGCTCATCGGGCATTACCCGCCTCTTGAATGTATTCATTGATGAGCTTTTCCTGGTCAGCCGCAGAGATTTCCTTCTCGATTACTTTAGAAGCAATCAATACAGATAGTGAAGCCACTTGTTCGCGGATTGCCGCAACAGCCTGCTCCTTCTGCTGCTCAATTTCAAGCTTCGCAGATTCTTTGATTCTGTCAGATTCAGTGCGTGCCAGTGCAATGATTTCATCACGCTGTACATCGCCCTGCTTCTTTGCGTTTTCAATTAGGCCCTGTGCTTCTGTGCGTGCCTGCTTAAGCATGTCACGCTGTTCTTCTAAAAGTTTCTGTGCCTCAGCACGGCTTTTTTCAGCGGCTCCGATTTCGCCAGCAATATGCTCTTCACGTTCCTTCATGATGCCCATCAATGGACCCCAAGCGAACTTCTTAAGCAATGCTAACAAAACAAGGAACATAAAAAGCTGGAATAAGATATCGCCCGTGTTAAGGCCGGTTGCTGCTCCCAATACAAAATTCATTGTTAACACCCTCGATTCACTCCCTTCAAGAGTTGTACCATGATTAAAAAGGTCCAACATGCGTCATCTTGCTAAAAGCCTGCGGCTAGTAGCCAACGCACAAGGCTGCCCGTTCCAAATCCCAGGCTTGCCCAATTTTATTTCAAACGATTGCTTACATTCAAATTAATGCCGACTCATGCCGATATAAATCCGCAAAAAGTCTACATAGTAGAAAGGCGAAGGTTCGCGCGGAATGATCTTCGCCATCTTAAATTCTTATAAGGAATTAACCACCAATAACCATGAACGCGATAACTACAGCGATGATTGGAATCGCTTCAACCAATGCAACCCCGATGAACATTGTAGTTTGAAGCATACCGCGAGCTTCTGGCTGACGAGCGATACCTTCTACCGTACGTGACACGATCAAACCGTTACCAATACCTGCACCAAGTGCTGCTAAACCAATTGCGATTGCTGCTGCTAAAAGACCCATTATAAAGTTCCTCCTTTAATGTATGAAAAAATGTTTTTTTGAGTTTTGTCCATTAAATGAACAGGTATATATTAATGGTCATGGCTCACTTTATGGGAGAGATAAACCATCGTTAACATTGTGAAGATAAATGCCTGGATTGCTCCGACGAAAACGGAGAAACCTTGCCATACAAGCATCGGTACGGCTGCGGCCAAAGTGCTCACAGCATCAGTTGCGAGGCTGGCTGCAAGCAGACCCAACAGGATCTCACCTGCGTAAATGTTACCGTAAAGACGTAGACCAAGAGTGAGCGTGTTCGCGAACTCTTCGATGATCTTGATTGGGAACATGAACCAAAACGGCTTAAAGAATTCCTTGCCGTATTCAGCTGTCCCTTTAAGCTTGACGCCATAATAATGGGAAAGTCCTACTACCATGACTGCAAGAGTCATTGTAATGACTGGGTCGGCTGTCGGTGATTTCCACCATAAGTAATTGTCGTATACGACAGAGAACGGCAATCCCAGCATGTTGGCAACAAACACATACATAAGCAATGTGATGCCAAGGACATGAAACCTTCCTCCATCTTTCCAGTCCATCGTGCTGTTAATGATACCTTTGACGAAATCCATGATCCATTCCATGAAATTCTGGATTCCTGTCGGCTTCATCGCAAGCTTACGAGTGGAAAGTACTGCAATGATGAAGACGATAGCACTTGCTACTGTAATCATCAGCATGTTTGCCAGGTTAAAATAAAGTCCTAAAAATGGAACTAAAGGAGCTTCATGATGCATCAATTATTCACCTCTCTTCCCCGCTATTTACGTGATTGAAAAGACTGGACAAAAAAATCTATCATAATGACAATGTAAGCTGTCATTAATCCCAAAATTGTAAACACAAGGTTTATGCGATCCGGGTATTCCATCGCAACGATTACAGCAAGCGCTCCGGTAGCAAGTCTCGACATCGAGCCGAGCGACCGTACCTTCTTCCCCTGCACAACCGAATCCCCGAAGTTGTTCATTTTCCTCGCAAGCAGCCATAAATTAAAAAGGCTCAGGCTTGTACCAAAGATCAACCCGGCAAAAACAGATTGATAGCTTGTAAAGCCGTACCCGAGTACGTATAAAGACAACAAGGTGAATATGTATTTGCGCTGGCGAATAAACAAGTCCTGGATTTCCATAGATGGCTAGTCTCCCGAAAAGAAGTGTTGGACAAGGCGGAGCATGGCATAAACACCTGCCGCCAATCCGATCAGCAATCCGAATATTAAGAAAAGTGGCTCTGTACCAAGACTTTGGTCCAGCCATCTTCCGGAAAATATGCCAATTAAAATGGAGCCTACCAATTGAGATAGTATAGCGGACATGAGTGCCATCGCTTGAAAAGGGTGGCGGTTGTTTCGGCGCATAAAAAACGCATCCTCACTTTTGAGAATGGGAGCTTCAGGGGGTGAAAAATCATTTTCCGAAAAAACAATATTTTCACAAAAAAAGCTTGCATATCAACATTGAAAACCTTATCATTTTATGCCCTTTGTAAGCATACAATAGGCTATTGTCAATGTCAATCCATAGCGGTGAAAAAATTCACAAAGTTTTCACTTAAAATATATACCAATAACCCTATGTTAGTATTATATTGTAAAAGCTTATTTTTACCTGAATTTTCTCAGTACTTTTTCCATCAATGCCGTTTTTGAGGTTTGACAGAGAGACTGGGAATACACAAATAGTTTAATGAGAATAACAAAGGGCCGCAAAGGAATTACCTTTCTCCGGCCCTTTTATTATTTCATAAACCACTGCGTCTATCGTGCTTCCCAATCCTTGTATTCTTACCTATAAAGATCATTGCGTCTATCGTGCTCTCTCGCCCTTTTTTCTTTGCGAATACCTTGGCAAGGTACAGTCCTTCCTCCGGCAATTTTTCCAGAGGTATTTCTTTTCCTACCATTCCCTTTTCCAGCTTTCTTCCCCAATCAAGGAATCCGACGAAGCGGTATTGATCCGGATCAAAAAGCGCTATGCCAAATTCGTCTGCTCCTCCCGGCAAATAGACTTCATAGCGATAAGCCTTACCGTTATCTGCCGGCGCGAAATCGAAGCCCATCACCCGCGGGTAATCCGGTTCTTCCAGAACATACAAGTATGGAATCCTTATCTTGCTTTTCCCATCATCCATAACGAGGCTGCCGTCATGGATTTTATCTTTTAACAGATCCGGGGTTGCTTTCATTGCAAGCTCCACGTTTTTCGCTTCATTCGGTTTCAGCGTAAAGCTCATTGGAAGCTCCCACTCTATTCCTTGTTCCTTTTTCGGAATGGAAAATGAATAAGATTTAGTGGCTGAACCTGTATTCTTGACTGTCAGCTTCGCACTGTGACGATGCATATTATCGGCAAGCTGAAATTTACCGAATTGAAGTGACCCTGGAACAATCAGGCTTTCCGTATTAATCGCCGCCTCTAGCTGGATCCTTCCTGCTCCCTGCTCGAATGTCCGGTATCTCTTGCCGTCACGGTCGCTAATATCCTTGGCAGTGTTCATGATAGCCGCCTTGATTTCAGCCGGGGTCCAGTTTGGATGAGCCTGCTTGATCAAGGCTGCAGCTCCTGCAATATGGGGAGCAGCCATGCTCGTTCCCTGCAGCGGGAGGTATCCTCCGGGAATCGTACTGTTGATCGCAACGCCGGGAGCGACAATATCCGGCTTGATTTCCCAAGTGACCGTCACCGGACCGCGGGAGCTGAAGTCAGCAAGAATATCTTTTTCTTCTATTAAATTCATGCGAATCAGCATCGAGTTTTTATTAAGCTGTTTTTTTAGCGCCAATCCTGCTTCTTTACTGATCGCGGCCACTGGGATTGGCAGGTTCTCTTCGAGGTTTCCAAAGAATGTACCCTTCGTGTTGTTATAAATGATCACTCCGATCGCACCAGCTTCAAATGCATTCTTCGCTTTTTCGGTAAATGTAAGCTTCCCCCTTTCGACCAGGACAAGCTTATCCCTTACACCTTTCATTTCCTCTTTCGTTCCCAGCCCTGCAAAAACAAGATTTTCACTTTGGGTAATATTCCAATTATCCGAACCCTGTAAAAGTTCTAGCCGTATTTCTTTAGATAGTCCTGGGGCATTGAGGTACGGCACCTGCATTGGAGGTGTCGACGCGCCTACCGAGATGGCTTTCGAAGCTGTGCCTGGTGAACCTACCGTCCATCGATTAGGGCCCGAATTCCCGGATGAAGTCACCGCGACGATTCCTTCGTCGACCGCTTTATTTAGCGCCAGGCTGATGGGCAGGTCCGGACCATTGACATCATTTCCGAGCGAAAGATTCAGGATGTCCACCTTATCCTTTATCGCTTCATCAATAGCAGCTATGACCTGTTCCGTCGTTCCGCTGCCACCTGGACCAAGCGCACGGTAGGCAACTATTTTCGCATCGGGAGCCATCCCTCTCATTCTTCCGTTTGCCGCGATGACACCTGCCACATGCGTTCCGTGCAGGGTGCTTCTAAAGCCGGCACCCTTCGTTTCCATCGGGTCATCATCGCCGTCAACCAGGTCATGTCCCCCCGAAAAACTTCTCCTCAAGTCTGGATGCTCATAATCGATCCCCGTGTCGATTACCCCGATCGTCACACCCTTCCCCGTCAGGCGATTGCCTTTTTCATCAAGAATTCCGCGAACTGCTTCGGTTCCAATCAATTCAAAATTATCGATAAAGTTTTCGCTTGGCTTGTAGCGGGTTGGCAGATGGGCGGAGTTCTCAACCCTGTACGTGTTTACTTCGGATAAAAGTTGGATATCATTCGACTTTTCAAGCTGTTGAAGCTCGGAGATAGGTCCCTTAACGGAATACCCATTGACCGCATGCTTAAAAATGCGTCGTAACTTCGTGTTTTTTAGACTTTTTAGCTGATTTTTGATTTGCAGTTCTTCGACCGGCTGCTCTGTCAGTACGATAGCAACTTTCTCAGTCTGGGGATCTTCTTGAGGAATCGGCGGGATTTGCAGTTTTTGCGGTTGAAATGCAGTGAGGATTGCTATTGATAGAAGAATTAAGAAAAAATTACGCTTTTTCATGAAAAATATCCCCTCCCTTTTTACATAGAGTCTCTTTTAAGGGAGTTTTGTATTCAGAATACAATTATTCCGCGAAATCATTCCTTAATTCCGCGAACTAGAATAATTCTAATCATATAACAAAAAAAGCACCTCATTTAAAAGAGGTGCCTCAGCAAAGTCTTATTTTGTCCCGAATAAACGGTCTCCTGCGTCTCCTAGTCCAGGTACGATATATCCGTGGTCATTCAGCTTTTCATCGAGTGCAGCGATGTAAATATCCACATCAGGATGCGCTTCTTTTACCGTTTCTACCCCTTCTGGAGCAGCAATCAAACACATGAACTTGATGTGCTTCGCCCCACGCTTTTTAAGAGAGTTGATCGCTTCGACTGCAGATCCGCCTGTCGCAAGCATAGGGTCAACGACGATAAAATCGCGCTCTTCGACGTCACTTGGAAGTTTTACATAGTATTCAACCGGCATCAATGTTTCGGGATCGCGGTAAAGTCCGATATGGCCTACCTTCGCAGCCGGGATCAACTTCAGGATGCCGTCAACCATTCCGATACCTGCGCGAAGAATCGGGATGATACCAAGCTTTTTGCCCGAAAGAACTTTTGATTTTGTCTTTTCGACTGGTGTTTCAATTTCAATTTCCTCAAGCGGCATGTCACGCGTGATTTCGAACGCCATCAGCGTTGCAACTTCATCTACAAGCTCGCGGAATTCCTTCGTGCCTGTGCTTTTTTCGCGGATATAAGTAAGTTTATGCTGGATCAATGGATGGTCAAATACGTATACTTTTGCCATGTGTATCGCTCCTTTTAAAGGTAAATGAGTTGTGAACACCTGTCTGTTATATGTAAGATCTGTTGAATCACACTTCGTATAATTTTACAGAAAAACCTCTGTACAAGCAACCGCTTATGTCTGAATGATTTTCCCCTGAAAAAGCGGCCCTCATTCATGGAGGGCCGCCGGATAAAAATCTTATCTCTCAGGATATAGTTCAAACTTGCTCGTCAAATCTTCGACGCGTTTGCTGGCTTCTTCCAGCTTCGCTTCGTCTTCGTGATTTTTCAATGTGAAGGCAATGATTGAAGCGATTTCGTCCATTTCTTCATGACCGAAACCACGGCTTGTGACTGCAGCTGTACCAATGCGGATTCCGCTTGTTACAAATGGGCTTTCCGGATCGAATGGTATCGTGTTTTTATTGACGGTGATGCCAATATCATCAAGCACCTTTTCGGCTACTTTTCCAGTCAGGCCAAGGGAGCGCAGGTCAACCAATAGCAAATGGTTGTCTGTACCGCCCGATACAAGGTCGATTCCTTCCTTCTTCAAGCCTTCAGCAAGGCGGTTGGCATTGGAAATGATATTTTGGGCGTATTCTTTAAAAGAATCCTGGAGCGCTTCGCCGAATGCTACAGCTTTCGCAGCGATGACGTGCATAAGCGGGCCGCCCTGGATTCCAGGGAAGATGGATTTATCGATTTTCTTCGCGAATTCTTCTTTGCAGAGAATCATTCCGCCGCGCGGGCCGCGAAGAGTTTTATGAGTAGTCGTTGTAACAAAGTCAGCGTATGGCACCGGATTCTGGTGGAGGCCAGCTGCGACAAGACCAGCGATATGAGCCATATCGACCATCAAATAAGCGCCTACTTCATCAGCGATTTCACGAAAACGCTTGAAGTCGATTTCTCTCGGGTAAGCACTTGCACCCGCAACAATCAGCTTCGGCTTATGCTCGCGGGCTTTTTCTAGAACGACATCATAGTTAATCACATGAGTATCCTCATCGACACCATACTCGACGAAATTATACTGGATGCCGCTGAAGTTGACGGGACTTCCGTGCGTCAAGTGCCCGCCGTGGGACAGGTTCATCCCAAGCACAGTGTCTCCCTGCTCAAGGATTGTGAAATAAACAGCCATATTGGCCTGTGCTCCAGAGTGCGGCTGGACATTGACATGCTCTGCGCCGAAGATTTCCTTCGCGCGGTCGCGGGCAATGTTCTCGGCAACATCGACATATTCGCATCCGCCATAATAGCGGCGGCCCGGATAGCCTTCTGCGTATTTATTCGTCAGTACAGACCCCTGCGCTTCCATGACGGCTTCACTGACAAAGTTCTCTGATGCGATCAATTCGATTTTCGTGCGCTGACGCTTCAATTCATCCTGCATTGCAGCGTATAGCTGGCTGTCCTGCTGTAACAAGTGCTTCACTTAAGTTCCCCCTCTTATATGTATTGCCTTGTTCCGTTATTAGAAAATTCATTCTTATTTTAGCCGATATTATAATGAAAGGAAAGGAAGAAGGTAAAAGTAGATCTGATTATCAGGCTACATTTTCCTCCATTGCCTTTCCCATATCAGCAAGACTCGTTTTCCTTTGTTTGCTCGTAAACCGCCCTAGTACCGCCGATCAGCTTTGGCCTTGTTTTTGCCAGAGTAACATGTGCATGACCGATGCTTTTTTGCTGAACACGTACAGGTACAGCGACATGCTTCATTTGCATGCCGATCAGCGTGTCACCAATATCAATGCCGGCGTCAGCCTTGATGAACTCGACGACCACTGCATCCTCAAGATTTTTATATGCGTAAGCTGCCATCGCACCTCCCGCATTCCTCACCGGGATGACCGTCACTTCTTCCAACTGCTTCTGTTCGGCCGTCTCCCGCTCGACGACAATCGCGCGGTTCAAATGTTCGCAGCACTGGAAGGCCAGCTGGACACCAGTTTTCTCCTTAAATTCACGGAGCTGCCTGAAAACCATTTCCGCCACCTCATCAGTACCAGCTGTGCCAATTCGCTTTCCAATGATTTCACTCGTACTGCAGCCGACGACCAGCACCTGGCCTTTTTTCAGCTGCACCTGCTCATTAAATTCAGTAAGGATGGAGTTAAATTCTGCTTCCCATTGTTCAATAGACAGTGTCAGCGCCTCCTTTTAAAAATAAAAACACTTATTGCTTATTTTCATAATCCTTAATTTTGCCTACGCGGTTTTCGTGGCGGCCGCCTTCGAATTCCGTAGAAAGCCATGTTGCTGCGATTTCACGCGCTAATCCCGGTCCAATTACACGCTCTCCCATTGCAAGGACATTGGTGTCGTTGTGCTGGCGTGTCGCCTTTGCGCTGAATACATCATGCACGAGCGCGCAGCGGATTCCTTTTACTTTGTTCGCGGCAATGCTCATGCCAATACCCGTACCACAAATCAGAATTCCTTTGTCGAACTCTCCGTTCGCCACTTTTTCAGCAACAGGAAGCGCATAGTCTGGATAGTCAACAGATGTACCGCATTCGCATCCGAAATCTTCATACTGAATATTCATTTCGTCCATCAAACTCTTAATTTCTTCGCGGATATTCACTCCGCCATGGTCTGAAGCAATAGCAACCTTCATTGTAAAATCCTCCTATGTATTCCCGGCTTGCGGGGCGATCAAATCTATCGTTATTTTCTCATATTCGCTCTGAATTATAAAGAAAACGGGTCAGAATTTGCCAACCCGCAACTAATTTCCCGTAAAATCTAGCAACGAGCAAATTATTTTAATGAAAATAACTTTTTTATAGCGGGTTTTTATTTTTTATAGCGGGAATTTACTTTTTATAGCGACTTTTTGATTTTTATAGCGAGTTTCTATCTTTTATAGCGACTTTTTCAATTTTATAGCGAATTGGAAATTCGGCGGGATTTTTTCCAGTTACAAAAGAAACCACAGCTCGCAGCTGTGGTCCAAATTCTATAACAAAAACTTCGTAATCGTACCTTTTAGTTTCTCAGCTTGATTCTTCAATTCAACAGCCAGGTCTTCGACATTCGCGATGACTTCTGCCTGCTGCTCGGCTGCTGATGCTACGCTGATCGCTCCAGCGGAGGTTTCTTCTGCGATTGCCGCCATTTCCTGCGATTGGGTGGATGTGTGCTGGATCGTTTCCATTTGTGTTTCGACTAAGGCGGCGATCGTATGGATGACGTCTGCCATCTCATGAATCGTTGAGGTCATCGCGTCGATCACCTGGTTCGTCTTCTCGCCTTTTTTCGCTTCTCCGTTGGCCGTTTCAACCTGTCTGCTGATCTGGCCGACAACATTCTGGACTTCAGACTGGATGTTCTGGATCAGTTCTGAAATGCCCTGGACCGCGTCCGCACTCTGGTCAGCAAGCTTCCTGACTTCTTCGGCAACGACTGCAAATCCTTTCCCGTGCTCACCAGCCCTTGCTGCTTCAATCGATGCATTCAAGGCGAGCAAATTCGTTTGTGCTGCGATATCGCCAACAAGCTGGATAATTTGCTCTACTTTTCTCGCGTTTTCTTCCAATCGTTTTACGGTCCCAAGTGATTCACGGTTGTCATTTGCCAGTGTCTCTATGCCGGAAATCAGTGAGTGGATGGCATTCTTCGATTCTTGCAAGTCTTTGACCATTTCCACTGAAATGGATTCAGATGCCCTTGCCTTTTCTTGGACATCCTCGGCGATTCGAATGATTTCATCTACAGACTCAGCTGTTGTCTGTGTAGATAGTGCCGAAGAATCCGCCCCAGCGGCAATTTCTTTGATTGTAGTCGAGATGATCGACGCCTGCTCAGATGCTGCCGCAGATTGCCCGGATATCTGGATGACTTTTTCATTTGTTTCTTTGAAGTTACTATCAATCTGGCTGACCATTTCACGCAGGTTTGCGAGCATATTGTTGAAGGCCAGTCCCAAAGAGCGGATCTCGTCATCCGATTTCGAAACTTCCGCATCCTCACCAATTTCGCCCTGTGCTGCTTTTATTGCAGACTGCTCAAGCTTTTGCAAAGGCTTGATAATCAAACCGGCAGCCATATACGCAAGCAGCCCTGACCAGAAAATCCCCATAGCTAGTACCGCCGCCGTATAAACGACCGAATTGACATCGATGAATTTTTGAACAAAAGGATACAGGAAATAAATGAAAAATGCGCTTGTTGAATAAGTGATGATTGCTAACACAGTCGTCAGCATGACCATTTTCTTTCTTAATCCCATTTTGTAGCTGCGTTTAGACCCCACTGATAATCCCCCTGAAAAAATAATAGAATGACGTTTTAACATCATTGCGGCTTTTCGGACCGGTCGCGCCACATCCGAAAAGAATTTCTCAAAGGTATTATCGGATTTTATCTATGATTCTTTCGATACTTTTTTGAATTTCTTCAAAAGCTTCGCGATAAATTTGTTCATTGCCGCCAAACGGGTCTGCCACGTCCAGGTTTCCCTTTTCATCAGCAAATTCTTTCAATGTAAAAGTTTTATCCGCGGCTTGTGGATACTGGCTCAAGATCAAGCCTTTATGACTCTGGGTCATCGTCAGCACCAGGGTTGCCCAGTCGATGTTTTCTTTTTTTAACGCTGAGGAGCGATGATCATGGCTGATATTGTTTTCCTCGAGCACAATCTTCGCGTTGACAGATGCCTCCGCACCATCGGGGGCGTATACTCCTGCCGATTTCACCTCGACTCCAGGCAACTGCCTGCCTTTTAAAATCGCTTCTGCCATCGGGCTGCGGCATGTGTTTCCGGTACAGACAAATAAAATGCGCGCCATGCATGTCCCTCCTGTGAATAACTTTTCTCCATTATATGATAATCTTTCAGCATTTTCATTTTTGCTAGATAGAAAAAATACACCAGCCTGGCAGGTTGCATAAAAGCTTTATACAAAAATACACCTAACGAGTAGGTGCATGAAAATTCTATACAAAAAAAGAAACCTGACGAGCAGGTGCTTAAAAGTTTTATTCAAAAAAATACACCTGACAAGCAGGTGCATGAAAAAGTTTTATATAGGAAGAAGCAATTTCAAACCGAATGCGAGTAAAATGCTGCCACCTAATGCCTCACTGTATGTACCAAGCCACCCCTGCACTCTTTTTCCAACCAGGAGGCCCGCCCACGTAAGGACCATTGCCGCTGCACCGAAACAGATCAGGACAAGCAGTGTCCTTGCGCCATAAATTCCAAGTGTCAATCCTACTGAAAAACTGTCAAGGCTGACGCTGAGGGCAAAAATAAATAAACCCTTGCCAACCGGGGTAATCACGCTTGTCTCATCTTCCTTGAAGCTTGCCCAGATCATCTGGACACCCAGCACGATCAGGAGCAGGCCGCCAATATATCCTGCTATTGCCCCGAACTGCTCGGACAAAAATCTCCCAGCCACCATTCCAAGCAGCGGCATCCACACATGGAATAAACCAATCGTTACGCCGATTTTAAATATATGCCTTTTCGTCAGTCTGAACATGCCCATTCCGAGACCTACGGAAAAAGCATCCATTCCCAACGCGAATGCCATCAACATAAGTGTGAATAATTCGCCGGCTATTGCTGTCATGTCTTCGCCCCCTCGGACTTGCTAATTCAGCATATGCACGTCCAAAGGGATTTAGAAGTATGGATTGTCCAGGTTTATAAAATGGCGTATCGTTTGTTTTTACCATGACTTTTTCGAAGGTTGGATCCCCAACCGGTATTAAAATGATTTCAACTGGTATTAAATCGTGGCCAACTGGTATTATAGCGTTCTTAACTGGTATTATCCGCAATTTAAATGTTCTTCAATATAAAAAGCGCTTCAACCAACTGAAGCGCTTCTCTGTAAAATATTATTTTTCAATGATTTGCAGTCCTGACGCCTTGGACAGTCGATTCATGATTGCCTGGCCTACGCCATGTTCAGGGAAAATTTCGCCGAAAATGATATCGATTTCTTCCTGATTAAAGGCCCGGAGTGTATCATAGAGCGCTTCGGCCACTGTTTCGAGTCTCGCTCTTTCACCACAGGGTATCACAATATCAGCATCATAAAATTCAAGGTTTTCCTTTGTTGTCATCACGCCGACTTTCAGGCCTTCCGCCTGCTTTTCATTGACCAGCTGCTGGATTTCTTCTCTTGTTCCATCAACAAGATAGAAAGGCGCATTCGGTGCATAGTGCCGATATTTCATTCCCGGAGATTTTGGGGCCTGGTTTGAATCTTTCAGGGCAGGATCCACAGAGACTTCACCGACTACTGCTTCCAGCTGTTCTTTTGTTACGCCGCCCGGCCTTAAAATCGCCGGGATTTCACCAGTGCAATCGACAACTGTTGATTCAAGGCCTACTCCGGTCGCTCCGCCATCGACAATTCCGGAAATCCGGCCCGTCAAATCATCGGAAACGTGATTCGCAGTCGTGGGGCTCGGTTTGCCTGACAGGTTTGCGCTCGGGGCCGCCAGTGGCAAACCAGATGCTTCGATTAGCGCCAGTGCCACTGGATGGTCTGGCATCCTGACGGCAACTGTGGACAATCCGGCCGTTGCTTTATCAGAAAGCGCACCCTCTTTTTTTTCCAGGATAATCGTCAACGGACCAGGCCAAAAAGCATCCATTAACACTGCTGCCTGATTGGGGATTTCCTTTACAAAAGAATGAATCTGTTCACGATTTGCAATATGCACAATTAACGGGTTATCCCCAGGTCTTCCTTTTGCTTCGAATATTTTCAAGACGGCTTCATCGCTTTCTGCATTGCCGCCAAGGCCATAAACCGTTTCTGTAGGAAAAGCTACTACTTCATTATGCTTCAGTTTTTGTGCAGCTTCGATGATTTGTGGATATGTTTTTAAATTATCCACATTCTTATCCACTGACCACATTTGTGTTTGCATGTACATCCACCTTTTACTTCTCGCTAAACTAGTATATTTCTATGAAAGTATAAAAGAAGAATCAGGCGAACACAAGTTTTTATCCACAAATTGTGTATAATTTTAACGATTCAGTGGATAACTTTGTGGATTAATCCACAATTCACAGAATTATTTTCATAATTGCGGAGTTATCCACAGTTAGAACTTGTTTTAAATGGCTTTTTTCGAGAAGAGTCTCTGGAAGCTCTGATTGGTTTACCATTTCAAATCCCAGGCTGCTGAAGAAGGAAACCGCACTCATCTTGTTAGTAACCAGATATAGCTCATCAAGCTCCTGATTTTTCGCTGTCAGGAATGCCCGTTTAAAAAGAAGCATTATATCGGGCTGGCCAATTTGCGGGGAAACGACAAATGAGCGAAGCAAGCCAGCTTTATCCACCGGCTCTACTCCAAGGCATGCCTTAAGCTCGCCGTTCTGGTTTTCCATAAGCGAAAAGTTTTTGATAGAATCATTCAATCCTTCCGTGCTTACTCCTGCCTCTGTTAAAAAAGCCTTCAGCTTTGGTACATCCTCTTGATTCGCACTTCTGATTTTCCATGTCATATTATTCACCTCAAAAATAAGATTCTACTAAATGAATATGATAGAAGATAAAAAGTAGAACCTAATTCCTGATAGAAAAAGAAAACACGGCAGCCTTCATTTCAGAAATGAAAGCTGCCGTACCGTCATACAATTCTGGCACTCTAAGCCAAATGATTATTTATTGTTGTTATTGCGGGAATTGCCGCCTTTTTCACCGATTTCTTCATAGAAGCTTCGGTCATGGTTTTCAGAAGTCGCTTCGCCGCCTTTGCGGCCAATCTCCTGATAGAAGTCCTTATCGTGGCTTTCTGATGTTGCTTCGCCACCTTTTTTCCCGATTTCCTGGTAGAATTCGCTGTCATGGCTCTCAGCTGTAGCCTCTCCGCCTTTGCGGCCAATTTCCTGATAGAAATCTTGATCGTGATTGTTGGAAGTTGCTTCGCCGCCTTTACGGCCGATTTCCTGATAGAATTCGCTGCCATGGTTTTGGCTTGTAGCTTCGCCGCCCATGCGTCCTCGTTCTTCACGTGACATCTTATCATTATTATTGTTTTTAGCCATTTTACTCATCCTCCTTGAAAATCAAAGTTTTGATGTTACACTACTTTGAATATCCGGATTCTCCCATCATGAAACTAGTATCAAGGGAATGTAATATGCTTGTTCGAATAATGTAATATTTTTGGAAATTCCGACAGTCATTTTTCCTCCTCTTCCAAGTATTTCTTAAGAGAAGCTAGCTAATGTTTCCTAGCTTCTCATAGTGAAAAATTCATAAGTGAGTGATTTAAGTCACTATCCCGCTTGTTTTATGTGGGTATAATAAAATTAAGTAATTGAAAACCTTTCTCAAAAAGGGGGAACGGCATGGAAATAAAAACAATATATGATCGGATTGGCGGCGACGAAGCAATCCGCAAGATTGTCGATACATTTTATCCAAAGGTGTATGAAAATGAGGAGCTCAGTCCTTTGTTCGAAGGCGATATAGCAGAAATCAAAAGGAAGCAGTGGATGTTCCTTACACAGCTGACCGGTGGCGGGGCACTTTATAGTGAAGAGTTTGGACCGCCCAATATGAGAGTAAGGCATATGCCATTCGAAATCACGCCAGTGCGCGCCCAGGCATGGCTGAAGTTGATGCACGAAACACTTACGGAAACGGGTTTGATTGAAACCGATGGCGGAAAGGCCCTGTTCGAGCGTTTGAGCCAGATCGCACCCATTATGATTAACAGACAATAAGGAGGAACTTATGATGGAAAAACAGTCATTAACACAATACCAGGAATTCAGCGTAGAACGTTTTACTAAGAGGATTGTCTTCAAAAAAGGCGAGAGCACTGTATTCCTTTTGAACTTCATGCCAGGGCAGGAGCTGCCAAAGCACACACATCCAGGAACAGAAGTTTATATCCTGACCATGCAGGGCGAAGGCACATTCACCATTGACGGTGAAGAAGTAGTGGCGGCTGCGAATGAAACAGTACATGTGAGCGGAACAGAAGAGCTCGCTTATAAAAATACCGGCTCAGAGCCAGTTACACTTTATGTGATGCTCAACAAAATTCCGGATGAGAGATTTGCGCAGAATATTTAATCACAAAGATCTCGATCGAAGCTCAATCATGAGCGGATAATCCCCAGTTGGTCGAATAATTCTTTAAAGTGATCGAATTAATTCAAAATGTGGTTGAATTATTTAAATATCCGCCAGAATAATTCAAAATGTGGTCGAAATCTTTTTAAATTCGCCAATATAATTCCATTTCAAGCAAAAAATAGCCCCTGCAACCTGTGCAGGGGCTATTTTAGCCAAATATTCTATTCCAAATCTCAACGAGGAAGAATGTTACTTCCACTTCCTCTTCTTCGCTGCCTTCATATACTGTTTTTTTGCCTTTTTTGCTTTCTTTTTCATCATCCTGCTTGGCATCTGCTGACTCGTCTTCAGCGTCAGCTTTTACATTGCCTTTGTCGTCATTTTCGTCGAAGCCTTCGCTTGTTGCTTCTCCGTTTGAAAAATCCAGGAAGCATAGTGGCGGGTACAGGACGCACCACCAGTTTGCGCCTTTGCCTTCACCAATCGTGATGAGGATTGCTTCGTACTCACCTGCCGGATAAAGTAATTGACCATATAACTTAGTAGGAAACTGGACTTTGTCAAACTCAGTTTTTACAGAGTGATTTGAGCCTTCAGATGCGACAACTCTTTCCGCGATTGCCTGGATTTCAGGAAGCTTTGATTTGATAACGTTCCTCGCAGCTTCAATCGAAGTCAGTTCCTGAACCCATTTCGTGATTTCTTTGTTCACTTCGTCGCGGATCAGACGTTTGATATTCTGGTCCTTTTCCAGATCGCTGTTGGCGAGAATCCTCAAGCGAATCGCCTCGTTCGGGATGACCATCGCTTCCTTCGCTGTCACTTCATTTTTTGGTGTATATAAACTTAAAATAGTACCTGCGCATAATAAGAATATGTATAAAATAGCGGCTGATTTTTTCATCATCATCATCTCTCGCACCGTCCCTTCACTAGTCACAGTGTGGACAGATTGATAGATTCTTAAACTAGTAATTTTGAAAAAAATTGGACCCCTTTTTTAGGAGTCCATTTCCGCAAACACCATCCGGTCCTTGCCATTGATATCAAAAACAACTTCTACCTTTGCTTGCGGGAACGTTTTTTTCAGCAGCCTTCGAACCGCTTCGCCTTGGCCAGCGCCGATTTCAAAGCCGACTAATGCCTTCTCCTTTAATACAAGCGGAAGTTCCTCCATAAAGCGGCGATACAGGTCCAGTCCATCTTCACCTGCAAAAAGCGCCATATGAGGCTCGTGTTCCGTCACGATATCTGACATCCATTCTTGGTCAGCAACCGGGATATATGGCGGATTCGAGATGACAGCATCTACTTTTTTTCCTTGTAAAATCAGCGGCTTCAAAAGGTCGCCCTGAATAAACTCAATATCTGCGCCAAGCTCGCTGGCATTTTTCCGTGCCATCTCCAAGGCATCGTCAGATAGATCGGTAGCTGTCACCTTAAGAGCCGGTTTTTCCAGCTTCAATGTTATTGAAATAGCCCCACTACCTGTCCCGACATCAACAAGATCAATTGGACCACTCTCTAGAAAAAGCCTGTCTAGACGCTGAAGCGTTCCATAAACAAGCTCCTCCGTCTCCGGCCGGGGAATCAGCACATGCTCATTCACGTTGAAGCGGCGGCCGTAAAACTCCTCGCTGCCAATGATATATTGGATCGGCTCGCCAGCAGCATGCCTTTTTACACCAGCCTGAAACTCAGTCCACACTTCCCCATCAAGTTCGTCGCGCATCATCGCAAGCATTGACGTACGGGACAGACCGGAATAATGGCGCAGCAAAAGCTCACCGGCGAACTCCTCACGGTTATGTTCTTTTAAAAAAGAAGAAGCCCATTCGAGGGCTTCAAATATTTTCACATTAGTCATTGTTCGCACTCTCAAGTCTCTGAGATTGGTCTTCCATAATTAGCGCTTCGATGATCTCATCCATCTTGCCCTGAAGGATCTGGTCAAGCTTCTGGATTGTCAGGCCGATACGGTGGTCGGTCACGCGGTTTTGCGGGAAATTGTACGTACGGATACGCTCTGAGCGGTCCCCTGTACCTACAGCAGATTTACGGACCTGATCATACTCTGCCTGTGCTTCCTGCTGGAACTTGTCGTAGACACGTGCACGAAGTACCTTCATCGCCTTGTCTTTGTTTTTATGCTGTGATTTTTCATCCTGGCATGATACAACAATTCCAGTTGGAATATGCGTCAGACGTACAGCTGACATTGTCGTGTTAACAGACTGTCCGCCGGCGCCGCTCGATGCAAAGGCGTCAAAGCGGATGTCTTTATCGTGAAGCTCGATTTCCACTTCTTCAGCTTCAGGAAGACATGCAACTGTAGCGGTTGAAGTATGGATACGGCCGCCTGATTCTGTTTCCGGAACACGCTGGACGCGGTGCGCACCGTTTTCGAACTTCATTTTGGAATAAGCGCCATTACCATTGATCATGAAGATGATCTCTTTAAAACCGCCTACCCCAGTCGTGCTGGCATCGATGACTTCCGTTTTCCAGCCCTGCGATTCAGCATAACGGCTGTACATCCTGTAAAGGTCACCGGCAAATAAAGCAGCTTCATCGCCGCCTGCAGCGCCACGGATTTCCATGATAACGTTCTTGTCATCGTTAGGATCTTTAGGAATAAGAAGAACCTTGATACGAGCCTCAAGCTCCTCAATGCGCGGTTCTAGCTCAGAGATTTCTTCCTTTACCATTTCACGCATCTCTGCATCAAGCTTATCCTCAAGCATCGCTTTTGCATCTGTCAGCTGCTCTTTAACTTCTTTATACTCACGATAAGCCATGACTGTTTCCTGGATATCAGACTGCTCCTTTGAATACTCGCGGAGCTTTTTCGAGTCATTGACAACTTCCGGGTCACTCAATAGTTCATTCAATCTTTCATAACGATCCTCAACTGCTTGAAGACGATCAAACACGGACACTCACCTCTATTTTTATAGCCTTGAAAATTGGATTATAAATTTATTCTTGCCTGTTTATTTCCGCAACAGGTCCAATAGTTCAACATAGCATAACATTCTAATTATAGTATAGGTGACACACCCAGTCAAAGCCATTGTGAATGGAATAGCGCAAGCGCCCTTGTACATTTATTTTATGTATAACGGAAAAGCTTGAACGCCTTGTAGGCATCAGAAAAAGCATGCCCTTTTACGAGCATGCTGTTGTTCTCCAGAATTTTATTCAATATCAACGTTTACGTCGTAGCGTGGCAATGCTCTTGTTAGTTTTTCCTGCAGTGTTTTTTGGGCATTTTCTCGGTCTTTTCTAGTTACGCGCCCTTGGAGTTGTGCGGTTACGTTCATTTTGCCGCCATTAATCCAGATAGATCCCGGCTCATAGCCAGCATCAGAAATGACGTCCTTCGCTTTTTGGACATCCTGGGAAAAACTATGGTGGTTTTCGTTATCGGTGTTCAGCAAATTCGGGTTCTGATCGGTCATTGTCATGCCGTCATCCTGATCCCTCGTGAAATTCGGTCCATCTCCTTCGCGGACACCGTCATCTTCCCTATTAAGGTCCACACCAGCCTGGTCTTCATCCTTGTCATAGACTGAATCTGTATTATCCTGGCCACATCCTGAAACCATAACCATCGCAAGCAAAAACAACATGAGTAATTTTTTCAAATTATGGCACCTCCCGCTGTTAGGTTGCCCAAAAAAGCTGCTGAAATGCATCCAAGCAGTATTGTTGAGCTTCTAAATCAGGAAAAATCAGCAGCTGGAAAAATTATTCTCTTACTCAGCCACTATAATTGCACGTAAAAGATCAATAATTGCACAGATGGAACCATTAATTGCACGGTCGTTTGGCATAATTGCACCATAACATGACGTAATTGCACATTCATCCAATATCAGGGAATTCCTACCCTGCAGATCAATAAAAAACCCCCCCCGACACGGGAGGATTCACCTTTATGTTAAGCTTTCAGTCGTTTTCTCGATATTAAGCTCGTTTGGTGACTTTGGAACTTCATGATGGTGCCTGCATCGCGGTTCGTACGATTCGGACGCTCCAACGAGAATGACGGGATCATCATAAGAGGCTGGCTTGCCGTTGATCAAGCGCTGTGTTCGGCTAGACGGCGATCCACAGACCGCACACACAGCCTGAAGCTTGGTCACATTTTCTGCAACGGCCATCAATGCTGGCATCTGCCCGAATGGCTCTCCGCGGAAATCCTGGTCAAGACCGGCAACGATGACGCGGTAGCCGCTGTCTGCAAGATGCTGGATCACCTGAAGGATTTCATTGTCAAAAAATTGCACCTCATCAATGGCAATGACATCGATATCAGGGTTGATATGCTTGAAAATATCAGTAGAGTTGGCAATAGGCTTTGCAGTAACTGCAGTTCCGTTGTGTGATACAACCGATTCTTCGCTGTAGCGGTTATCAATCGCAGGCTTGAATACAGCAATTTTTTGCTTGGCAAACTGAGTTCTGCGCACGCGGCGGATCAGTTCTTCGGACTTACCGGAAAACATGCTGCCGCAAATCAATTCAATCCAACCGCTTTGTTTCATAACGTACATGGTCGGCCTCTCCTTCCTCGCTGGAAAAATAGATAGCGAAAGCGCCTTGCTCAGCACCGACAAGCGCTGGAGGGCCGACAGGTGAAGTCGTTCTTTGACTTCATCGGGCGGACCGAAGCGACTCGAGGGGCTAGGCGCTGTAGCTGGACTTCTAGCAAAGGTTAATACCTATAACATTTAACCTTACTAGGTAAGCTGTTTTCGTATTTTTACGGCTTCTCCATGCCATAAAGGTACGAAAAAAGCCTGGTTAAAAGTTCGACACTTTTTTTCAGCTTTTTCCATTATAACAAAAAAAGGCGCCGAATCCAGACAGAAAAATAAAGTTCACAAAATTAAATTTTATATATATGTACCCCAAAGTACATGCAATTATTTCGGACTAAAAACCCGAAAAATACAAAATAAAAAACAGGCAAGTCGCAAAGCTTCTTGCCTGTTCTATCATTTCTTATATTACTGGTTGTTTTTAAGACCGTATTTCTTATTGAAGCGGTCAACACGTCCGCCAGCTTCAGCAAACTTCTGACGTCCAGTATAGAATGGGTGGCACTCAGAGCAAGTTTCAACGCGAATCTCGTTCTTTACAGAACCAGTTTCGAATTCGTTACCGCAAGCACAAGTCACCTTAACTGTTTTGTAGTTTGGATGAATTCCTGATTTCATTCTTTTCATCTCCTTCCGCCCTGAATCATATCCGAAACAGAGTTATAATCAACGGCTTTAGCAATCCTGCCGTTATTGGAAAAACACACTGCACTCATTATAACAAGTCCATCTATATATTTCAAGTTAGTTTTTACGACCATAATTTGGAATTAAGAACGCTTGTTATTGCTCTTCATTTCCTCGCCAAGAACGGCGAAAAAGTCTTCATTTGACTTGGAAAGCCTTAGCTTGCGCAAGAATTTTTCCGCGAAATCTGGTGAATCCGACATCGATTTGCGGATTGCCCACAACTTATCCAGATGGTCTTTCGGAATAAGAAGTTCTTCTTTACGAGTTCCGGATCTGCGAATGTCGATCGCAGGGAAGATCCTTCTTTCTGCAAGTGAACGGTCAAGGTGAAGTTCCATGTTTCCAGTTCCCTTGAACTCTTCATAGATGACATCATCCATACGTGATCCTGTATCAACAAGAGCAGTCGCAAGAATCGTCAAGCTGCCGCCTTCTTCGATATTACGGGCAGCACCGAAAAAGCGCTTCGGACGGTGGAATGCCGCAGGATCAATACCGCCGGACAATGTACGTCCGCTTGGCGGGATGACAAGATTGTATGCACGAGCAAGACGAGTAATGCTGTCCATCAGGATGATGACGTCACGCTTGTGCTCAACAAGGCGCATCGCACGCTCAAGCACAAGCTCGGCAACCTTGATGTGGTTTTCAGGCACTTCATCAAAAGTCGAGCTGACAACATCGCCGGCAACGGAACGTTCGATATCTGTTACCTCTTCCGGACGCTCATCGATCAGCAGTACAATCAGTTCTGCTTCAGGATGGTTTGTCGTAATGCTGTTGGCGATTTCTTTTAAAAGCATGGTCTTACCAGCCTTTGGCGGTGCGACAATCAAGCCACGCTGACCGAAGCCGACAGGGGAGATCACATCCATGATCCTTGTTGATACATGTTTATGGGTTGTCTCCAGTTTCATCATGCGGTCAGGATATAATGGAGTCAATCCCGGGAAGTGAACCCTTTCCTTCGCCGATTCAGGGTCATCACCATTGACTGCCTCTACCTGAAGCAAGCCGAAGTAACGTTCGTTCTCTTTAGGAGGACGGACTTTCCCCGATACTTTATCCCCGTTCCTTAAATCAAAACGGCGGATTTGCGAAGCCGAGATATAGATATCCTCTGAGCTTGGCGAGTAGTTAATCGGGCGCAGGAAACCAAAGCCTTCAGACTGGATGATTTCCAGGACACCTTCCATGAAAAAATAGCCCTGCTGTTCCGCACGCGCTTTTAAAATAGCAAAAATAAGTTCTTTCTTCGATAATTTGCTGTAGTAAGAGACTTTATACTCTTTTGCCAGTTCATAAAGCTCTTTCAATTTCATATTTTCTAAGCTTGAAATATTTACTTCCATAATGTCACCACGCCTTAAAATATTTCGATTTCCCCCATAAAAAAATGTATTAAGAATATAAGCGTATGGATGGAAAAAGAAGAAATGAGTTTCCTTTGAAGGTTGTAAGAAGGAATTAATGAAGGTATACAACTGGTTTGTGTCTGATCTGAATCAACAAGATTATTAAAACAATTTTCATTTTACCCTTAAATAGGAAAAATAATCAATCATTTTATTTATTAGCTCCCTTCACCTACAGAATGCGGTGAAGAGAGCTAGTTTGTAAGGGTTTGCAGTCAATATTATTAAAAAAGTATTATTTCATTACCAAATGCGGCTTTTTCTTTAGGCTGTGCTGTCCTTCAATGAAGCGGACTGTGCCTGATTTTGCGCGCATGACGACTGAATGGGTTGAGCCGTATGAGCCTTTGAACTGGACTCCTTTTAGCAACTCGCCATCGGTTACGCCTGTTGCAGCGAAAATCGCATCGTCGCCTCGTACGAAATCTTCCATAAGAAGGACTTTATTGACATCGATACCCATTTTTTTGCAGCGCTCTAGTTCTGCGTCATTTTGCGGAAGCAATCTACCCTGGATTTCGCCACCGAGGCTTTTCAGAGCTACCGCTGCGATTACACCCTCAGGTGCTCCGCCTGAACCGAATAGGATATCTACGCCGGTAGTATCAAACGCTGTATTGATCGCGCCAGCTACATCTCCGTCATTGATTAATTTGATCCTTGCACCAGCTTCACGAAGCTGGGCAATGATATGTTCATGGCGAGGACGGTTCAATACCGTTGCCACTACATCTTCAATATCCTTGTTCTTCGCTTTTGCCACTGCCCTCAGGTTATCAAGAACGGATGCATTGATATCGACCATGCCTACCGCCTCAGGCCCTACCGCAAGTTTATCCATGTACATGTCCGGCGCGTGAAGCAGGTTACCGTTATCTGCTACCGCAAGGACTGCAAGGGCATTCCAGCCGCCAGACGCGACAATGTTCGTTCCCTCCAAAGGATCGACAGCGACATCCAAACGCGGACCATAGCCTGTCCCAAGCTTTTCACCGATATACAGCATCGGCGCTTCGTCCATTTCCCCTTCGCCGATTACAACTGTGCCTTTCATCGGGATGGTGTCAAACACATCTCTCATTGCCGACGTTGCAGCATCGTCAGCTTCGTCTTTTTTACCGCGTCCCATCCAGCGGGCTGAAGCAAGCGCAGCCGCTTCTGTTACGCGGACAAGCTCCATCGTTAAGCTACGTTCCATATGATCATCCCCTAATCATGAAAGATGCTAATGCCTACCGAAAAGGTGTTCCTCTCAACCAATCCGTTTCCATAAATCAACTTTCTCCTCGTTAGTCGATTATGTCTCCGGAACTTCTAAAGAAGCGAAACTTTGACGCTTCCATAGTTGGCTGCTCGGCAGTTAAATAAGTTATACTATTTCGCGATTCCGATAAGCATTAGCACCACTATTTGTATTGTACAGCTCTATTGTACTATACTTTTTATGATTTTTTCACTTCTTCTTGCTCTTCAGATGTCATATCTTCACGCCAAATTGTGGCACCTAGTCCATTTAGCTTTTCAACAATATGGCTATAGCCGCGGTCGATATGGTCGACACCAGTGATTTCGGTGACACCTTCCGCCATCAGTCCGGCAATGACAAGCGCAGCTCCGGCACGGAGGTCACTGGCCTTTACTTTAGCTCCCTGAAGCTTGACAGGACCACTGATGATTGCCGATCTGCCTTCGACTTTAATATTGGCATTCATTCTTCTAAGCTCGTCAATATGCTTGAAGCGGGCACCGTAAATCGTATCTGTCACGACACTCGAGCCCTCTGCCCTTGTCAGCAGCGCTGTGAATGGCTGCTGCAGATCAGTTGGGAAACCAGGATAAACAAGCGTTTTAATATCGATTGCTTTATATCGCTCAGTTGGCGCGACATAAATTTGCTCGTCACTTGCCTCAATATGAGCACCCATTTCCTTCAGCTTGGCCACAAGTGACTCAATATGCTGAGGAATGACATTATCTATTGTTACACCTTCACCAATGGCAGCACCAAGAATCAGGTACGTCCCTGCTTCGATGCGGTCAGGAATGATGGTGTGGCGGCAGCCGTGAAGCTCGTCGACTCCATCAATACGGATGACATCCGTACCTGCGCCTTTGATTTTCGCTCCCATATTTGTGAGCAAGGTCGCTACATCAATGATTTCCGGCTCTTTTGCCGCATTTTCAATGATTGTGCGCCCTTTTGCACGGACAGCGGCAAGCATAATGTTAATTGTTGCCCCAACACTGACGACGTCAAGATAAATTCTTGCACCGCGAAGTTCGTCGGCACGCAGGTAAATCGCGCCCTGTTCGTTTGTCACGCTGGCACCAAGCGCTTCGAATCCTTTTATATGCTGATCGATCGGCCTAGGGCCCAAATGGCAGCCGCCCGGCAGTCCGATGACAGCTTTTTTGAAACGGCCAAGCATCGCTCCCATTAAATAGTATGAAGCTCGCAGCTTTTTCACTTTTCCATTCGGCAAAGGCATGGAAATCATGGAAGACGGATCTACCGTCATTTCATTGTTCGAGAATTCAACAGAACCGCCGATCTCCTCCATTAAGTCCTTGAGCATATGAACGTCGGAAATATCCGGCAAACCTTCAATGGTCACAGGCGATTCAGCTAAAATCGTTGCTGGGATCAAGGCCACTGCGCTGTTTTTCGCACCGCTGACCCGAACAGTCCCTTTTAAAGGATAGCCGCCTGCAATCTTAAGCTTTTCCATTTTTGACTCCCTTCTAAGCCGTGATGTATTAAGGTCAAGCTGGAGATGCAAACAATTTACAGCTAAGACCGATATAGGCTCTACTTAGATTTGATTACCGAAATCGATAAGGAACATTTTTCCATTAAAAACACTCAGATTCCGGGAGTTTTCTATTCCTTTAGTTTACACGATATTCCCAATTTCATGTAATAAAATGCAAAAAAGTTTAAATTGGGTAAAACTTCCTAATAAAGATGGTCTCAGTTTGCCTGGACCATCTCTTTGTTAATCAGTTGTTGATTTTCGTTCAGGTGCCCCGCTACCCGCAAGGAGGCTGAAATGTACAAGCCTTTATTATTAAGATGGTTCTTTGAAACTAGGCTGTTGATTTTCGTTCCAGGCGCTTCGCTTTCCGCGGGTGGCTCGTGGAGCCTCCTCGTCGTTTCACTCCTGCGGGGTCTCCCCTGACCCATGCTCCCGCAGGAGTCTTCGCGCCTTCCACTTCAATCAACAGGGCGTGATACACTGATTACTTTTCAATTACTAAAAGAAAAAATTACTGTCCGCGTGATTCCCAGTCTTTCAGGAAGGCTTCGATTCCTTTGTCTGTTAGTGGGTGGTTGAACATTTGCTGGATTACTTTGTATGGTACGGTTGAGATGTGTGCGCCTCTTAGTGCTGCGTCTGTTACGTGCTGTGGATGGCGGATGGACGCGGCGATGATTTCTGTGTCGATTCCGTGGATTGTGAAGATTTCGGCAATCGTTGAAATCAAGTCGAGTCCGTTATGGCCGATGTCATCCAGGCGGCCCAGGAATGGGGATACATATGTAGCGCCCGCTCTTGCTGCCAGCAATGCCTGGTTTGCACTGAAGACTAATGTCACATTCGTCTTGATTCCCTCTTTTGAGAATACAGAAACCGCCTTCAACCCTTCTGGTGTCATCGGAACTTTGATCGTGATGTTAGGAGCGATTGCTGCTAGCTCTTTTCCCTCTTTGATCATGCCTTCTGCATCTAGTGCGATGACTTCTGCGCTGACGGAACCAGGAACTAATTCAGTGATTTCCTTCAAGCGGTCTTCAAACTTTACATTCTTCTCTTTTGCTACGAGTGATGGGTTTGTTGTGACACCGGATAAAATCCCTAGAGTGTATGCCTCGCGAATTTCTTCCATATTGGCAGTATCGATAAAAAACTTCATTTGTAAACGCCTCCAGTCGACATAATTTTCAAACATATAAAAATGGATAAAAACCGCCTTGATGTAAGGCGGTTTCATTATAACAGAATTTTATTGCTTTTACGCTTTGTTGGAAGAACCGAATTCGCGCATTTTGCCGATTACAGTTTCCTTGATCGCGTCGCGAGCTGGTCCAAGGTATTTACGTGGATCATACTCGTTAGGCTTTTCAGCCAATACCTGGCGAACAACTTTAGCTGAAGCAATTTGGTTTTCAGTATTTACATTGACTTTAGCTGTACCGAAAGAGATAGCTTTCTGGATGTCTTTTGTAGGGATTCCAGTTCCGCCGTGCAATACTAAAGGCACACCAGCTGTCTTGTTGATTTCTTCCATTTCCTTGAAACCAAGGTTTGGTTCACCTTTGTAAGGGCCGTGTACAGATCCAAGTGCAGGAGCAAGGCAGTCGATGCCAGTGCGCTGAACAAGTTCTTCACACTCTTTAGGGTCAGCATAGATAACGCCATCAGCAACGACATCATCTTCCTGTCCGCCGACAACTCCCAATTCAGCTTCAACAGAAACTCCTTTTGAGTGAGCGTATTCTACAACCTTTGAAGTTGTCGAAACGTTATCTTCGAAAGGACCGTGTGAAGCATCAATCATAACAGATGTGAAACCTGCATCGATCGCTTCTTTACATATTTCGTAGCTTGAACCATGGTCTAAGTGAATTGCGACAGGAACTGTTGTTTTGTAGTCCTCCATCAAGCCTTCTACCATTTTCACTACTGTTTTGAAGCCGCCCATGTAACGTGCTGCGCCTTCGGAAACACCAAGGATAACTGGCGATTTTTCAGCTTCTGCAGCCTGAAGGATCGCTTGAGTAAATTCAAGGTTATTTAAGTTAAATTGCCCAACAGCGTAGCCTTCCGCATTCGCTTTTTTCAGCATTTCAGTCATTGAAACTAAAGGCATATCTTTTCCTCCTTCGTTATGATCAGTCTTCTTTTTGACAATGCTACCATTTTAAAGGTTTTCCTTCTCTGCTTTTGATTATGTACCCGAGATGGCATTCATCAAAACGAAATGATCCTGTGGAATTCATAAGTATCATACCAAAAGAAAATCAGAATTACCATTGTTCTAGCCCTGTTTTTGCAAGTGTCATAAAAATGCTATAAAGCAAGCGTTACCAATAATTTAACTAGTCTGTAAACTATGTTTTTATCTGTTTTTAAAAAGGAAATGCCCTCCGAAAATTCGAGAGGACACTTCTATGTAAGCTGTTTTAAATTACGAAACGGTTTGCGAATATTTTTTAACTGCTGCGCGGATGTCATCAATATCGAATGGTTTTGCGAAGTGGGTCAGCGCACCCAGATCCATGGCTTCCTGGATCATATCAAGCTCGCCGTAAGCGGTCATGATGATGACGCGGATATCAGGATCGATCACTTTCATTCTTTTTAAAATTTCAATTCCATCCATACCAGGAATCTTCATGTCCAAAAGAACTAGATCCGGTGGATGCTTTTTAACGATATCCAGGGCCTGGACGCCATTTGCAGCTTGATACGTTTGATAACCTTCTTTTTGCAGCACTTCATTAAGTAGAATTCTGATGCCAAACTGGTCGTCTACAATTAGTATTTTTTCTTTCATGCCGCCTCTTCCCCCTAATAAATGTAGTATATTGTTAAATGTGTTTGTCCAGGAAATGGTTTCGTCTTATCCCCATTTACACAATTCGTTAAAAAGCTTGAAATTCCTCCCATATTTTCAAACTTATTTTTCGACAGATGCTTTTTCATTCCCATTGTAGTACTTTATAATCAGTATTGGCAAAAACGGAGGTGCTGTTATGTTAAAAATGTTTTCGACACAGCTGACAGGTTTGTTCAACAGACTTCAGGAAAAAGAAGAATTTTCGATTGAGGACGGAGCGCGGCTGCTTGCACAAGCTGCAGCTGGCGAGGGAACTGTTTATATTTTTGGTACTAAGGAAATGCAGGCAATAGCCCTTGAAGCGGTCTATGGTGAGGAACCATTGAAATCTACGGCGATTTTCACAGAGGACGTGCAGCTAAAGGCTGCTGACCGGGTTTTGCTTGTAAGCCGATATGCCGACGACGAAGAGGCTGTTGGAGTAGCGCGCGATTTGCAAGAAAAAGGGATTCCTTTCGTGGCCATCTCTACTGTTCGTGGTGAAAATGAAGTCGCAGGCCTGGATACTATGGCTGACGTGCACATCGACTTAAAATTGAAAAAAGGGCTCCTGCCTGACGAAATGGGCAACAGAGTCGGCTATCCTACTTCCATCGTCGCATTATACATTTACTTCGGTTTGAAGTTTACGATTGAGGAAATTTTAGAGGAGTACTAACTGAGGGTTTTGACCCAACTGGCTCTCTTAAAAAATTAATTTAAACGCAAAAAAGCCGGTGGTTTTTCACCGGCTTTTTGCTATTTTCCCGCCTATTACTTACTTGACTTGATTGATGCTTCAATGAAGTCCCTGAATAATGGCTGCGGGCGTGTTGGTCTTGATGTGAATTCCGGGTGGAACTGGGATGCAAGGAACCATGGGTGGTCCTTAAGCTCGATGATTTCAACCAAACGGCCATCCGGGCTTGTCCCAGAGAAAATGAATCCTGCTTTTTCCATTGCCTGGCGGTATTCATTGTTGAACTCGTAGCGGTGGCGGTGGCGCTCATAAATCAAATCGTCGTTGTAAGCAGCGAAGGCTTTTGTATCTTCACCAAGCTTACATGGATATAATCCAAGACGAAGTGTCCCACCTAGATCTTCGATGTCCTTCTGTTCTGGTAGAAGGTCGATGATTGGATATGGCGTGCTTGGCATAATTTCCGCAGAGTGTGCGTCTTTCAAACCAAGTACGTGGCGTGCAAATTCAACGGATGCAAGCTGCATGCCCAGGCAAATACCGAAGAACGGCACTTTGTTCTCACGAGCATATTTGGTCGCAAGGATTTTTCCTTCAATACCGCGATCGCCGAATCCGCCTGGAACCAGGATTCCGTCTACATCATTCAGCAATTCAACGACATTTTCTTCTGTAACTTCCTCAGAATTAACCCACTTGATTTCGATATCGCTATCGAATGCATAACCAGCATGTTTCAATGATTCAACAACTGAAATGTAAGCGTCTTGAAGCTCAACATATTTACCAACAAGAGCAATTCTGGTTTTACCTGAAAGATGTGTAACCTTTTCAACTAGCGCATTCCACTCTGTCATGTCAGCTTCACCGCAATCTAGCTTAAAGTGGTCGCATACAAGCTGGTCCATCTTCTGCTCCTGCAACGCAAGTGGGATTGAAT
This sequence comes from Mesobacillus sp., assembly GCF_047739415.1. Classification (GTDB taxonomy): domain Bacteria; phylum Bacillota; class Bacilli; order Bacillales; family Cytobacillaceae; genus Mesobacillus. Next base: position 4,267 of record NZ_JBIQOE010000287.1, on the reverse strand, counting down.
ATAATGTATCCGCATCTGCTGCTTCAATTACCGCTTCCTTATCGATGTCACAGAAAAGGGCAATCTTGTCCTTCATGTCCTGTGAAATCGGCATTTCTGTACGAAGAACGATGATATTTGGCTGGATACCAAGACTGCGAAGTTCTTTTACGCTGTGCTGTGTTGGCTTCGTCTTCATTTCGCCGGCTGCCTTGATGTAAGGAACCAATGTACAGTGAACGTACATGACATTGTCGCGGCCAACGTCATTCTTGATCTGGCGGATCGCTTCAAGGAACGGCAGGGATTCGATGTCCCCAACTGTTCCGCCAATTTCAGTGATGACAACGTCTGCGCCGGTTTCTTTTCCGGCACGGAAAACCTTGTCTTTGATTTCATTCGTGATATGCGGAATAACCTGAACTGTTCCGCCCAGGTAGTCACCGCGGCGTTCTTTTTTCAAAACAGTCGAATAGATTTTTCCTGTCGTCACGTTAGAGTACTTATTAAGATTAATATCGATGAAACGCTCGTAGTGGCCAAGGTCCAGATCCGTTTCAGCACCGTCATCTGTAACGAATACTTCACCGTGCTGGTAAGGGCTCATTGTCCCAGGGTCCACGTTGATATATGGGTCGAATTTCTGGATTGTTACATTCATACCCCTGTTCTTCAGCAATCTGCCAAGAGATGCTGCCGTGATCCCCTTACCTAATGACGAAACTACGCCGCCTGTTACAAAAATATACTTTGCCATTTGTGTAATCCCCCTCATCAAACAGTTTGTACAATATGTACCTGTTTAATTGATTTATAAATAAAATTTTTAACTAATTCATCGGTCTGCATAACATCATGCAAACCTATTTTGTCGGGGGTTTTCAGCTTTCTGGACAAAATAAAAAAAACGCCCCGCATACAGAGTATGGGGAGCGTTTTGTAGCTGTTTTACATAATCGTCCTTTTTTAAGGAGCCCAAAAAGTATTCTACAGCCGGTCCTGGTAAAAGTCAAGCTGTTAATTACAGTTCTTCGTCCTCTTCATCTTCATCTTCGAGTGGAAGGTCCTCTTCTTCGTCTTCTAACAACTCCTCGTCGTCGTCGAAGTCATCAGTATCTTCAAGATCCTCGTCGAAGTCTTCATCATCATCGTCATCATCGAGATCATCATCGTCATCTTCATCAAACTCCTCGATGTCATCATCGAAGTCCAGATCTTCCTCATCGATTTCATCGAATTCGTCAAGATCAAGGTCATCCTCATCGACAGCTTTTTTAGCTTTCTTCTTCTTCGGCTTGACTGTCGTGACATTATCTTCTTCGATTTGGTCAACTGGATACCAAACGCGCAGTCCCCAGCGGCCTTCACCCTGGGACATGAAACGTCCATCTATGTTTATATCTGTATAGAACTGAACCATTTTTTCAGTTACTTCGGCCTCGTCCAATTTCATGACCTTCTTGATCTCTGCCATAAGTTCTTGGAATGTAATAGCCTGCTTTTTCTCTTTTAAAATTTCATAGGCAACTTCAATCAGTGACATTTCTTGAAGCTCTTCTTTTGAGTATTGATTTAAACTCAACTTTCGCACTTCCTTTCTCTATTCCAGGCCTTACCCGGCCTTGCGTCCGAAAACAAGGAAAATATCCCAGAATGCATATTCTACATTATAAACAAATTCTAAACCTTTATGCCAGTTTTATCTGTCCTTTTCTCGCCTTTTTTCGCTTTCGTTATCCGCTTTCGTGCTGCCAGCCCTTTTTCTCTTTTTAAGCTGGGCATAAGCCAGGAAAAAGAAGACAATTGAAAGAATGAAAAAAGATATCGCCCCGAGCTGTCGCTGGTATAGATAATACATGGCTGCAGCTGCCATAACAGCCCCTGCCGATAATAACACCGATCTCACAAATTTCACATCCTGAAGTAGGTCGTATGTATTAGCTGATATCTAGATTATATAAGATTATTTGGTAAAAGATATGAAAAATTTGATAAAATTTGTTTCTCGTACCAATTCTCATTTCTTTTGGAATCTTAGGTTAATGCTAGTTTACGAAAAGAGCATAACAAAATGCAAGATGGCTTATAGTTTTCCTACAAGCCACCTTGCCCAATCTAGATCCATTGCAAAAGCTCTAATGCCACGTCCTACCTTTATACACCATCGCTTTTGTTTTTAAACAATACTTACTTTATTTTTGAAAAATCAATATCCTACATATTCCTGCGGAACTGGCCGCCTACTTCGTATAGTGCCCGGGTAATTTGGCCAAGGCTTGCATATTTTACAGTTTCCATCAGTTCTGCAAAAATATTGCCTCCGCTGACTGCTGTCTCTTTCAGGCGATTGAGTGCTTCTTCGGATTGATCCTTGTTTTTGCCTTTGAAGGCTTCAAGGTTGCTGATCTGAGTTTCTTTTTCCGCTTTCGTCGCACGCGCAAGCTCCATCTTGTCGATTTCTTCCTCGGATGGAGGATTTGGATTCAGGTAGGTATTCACACCGATGATCGGCAGCTCCCCTGAATGCTTCTTCATCTCGTAGTACATCGACTCATCCTGGATTTTTCCGCGCTGGTACTGTGTTTCCATAGCGCCAAGCACGCCTCCGCGGTCATTGATCCGTTCAAATTCCTGAAGGACTGCTTCTTCTACTAAATCTGTCAGCTCTTCGATGATGAACGCTCCCTGGAGCGGGTTCTCATTCTTCGTCAATCCGTGCTCCTTCGTGATGATCATCTGGATGGCCATCGCGCGGCGAACAGATTCTTCCGTTGGCGTTGTGATTGCTTCGTCATAAGCATTTGTATGAAGCGAGTTGCAGTTATCATGCAATGCCATCAAAGCTTGAAGCGTCGTACGGATATCGTTGAAGTCGATTTCCTGTGCATGAAGTGAACGTCCAGATGTCTGGATATGATACTTCAGCTTCTGGCTTCGTTCATTTGCGCCGTATTTATTCTTCATGACTGTCGACCAGATGCGGCGGGCAACTCGGCCAATCACTGAGTACTCAGGGTCAAGACCGTTTGAGAAGAAGAAGCTCAGGTTTGGTGCAAAATCATCAATGTTCATGCCTCTGCTCAAATAGTATTCAACATACGTGAAGCCATTTGAGAGTGTGAACGCCAGCTGGGAAATCGGGTTCGCGCCTGCTTCGGCAATATGATAGCCGGAAATCGAAACAGAATAGTAGTTCCGGACCTTCTCATCGATAAAATACTGCTGGATGTCGCCCATCATTCTTAGCGCGAATTCAGTAGAGAAGATGCAAGTATTCTGTCCCTGGTCTTCTTTTAAAATATCTGCCTGAACCGTACCGCGGACTGTCTGAAGAGTCATTTCCTTCACTTGTGCAAATTCTTCTTCATTCAGCTTGCGGCCAAGCTCTTGCTCCTTCTTTTCTACCTGCTGTTCAATTGCTGTGTTCATGAACATAGCCAGTATGATCGGTGCCGGTCCGTTGATTGTCATCGACACGGATGTCGATGGATGGCAAAGGTCGAATCCTGCATATAGCTTTTTCATGTCATCAAGCGAACAAACGCTGACACCGCTCTCGCCAACCTTACCGTAAATATCCGGACGGTAATCAGGATCCTCACCGTATAATGTAACGGAGTCAAAAGCCGTGCTCAAACGCTTTGCATTATCGTCTTTAGAAAGGTAATGGAAACGGCGGTTCGTCCGTTCAGGTGTACCTTCACCAGCAAACTGGCGCTTCGGATCCTCACCTTCACGCTTGAATGGGAAAACTCCAGCAGTATAAGGGAAACTTCCTGGTACGTTCTCAAGGTATACCCAGCGCAAAATCTCGCCGTAGTCCTTGTACTTTGGCAGTGCCACTTTAGGGATGCTCAAGCCTGAAAGACTCTTCGTCCTTAGCTCGGTGACAATTTCCTTATCGCGAATCTTCGTTACGAACTGGTCAGCACTGTACTTTTCCTTGAGGGATTCCCAGTTTTCGAGAATATATTTGGACTCAGGAGTCAGCATTTTCTCTACTTCTTCTTTTAATACCTGAAGTGAGGAAACTACTTCGCTGTTTGTTTCTCTTTCTTTTACCGCCTCGATTGTACCTTCTATCTGGAACAATCTGCGCGCAAGGTCTGCCTGCTCTGCAGCAAGCTTGTGATAGCCGCGGACCGTTTCGGAAATTTCGCGCAGGTAATAACGGCGGTCATTCGGGATGATGACATTCTGTTTTTCCACTACTGCATCAGTAGAGAAAGGTGTCGTCCAATCCGTGCCTGCTTTTTCATTGATTTTATTGACCAATGCTGCAAAAAGT
>NZ_JBIQOE010000286.1:0-66752 GCF_047739415.1 Mesobacillus sp. | reverse complement strand
TTATCTTGCTGTGCAATAGTCTGGCCCATTCCTCTAACCCCTTGTGACAAAATTGTGAATAACTTTATTTTATATGATTTTTCGGTCTTTTCCTATAATTTCATTTTCGTCCCTTAGAAAAAGTAAATTAAAAGCACCTTAATCGCACCAGAAAAGACACAACCAGGGACAAAAGAAAAAGCCCGAACCTAAGTCCGGACTTTCCTTCTAAATGAGAATATTGTTTATTAATGAGGTTTTAGTACATTGCTTAATACATATTTCATAAGTAAGGAATAAGCAGCTATGGTCGAAACAACTAACATGGAAACCATTGGTACGACACCATCCTTAAGGGTCTTTTTTAACTGAGAATAATTTTCATCTTAAGAAAAGTGTAGCACTATTGATTATCATTTTCAATGGAAGGAGATTAATTGTCACACTTATTTAACAAATTCGGGACGAAGCGACCCTGTTTGGAGAATTCTGATTCATACTTTGTTAACTCTCTCAATGCCTTCTCCTCTGCAGGAATCCTGATTGATAAAATGAGGATATTCAACAAAGTAAAGACCACCATTGTGATATAGGCATTGAACATCAATGGAATCACAATCAACTCTATCGCAACAATTAAATAGTTTGGATGCTTGATGATTTTATAGGGACCTCTCTTTACTACATTAGCCCCGGGAAGAATAATAATCTTTGTATTCCAGAACCTTCCCAATGAAGCTAGTGCCCAAATTCTCATTGCTTGTGTAAAAATAAACAGACTAAGCAATACCGGCCAATAATCTGAAAGGTTTTTATCCAACAGGTTCACTTCCAATATAAAAGATATGAAAAAAGCTGTATGGATCGACACCATCGCGGGATAATGGCCCTGGCCGAATTCTATTGCTCCTTGATCTTTCATCCAGGCCTCATTTTTTCTCGCGATGACTAGTTCTGTTATCCGCTGAAAGATTATTAAACCTACAAAAATGAGGAATACCATGTTATTCCCACCTCATTAATAGCAATTCCGAGCTAAAACCTGGGCCAAGTGCAGCACCAAGTCCAAGATCGCCTTCCTCCGCTGTCTCCATGAACCTTCTTAATACATATAGTATGGTCGCTGAAGACATATTCCCATATTCTTTTAAGACGTTCAGGGAAGTCTCGGTCATTTTTCCAGGGAACTTCAGGGCAGAAACATAGGCATCAAGGACTTTCTTTCCTCCTGGGTGCGCAATAAAATGATCAAGATCTGGAACGTCAAGACCATTGGAATTTAAAAATCTTAAGACATTTGGCTGTAGCCAGTTTTCGATTATCGTCGGTATATCCTTCGAAAACACGACATACAGTCCCTCATTCTTCACTTCCCATCCCATAACATCTTCAGAATCAGGCATCGTTGTGGACTGTGTACCGATAATATTAGGTGCAGATTCTTTTTTCATTATATTTTCATAGCCAGAATCATCACCACAGACCAGGGCACATGCAACCCCGTCTGCAAACAATGAGGTTCCGATCAGATTGCTTTTTGACCGATCGTTCCGCTGGAAGGTTAAACTGCATAATTCAACGGATAGCACAAGTACCTTGGCCTTCGGGTAGGCCAGGCAGTACTCATATGCTCGCGAAAGCCCGCTTGCTCCACCTGCACAACCGAGGCCCCAAATCGGAATCCTTTTCATGTATTGTGATGATGGCAATATATTCATTATTCTCGCATCAATGCTGGGAGTTGACACACCTGTGCTGCTGATGGTAAAAATAGCATCGATCTCTTCAAGATGGACTTCGTCTTTTAAAAATACATCACTCTTTAGGCAATTCGAGATCGCTTTTGCCCCAAGTTCCACAGCTGCATCAATATAGGCATTATTCTTCTCTTCAAAGGTATGATCATTTTCAAACCAATCAAGATCTTTGGCAAAATGGCGTTTCTCGATTTGGCCATTCTGGAAAACGGTGAGCAGCCTATTTATATCCTTAAAGGATTCCTTGAATAGCTTTTCTGCGAACTCCATTACCTTATCTTGTTCTATAGAAAATGGCGGCAATTCTTCTGCGATGGATATGACTCTTGGCATGTTATACTCTCCTCACATCTATGTACGGTTACTTTTTCCATTTACCCAGAGAGTATACAGTCAAACTAACTTAGACTAAAACGAAAAAAAGGCTTTCCCCCACAATCGGGGAAAGCCTAACGTTTTGAAGGAGTTGCTGTGCAAGTTCATTATACAATGCATCTTTAGCCTTATACATTATAAAATCTTTTCCAGTTGACGTTTTATATCAATGCAGACTCCCAGCTTTTACGGTTTTTCAACTCAATGGCATCTTTTGGGCAATGCAGTAAACATACTTCTGCTTACAGTACTTGTTTTATATCATACAATCAAAATCCATGAATCGTCATTCCACCATCGACAAACAGGGTTTGTCCAGTTACATAATTCCCGGCTTCCGAGCTTAGAAATACCACCGGACCCACAAGCTCTGAAAGCTCACCGATCCTTTTCAGTGGGGTAACGGCAAGGATGTCTTTAACATATTCTTCGTCTGCCAATAGCTTTTCAGTCAGCGGCGTTTTGAAGTACCACGGTCCGATTGAGTTCACATTGATTCCGTATTGGCCCCATTCCATCGCGAGCACCTTTGTCATCTGCATCAGGGCTGCCTTAGTTGCCGCATAGACGACACCGGTCCTGAGGGCTACTTGCCCCGCCACAGACGCGATATTAATGATTTTGCCTCCTGATTGTTGTCCCTTCATGACTTTCCCGGCTTCCTGAGACATCATGAAGGCAGATTTTAAATTGGTATCCATGATTGTTTGCCATTCTTCATCCGTTGCCTCTAATGCCTTTGAACGGATGTTCATGCCCGCATTGTTGACAAGGATATCAATCTTTCCCCATTCAGAGAAAACTGTAGAAATCGAATTATGTACTTCATCCCTTTTTGTCACATCAGTCGGGAGCACCATGGTTTTATTTCCTAACTTTTCTATTATCGAAGAAGTTTCTTTGAGATCTTCCTCCGTTCGTGCAAGTAAGGCCACATCTGCTCCAGCTTCAGCCAGACCGATTGCAATCGCACGGCCAATTCCTCTGCCAGCACCAGACACTACCGCAGTTTTTCCTTTCAAATCAAAAGATGGCAAAAACACAAATATCATCCTCCTGCTCTAAATTGACTTAATTTTAACATATTGTTCATGAAAAATAGGGTATCTCGCCTGGGAAAAGAAAAAGCACCAAACTAGGTGCTATTTTTCGTTGGACTGCTTTTGTACTTCAATCCAGATTTGTTTTTCAGCTGCTCCCCCACATTTTTTACATAATCGCATTTCATCATATATGAGGCGGCAATGTTCACAATAGTACTTCTGCATGAAAACCACTTCCTGATAAATCCATTTTCTATTAGTTTATTAGCTTAACGTGGAATGGTGATTCCTGTTTTTTTAAATTGCTTTTTTAAAAATGTCAAGTCGTTCTATCACATCCTGATTTGTTCATTTGCTGATTTGCTCATGTTTTCACATAAATGTATTCACAGATTTTTCACAATTCCCCCTCGTTCCATGTGACTTAAATCACTGTATTGACGTGTTTTCACCATTAACATAGTAAATATATCAGGTATGAACAATTTGTGAACTGTCTGAAACCATATTTACGTTTCCAAATTGTTTTGTATTATGAGAGTGTACTCATCATTTATTAACGAACATTTTATACGAAGGGAGTGGACCGGGATGGCTCAGCCTGGAATTGGGAAGAAAACACATACAAAGGTGGAAGACCAATCTTCCTTGAAAGGAACACTTGCATCCGTTTTCTTGTTAGGATTCTTTTTAATCGCTACATGGGTAGGCGTTTATTTCTTATTTGTTGATCGTTTTTAAGAGAGACCAAAAGGGGAGAAAGAAGATATGCACATTCATAAATTTGAAAAAATCTGGCTGATTTTTGGAATTACGACATTGATTGTATTTCTATCTGTAATTGGGGTCAGCGCTTTCTATTTAGGCAACCAGCCCCCAAGCTGCCTGGCAACAATCAATCCTGAAAAGGTAGATACTACAGCGCCTTTCAATGAGCCTGGTTTGAAAAAGGTTGAAGGAAAAGAATGGGATTACGAGCTTGTTTACGTGGCGTCTGCTTTTTCTTTCAACCCTGGACAGGTAGAAGTTCCATTAGGAGCTAAGGTGAAAGTGATTGCGACTACGAAGGATGTAATCCACGGCTTTGAGGTAGCGGGCACAAATATCAACATGATGCTTGAACCTGGCTATATCAGTGAGTTCGTCACAACTTTTGACAAAGCCGGCGAATATCTGATTGTTTGTAATGAATATTGTGGTGTCGGACACCACATGATGTCGTCTAAAATCAAGGTGGTGAAATAATGAATACAACATCAATCAATCCAAAAGTTGACCGCCGCGACGGCAAACTGGCAATGGCCCACTTCTATGTCGCTTTCATCGCCCTTGCCATCGGCGGACTTGCAGGCTTGCTGCAGACACTTGTCCGTTCAGGAAAATTCGAATTGCCTTCTTGGACTGGATACTACCAAATCCTGACCATCCATGGGGTTGTTCTTGGACTTGTTTTAACAACATTTTTCATTATGGGGTTCCAGCTCTCTCTAGTGAGCAAAACATCCGGAACATTAACTGATAAACAGCGAAAGACTGGCTGGATTGGCTTCTGGACGATGACAATCGGAACTGTAATGGCTGCTATTATGATCCTTACGAACCAGGCATCTGTTCTATATACATTCTATGCACCATTACAAGCACACGCACTTTTTTACTTAGGACTTACACTTGTAATTGTCGGAAGCTGGATTGACGGCGCTGCAATCATCATGGCTTATACTTCTTGGAGAAAAGCTAATCCTGGAAAGCCTAGCCCGCTTCTGACTTTCATGTCACTCGTCAACACGCTTATGTGGATCGTAGCTACGATTGGTGTCGCTGCAACAGTACTATTCCAATTGCTTCCTTGGTCACTGGGCCTGGTAGAGCGGGTAGATGTGTTGGTTAGCCGTACATTGTTCTGGTACTTCGGCCACCCGCTAGTTTACTTCTGGCTGCTGCCTGCATATATGGCCTGGTACGCAATCGTGCCAAAGATCATTGGCGGAAAGATTTTCTCTGATTCATTAGCTAGGATGTCATTCATCCTGTTCCTGTTGTTCTCAATTCCGGTTGGTTTTCACCACCAGTTGACAGAACCAGGTATTGACCCGGCTTGGAAATTCCTTCAGGTTATTTTGACATTCCTTGTTGTTATTCCATCATTGATGACCGCATTCTCATTGTTTGCGACATTTGAGATGTTTGGCCGTTCTAAAGGATCTACCGGCCTATTCGGCTGGGTGAAAAAGCTTCCTTGGGGAGATGCCCGATTCGCAGTACCTTTCATAGGTATGCTTGCATTCATCCCTGCTGGTGCCGGCGGACTTATCAATGCTTCCAACCAGTTGAACCAGGTAGTACACAACACAATCTGGGTTACAGGACACTTCCATTTAACACTTGCAACTTCAGTTGTCCTTACTTTCTTTGGAATTTCTTATTGGCTGGTCCCTCACCTGACTGGCAGGGTCTTGACAAAGGCTATGAATAAACTAGCCATTATCCAGGGGATTGTTTGGGCAATCGGTATGACATTCATGTCCGGCGCGATGCACGCAGCCGGCCTGCTTGGAGCTCCACGCCGTTCTTCATTCTCAACATACGGCGGTTCAGAGCAAGCAGCTGAATGGATTCCTTACCAGGTGGCACAGGCAGTTGGCGGATCCATCCTGTTCCTTGGAATCATCCTGATACTTTACATTTTCATCAACCTTGCTTTCTTCGCACCTAAGGGGGAAGAAGAATTCCCTGTCGGAGAAGTTGCTGACCAAGCAGAAAAAACTCCGATGGTATTCGAAAACTGGAAGCTATGGCTTGGCATCACTGTTCTTTTGATTCTTTTCGCTTACACGATACCATTCATCGATATGATTGAAAATGCACCGATCGGGTCGAAAGGATATAAGTTCTTCTAAAAAATCTCTTGCCTGAATTAGTTTTAGAAATAAATTAACCAAACAGGGTCTGAAACTGCAAAAGATTTCAGACCCTGTTTTTTATTTTTAACAGTATTTACCACAAAAAAATAGAATGCCTCAGCATCCTATTTTTATTTTTTACATATTTAATTAAAAATCTGCGTTTCCTGGTGTACGAGGGAATGGGATGACATCGCGGATGTTCTTCATTCCGGTTAGATACATGACAAGTCGTTCGAATCCAATTCCGTAGCCAGAATGCTTGGTGCTGCCGTATTTTCTAAGCTCAAGATACCACCAGTAATCTTCTTCCGACATACCAAGTTCTTTAATACGTTCTGCAAGGACTTCTTCTCTTTCCTCACGCTGGCTTCCGCCGATTAACTCGCCAATACCGGGAACCAGTAGGTCAGTCGCGGCAACTGTCTTGCCATCCTCATTCGCTCGCATATAAAATGCCTTGATGTCTTTCGGATAGTCGGTTACAAAGACAGGACGCTTGTAAATTTCCTCGCTAAGGTAACGTTCATGTTCCGTTTGCAAATCTGTACCCCATTCAACAGGGTATTCAAATTCCTTACCTGAGTTCTTTAATAATTCAACAGCTTCAGTATAAGTAACCCTTCCAAAATCGAACTCTAATGCATTCTGCAATCTTTCAATAAGCGTTTTATCAATAAAGCTGTTAAAGAAAGCCATTTCTTCTGGTGCATGCTCAAAAACGTAATCAATGACATACTTGACCATTTCTTCTCCAAGATCCATGATATCCGGTAATTCTGCAAAGGCCACTTCCGGCTCGATCATCCAGAATTCTGAGGCATGTCGTGCCGTATTGGAATTTTCTGCTCTGAATGTCGGACCAAAGGTATATACATTACGGAAAGCAAGAGCAAAGCTTTCGACATTTAGTTGACCGCTCACTGTTAAGTTGGTTTCTTTGCCGAAGAAATCTGCACTGTCATCCACTTTTCCACCTTCTGTTTTTGGAAGCTTGTTTAAGTCCATTGATGTCACACGGAACATTTCCCCGGCTCCTTCAGTATCGCTTCCGGTAATAATTGGTGTATGTACATAGACAAACCCTTTGTCTTGAAAGAATTTGTGGAGGGCATAGGATGCAAGAGACCTTACTCTGAAAACGGCTGAGAAAGCGTTGGCTCTCGGACGTAAATGAGCGATTGTTCTCAAATATTCAAGGGTATGTCTCTTTTTTTGTATAGGATAATCTGTATCCGATAATCCCTCGACGAGAATTTTTGTCGCTTTAATTTCAAATGGCTGCTTCATTTCAGGAGTTGGAACAAATTCACCTTCAACTAAAACAGAAGAACTGATAGGCAACTTCGTAATTTCTTTAAAGTTATCAAGGGTATCCTCAAAAACAATCTGTACACTCTTAAAGAATGTTCCATCGTTCAACTCCATAAAGCCAATGGTTTTGGAATCACGAAGAGTACGGATCCATCCTGTAATTTGAACAGTTTTGTCTTTAAAATTTTCTTGTTTTCTGTATAAGTCTTTTACTACGGTCTTGATCATAATTAGCCTCCTTATAGTAATTTTTTGCAATAAAAAAAAGCCTTCTATCCCTAAAAAAAGGGACGAAAGGCTGAACTTCCGCGGTACCACCCAAATTGTCATAAAATGACCAACTTTACTATTGCATAACCCAGTATATAACGTGCTGGAAACGTCTAAGCCTACTTAAGTTACCCCTTTCGGTTAGAACTCAAAGGTGTTCTTCATTTATGCTTCATCACCAGGCTTCCACCGTCCCCGGCTCTCTATCGAATATAGCAAAAACTACTTTCCTTTTCATCGATTTAAAATATGTAGTTTTCAAAAGGATTTTTACTGTAATAATTTATCATAAAAGATAATCCTTTGTCTAGTTGCCCCCTGATTTATCTGCATTTTTCCCTAAAAATCATTTTTGAACATGATAGTGAATCAATTTACTTAAACTAAGTTTGAACAGAGACAGGAGCTTGGGTTTGAACCAGGCTCCTTTTTCTGTTAATTTGGTACGTTTATGTTTTATTAGAAAGTATAAACTTTTGTATTAAGATTAGTGCCTAGCTCCAGCGCCTAGCCAGTTTTCATCCCTGAGAAAACTTCATGGTGTATCTTGCGCGAAGCGGTATCTTTGAGCAGCTCGAGGCGCATGCGCTTTTCTTATTTGCTATCCTTTTTCGTTCTCCACTTCAAAAGAGATTGAATCACACAGTGAAGTGCTTTTTTTGCTTTCTGATGGGGATTGAGATATTGATAGATATTACTGATATGATAATTAACGCGGACCCGAGCATCTGAAGACCGCCCAGCCTGTCACCATATACCAGGATTCCCAGCATGGTGGCAACGACAGGTTCCAGTGTAGCAACTACTGCAGCAGTACTGCTTTCCGTCCTTTCAAGGCCCCAGGAGTATGCAAAGTAGGCGAGCACAGTCGGGAAAATCCCTAATCCTATCGCATACAGCCACGCATCGCCAGCGAAAAGGACAATCGCCTTGCTGGCTATACCAGTTGTCGGAACCAGGGCAGCCGAAGCTACAAGGAATGTATACAATGTGACCGTAAAAGGATGGTACCTCCTTAATGCCACCTTTCCAAAAATACTGTAAAGAGCATAACCGAACCCTGCCCCAAGACCTATCAGTATACTGGAGACAGAAAAAGACGTTCCTCCCTGCCCGGTGATTCCTGCGGCAAGCGTACAGCCAATGACTGTCATGATAATCGCCAACAGCTTCTTCCTGTTAATGCTTTCTTTCAGGAAAAGAAATGATAAAACCGCAACAAAAGCAGGAGAAGTATACAGTAAAGCTACAGCAATCGGGATGTTCATCAGGTTGATTGCCGTAAAATAAGACCAATTAAAAAACACAATACTTAAAATCCCTGTACCCACAAAAAGATACAAGTCTTTCACCCTGATTTTTAAATGACTTCGGTAAAAAGCAATTCCCACCAAAATCAAAATAATGGCCGCGGTCGACACACGTATGGCCACAATCTCCATGGCACCGAACCCGGCATTATTCAGGCCTTTAACAAAAAAACCAATCAGCCCCCACATCGCTGCCGCAAATGCAATCATTATATAAGGTAATTTCCTGGTCAATAAGTTTCACCACACAGAAAAGATGGCAGAAATACTGCCATCTTATTTTACTAAGGCTCTTAATAGTTAAAAAGCTTTATATTAGACTAATTGATATACCTTATTGTATTTATCGTAAAGGTAATCTACCAGGTATTGGGCGTTGAGTCCCTCACCTGTTACATCTGTCAAAATCTCAAGAGGCTTTTTCATTTTTCCATGTTTATGGACGTTCTCCGTCATCCATTCTTTAACCGGCTGAAGATTTCCTTGTTCTAGCAATTCCTCATAATTCGGTAAATCTTTCAGCATTGCATTCTTGAACTGAGCGGCATACATGTAGCCTAATGCATAAGAAGGGAAATATCCAAAGCTGCCTCCTGCCCAGTGGACATCCTGGAGGACTCCCTCGGCATCATTTTCAGGCCTGATTCCGAGATACTGCTCATATTTATCATTCCAGATCCGTGGGAGATCCTTAACTTCAATTTCATCGTTGAACAAGCCTTTTTCAATCTCATATCGTACCATTACATGCAAAGGATATGTTAACTCATCGGCCTCTATCCGGATCAAGCTTGGCTTGGACTCATTGACTGCACGGTAGAAATCCTCTACTTCCACTCCGGAAAACTGACCATCTGAATACTCCTGCAGCAAGCTGTAGTTGTGCTTCCAGAAGGAGTAATTGCGCCCAACAAAGTTCTCATAGAAGAGCGACTGTGATTCATGGATTCCCATCGATGTACCTGAACTCAAAGGAGTACCGACTAGCTCTTCAGAAATATTTTGTTCATAAAGAGCGTGGCCGCCTTCATGAATTGTACCGAAAACAGCAGTCCTGAAATCTGATTCATCATATTTCGTCGTAACCCTCACATCTCCAGGGTTAAGCCCCATCGCAAACGGATGGACCGTTTCATCAAGACGTCCAGCATCAAAATCATAGCCCATTTGTTTCAGGATTTCGAGGCTAAATCCACGCTGCTTGTCTTTAGGAAAGTGCTTGAACAGGAACTCTGTTTCAGGTTTAGCTGTCGAACTGGAAATTTGCTGTACGAGTGGGACAATTTTTTCACGGAGATCTCCAAATACCTGATCCAGGACCTCGGCAGTGACACCAGGCTCATACATATCTAGCAGAGTATTATATTTATTGCCCTCATATCCCCAGTAACCAATGAATCTCTTAGTAGTCTCTACTAGTTTTTCAAGATAGGGTCTGAACATTTCAAAATCGGACTCAGCCTTCGCTTCTTCCCAAACTGATTCTGCCTTTGATTGAAGAATCACAAAATCACGATATTCATCTGCAGGAATTTTTTTATTACGGTCATAATCCTTCCTGCACTCATCCAGTGTTTTACGGGTAATTTCAGATAGACTTTGTTCATTTGATAACCTTGCTATGTATGATGCCATTTCTTCTGAAGTTGACATGTTAAACAGTTCGGAAGAAAGTACCCCGATCACTTCAGAACGCTGCTCTGCTCCTTTTTTCGGAGCTCCTGTCCTTAAATCCCAATAAATCAATGAAAGTGCCTCACCATAGGCAACCATTTTTTTGACATAATCCAAAAATTTCTTTTCTGTCTGCTTTACTTCACTCATCAAATTCACCCCATTTTTCTCTTTCCTGTTTATCTTATCATACTTTTCTGAAATTTAGTTTTACGAAAAACAAAAACAACAGGCGAACCTGTTGTTTCAGAATCAGAAGATGTTTTTTTATTTGTTACTTCGTTTTACCGATTGCCACTCGCCATGTTTCTGGGCCTTCTTCAAGATACTCCCATGAAAATGCTTCCGGACGCTCCATCATGAATTGGTATTGCAGCGGTCTAGGGTCATGATCATTGACGATCTGCATGAATTCTCCCTTTTCCAGAGAATCAAAGTTTTGGAATATTGTAGGGTGTTTTTCCCGTGGTGCATAATCAGGTACATTGATAATAACGTTGAAAGTCATTTCCCTCTCTCCTTTAAGTTCTGATTTTCTTTACATTCACATTATAAATCTCCTATATTCCCCTTGTAGTGAGCGTGGTCACTGTTTAACTATGACTTCTTTCATTCAAGAAATAAGCGTCCTACAGAGATCTTGCCCCAAAAAAAGAGGAACTTCTCCTTCAAGAGAGAACTCTAAAATGAGGAGGGGATTTTTGTGAAAGAGTTAGTAGGCAGGTGCGATCGTTGTGGAAAAGAGATTTTTTGCATGGATGGTTTTTTGAATGGGGTACATATAGATGGAAAAGTGCTTTGTTTTGAATGTGAAAAAGAAGAGGAACAAAAATCATAATAAAAACCGCAAAGCGATGCTTTGCGGTTTTCCTATTATTCTTCATCAACAGCCAAATCTTTTACTGGCAGCTGTTCTCCTTCTTTATGTGTCACTTTACGGAGGTTGAAGAGTGCTTTTACGCTGAATATTGCTAGTGCAGCAACACCAATCAAGAAGATTGTATCTGGGATTGCTCTCAGCGTCAGAAGCATTTCAACCGTTTCCTGCTGCAAGAACTGAGATGAACGTGAAGCTGCATAACCGTTGAAGTATGCCTCTTTTAACTGTAGGTATCCCACTGGCAGCAAGGACAGGAATACCATGCCAGCCAAGCCTGCGTTCAGCATGATAACGATGAATTTAACCCACCTGTCACTCCACTTTTCAGGCTTAACGATATTGCGCAATGAGTAAATCAATACTGCGCCTGCGAACATACCATACACACCCATCATTGCCGCGTGGCCGTGGGCAGGTGTCAGGAATTGTCCGTGCTCAAGGAAGCTGACTGCAGGCAGGTTGATCAGGAAGCCCAGTACCCCTGCACCAACCAGATTCCAGATTGCTACTGAAATCAAGAACCAGAATGTACCTTTGTAAGGGAAATCCACTCCCCCATCCCTCATCATTTTGTACTGTTCATATGCTTCCAGAATGAGCAATGTCAACGGAATGACTTCAAGGGCTGAAAATACAGAACCCAGTGCGATCCAAGCCTCTGAAGAACCATTGTAATAATAGTGGTGACCGATACCGATGACACCTGCTCCCATCAGCAGGATCAACTGGAAGTATAATGCTTTTATTGTTGATTTTTTCGTGACAAGCTTCATTTGGACCATCAAGAAACCAATGACGACTACTGCAAAAACTTCGAAAATACCTTCTACCCAGAGATGAATGATCCACCAGCGCCAATAGTCAGCAAAGGTATAGTGAGTACCTGGATTGATCATGAAAGCAAAGAAATAAAATGCTGGTACGGCAATCGCTGAGTAGAACAACAGGTGAATCAAGCCGCCTTTGTCGGATTCCCTCTTCAAACCACTCTTGATGCCACGGAAAACTATGAATAACCAGATCAGCATTCCGGTCGCAAGAATGAACTGCCATATGCGTCCTAGCTCAAGGTATTCCCAGCCCTGGTGGCCCAGCAGGAACCAATTGTTTCCCAAGTAACCGTTAGCACCGAGCCACTGGCCAATCATACTGCCTGCTACAAGAACAACCAATGCCCAGAAAAGGATGTCAACAAGTAATCCCTGGCGCTTTGGTTCATGACCGCCCACGAGCGGAGCAATGAAAATTCCCATTCCGAGCCATGCTGTCGCAATCCAGAAAATAGCGAGCTGCAGATGGAAGCCTTTTGTAATGTTGAATGGCAGGATATCATGGACCCATTTCATTCCAAAGAAGCTATCAGGCTCGATATAATAGTGCGCCAGCAGCGCTCCAAACATTGCCTGAACAAAGAACAGCACAGATACAACTGCGAAATACTTACCTGTCTTCAATTGTGAAGAAGTAAGCGGTAGCTTCCTCAAGTCTATTTTAGGGAAGTTCCCAGCTGTATAAGCTTCTTGCATCCCCAGGTGATAGCGATAGAAGACAAACAGGATTAAGCCTACGAACAGAATCAATATGGTTACGCTCGCACCGCTCCACCAGATTGCGGAGAATGACATTGTGTTTCCTGCGTCTTCATAATATGGCCAGTTATTTGTATAAGTGATTTCATCATTGGGTCTTTCTGTACTTGAAAGCCAAGCTGTCCAGAAAAAGAAATCAGCGATTTGTTCAATCTGGTCTCCCTTCGAAACCCAGGCGCGCTCACCGTCCGGCATATGCTTTTCCTGGATTAACCCTGGTTTCAGACCCCACTGGTCACCTTCAGTAAAAATAGTATGATAGAATTCCCTTACCTTTTCATGTCCATATATTTGCGCATCTGTCAGCACCAGCTTATCAGTATCCGGCATATAACGGTTTTCACGCATTTCCTTCATGACATTGTCTCGGATGATCGTTTGTTCATCCTTAGTCAAATCTTTATACTTTTTACTGTATTTTTCTTGTGACCTGAAGTCATGCATACCATCAGTATAAATCTTCAGGGCCTCTGCCGTATAATCAGGCCCCATATAGGATCCCTGCCCTAATACAGTTCCATAATCCATCAAACCATATTTCTGGAAGACAGCCTGCCCTCCCATGATACTCTCTTTTGTTAAAATGACCTCTCCTTTTTCGCTTGTGACTTCAAGCGGCCGCGGAGCCATATCTTTAAAGATCCAGTATCCTCCTGTCAGGAGGACTGTAAAGCTAAGTAATAATGTAATGATAAGTACGGATTTCAACAGTGAGTTTCTATTTCTTTTGACCACTGCCTTCGTGGATGTTCCATGCTGGATTTCCATCTACCATACATCCCCTTTCCCTGTTTAATTTACAACTTAAGCATAAAGAGAAACAGATGTTGAGTTTGTGAAGTTCCTCATTTGTCAGGTGTGATTTTTCCCACAGGAATGATAATTTTTTTCATAAAAACGTCAAAATATGATTCAGGTCACTTAGCCTTCCTGGATAGCTTGGTAAAATTCATGTAGATAGTAAATCCAAAATATAGAGGAGCAGATTGAATGCATATATCCCAAATCAGACAGCAATTGCAAGAAGTTCCTATTTTCAAAGAATTATCACCAGAGGAGCTGGATCCGATTATTGAAATCGCCCAGCCAAGATTCTTTAAAAATAAAATGTATGCATTCATGCAGGGAGATCCGCTTGACCGGGTTTTCTTCATCTATTCAGGGAAGGTGAAAATTTATAAAACCGACTCCTCAGGAAGAGAACAAATCGTTTCAGTCCTTGAATCCGGTGAAATGTTTCCTCACGCTGGTTTCTTCAGGAAAGGGCAATACCCTGCACACGCGGAAATAATGGAAGACACACAGATGATCATCGTGCCGATCTCAAAATTCGAGGAAATCCTGGTTGCCTACCCCGAACTTTCTATTAAGTTATTCCGAGTACTTGGCGAGAAAATCGTCGACCTGCAGGCCAGACTCGAGGAGCAGATTCTTCATAATACGTATGAACAGATCATCATGCTGCTGCTCCGCCT
This sequence comes from Mesobacillus sp., assembly GCF_047739415.1. Lineage (GTDB taxonomy): Bacteria > Bacillota > Bacilli > Bacillales > Cytobacillaceae > Mesobacillus. Next base: position 52,183 of record NZ_JBIQOE010000286.1, on the reverse strand, counting down.
TTGCAAGACAAATGGAGAAAAGAAGGAACATGGATTTAAATTAACGACCCATTTTACCAATAAAGAGTTCGCCAACATGATCGGTACTTCTAGAGAAACCGTCAGCAGAACCATCAACCATTTAAAAAAGAAAGATTACCTAAGCACGGATCCTGAAGGCTACTATTTGATTGACCATGAAAAATTGCATCAGGAATTGTTTTAGCCGGAAACCATAGGAGCTTGAAGGAAATTTTTTTGCTGTTAAGTGACGCGTATCACGGAAGAAATGAATGAAAATGATTATCATTTAATCATACCAACTATAGTATCGAGGAGCTGAATGATATGGAACACAGAACGATTGAATTGGATGTGCGTGAGGATATCAATAACAAGCTGGAGCCCTTCCAAAAAATCATGGAGGCTATTGGCGAACTGCAAATGAATGACAGCCTGGTCCTCCATGCTCCGTTCAAGCCTGTCCCGTTATATGGTGTGTTAAAAGCAAAGGGTTTTGAACACGAAGTCGAAAAAATCGAAGCAAAACATTATAAAATCACTTTTACCAAAAAGGGAGGGAAATAAGATGATACTGGACAACAGAGGCCTAGAACCGCCACAGCCGATGATGAGGACGCTGTCAAAGCTGGAAGAGCTTGAGGAAGGACAAACGCTTATCATCATCAATGACCGCAGACCGATGTTTCTGTTCGAGCAGCTGGATGAGCTAGGTTATCTTTATTTGACTGAACAGCAAGAAGATGGCAGCTATCGAGTGACTATTTCCCGAAAAGCGGGGTGATTCAAATGTTTCAGCAAAGCAGTGGTAACGAAACAAATATCAAGCTTCCTTTTTCATTCATCGGCTTCAGCATGCTGGCGTTAATCCTTTCACAGCTATTGATCCTGCTGAACGGAGACCTTCTTGTTTCCGGCGTGTTCCGATTGCCGGCAATCTGGTCTGCTGCACATCTGTTCGTACTTGGCTGGGCCCTGATGGTCGCTATGGGCGCTATGTACCAGCTGGTACCTGTCGCCTTTCTGACACCGATTTGGAATGAGAAGTTCGGCTTCTGGCAATTGGCGGTAACGACTGCAGGCATCATATCTTTCGCAGCAGCACTGTACCTTAGCCCACAGGATGCCCTAGTTCCAGGAATCCTGACATTGTTCGGAATTTTGATGTTCATTTTCCAGATGTTCATGACGCTTAAAAGCCAGGCAAAACCAAATATCTTAACTTTGTTCGTCGGCACTGCACTTTTTTCTCTCCTGGCTACAATTTCTCTTGGTATCACACTGGTCCTGAGTATGAAGACAGGATTTGCTTCGGAATATTATCAAGCTATTTTTAAAACCCATATCCTGCTGGGTACAGTTGGCTGGTTCTCATTCTTGATCTTTGGCTTTTCTTATAAGATGGTGCCGATGTTCTCACTTTCACATGGTTATTCCATGAAACCTGCACCATATGTATTCGGTGTTTATGTTGTTGGAATGATCATTTTGATCTCTTCGTTCATAACGGGCAGCCATCTGTTTGAAGTGTTGGGAACTCTTATGCTATTTGCCGGGTTCATGCTTTTCACCTGGCATGTCAAAATGATCATTGAAAAGCGTGTGAAGAAGAAGCTTGACCGCCCCTTCATGTTCGCCTTATTCGCGATTGGCTGCGGGGCTTTAATCCACTTTGCCGCTTTTGCTGGAAGTGCCGCAAATCTACTTTCAAAAATGGCAGGGCCTATCATTTTATTATATCTAGTCGCCTGGATTGCATTCAGTATCATTGGTTATCTATATAAGATCGTTCCATTCCTGTGGTGGACTCATAAATACAGCAAGGAAATCGGCAAAAAGAAGGTACCTGCGTTAAAAGACATGATGGATGAGAAGCTGGCACTGCCGCTTTTCTTCATGTTCACTTCCGGTACGATCCTTCTATTACTTTCATTCATTGTCAAGCTGATGCCTGTCTTTTACATCGGCCAGGGATTGATTGTTTTCGGGGCTGTCCTGTTCAGCTATATTATCGCCAAAGTGGTAACTATATAAGGAGGAGTTAGAAATGACTGAATTAAAGGAAAAAATCAGGGAAAATTTAAAAACTGTAATCGATCCGGAATTGAATATCAATGTTGTAGACCTAGGTTTGATATATGAAGTAGACGTCCCAGAACCTCGAACAGCAAGAATTTTAATGACACTTACGACTCCAGGCTGCCCTCTTCATGACAGCATTGCCAGCGGCATTAAATATTGCGTACAAAGCATGGAAGAAATTGACCATGCAGACGTGCAATTGACGTGGGAGCCAGCCTGGACACCAGACCGGATGACAGAGGATGGAAAAAGATTGCTTCAAGGGTTTTAATGGAGGGGATACGCCCACAAATAAATGTTGCTCCAAGTTCGGCTGCTTTTGCAAAAAATATATGATGAATTCACATCCAAACAGGAAGTTAAAAAGAAACGCTTGGACCCCAAGCGTTTCTTTGCATTTGGTTATTTAGGGGTTGAAAGGCCAAATGACAATGCCTGACGAAAGTTGTTTTCTGCTTCCTGCAATTCTGCCAGCTGGAGTTCATCAGCCTGGAATTCATTACGTAAAGCCTCGGTACTAGTTGAAAGAGCTTTTGAGATACGTTGGAAGTCGATAAAAGAATAATTCATTGCCATCCCTCCATTCCATACAAAATTCAAGTATAAATGTATTTTATTCCACTGAATCCTTATTTATTCCAGCAAAATAATTGGCCGTTGTTGTTCGAACATGTGCATAAATACAAACAAAAGCCTCCTGCTCAGCAGGAGGCTACGTCTTATTTATCAACTCTTGGAGGTCGTTTGCCCCAATATTGGTAGTAGTCTGTTCGGATAAACCCATTGAACAGCTTCCGTTTCTTTGTTGCCGGTTTTCCATATACTTGTTCAAAGTCCTCATTGGATGTCAGGATATAGATGGACCATGTGTCAAGCGGAGCAAAGGCTTTGCCCATCTGGCTGTACATTTCTTCAACAGCTTTCTTTTCACCCAATCGCTCACCGTACGGGGGGTTGCCAACAATGACGCCATACTCTTTTTTGGTCGTAAAGTCCTGGACACGCATTTGCTTGAAGGAAATCAAATCGCCAAGCCCTGCTTCAAATGCATTCTCTTCTGCGATTTTCACCATCCGGTGGTCGATATCCATCCCGCTGATATCTAACGGCTGGTCATAATTTGCAAGGTCTTCTGCTTCCATTCTTACCTCGTCCCAAACTGAATCAGGGAAAATTGGCCAGGCTTCTGAAACAAATTCTCTGTTAAACCCTGGTGCGATATTTTGACCGATTAACGCAGCTTCGATTGGAATTGTTCCAGACCCGCAGAACGGATCAACGAAGGGCTTGTCCGGATGCCAATTCGTCAGCTTGATCAGGGCAGCCGCAAGTGTCTCCTTCAATGGAGCCTCCCCCTGGCCAGATCTGTACCCGCGCTTATGCAGCCCGCTTCCGCTGGTGTCGATCGTCAGAGTCACGACATCCTTTAGAAGGGCAACCTCTATTTTAAACAATGGTCCGTTCTCTTCAAACCATGTAGTCTTTTTATAAGACTTTCTCATTCTTTCAACAATCGCTTTCTTGACGATCGCCTGGCAGTCGGATACACTGAAAAGCTTGGATTTTACTGATTTACCCGAAACAGGAAATTCAGCATTTTCAGGTAAAAATTCTTCCCATGGTAGTGCTTTTGTTTTTTCAAATAATTCATCGAACGTATAGGCTTTGAATTCGCCAATCTTAATCTTGATTCTGTCTGCTGTACGGAGCCACATATTGCTTCTGGCTATTGCCCTGACATCGCCTTTATAAGTGATCTTCCCATTCTCTACTTGGCATTCGTACCCAAGGTCACGGACTTCCTTTGCGACGATTGCTTCAAGACCCATCGCTGAAGTCGCGATTATATCAAAATTCTTCATCGTTTCACCCTTTATATCCAATATCTTATGTATTTCATTATTAAGTTGCCCAATAACACTTAATATACATAAAAAAAGCTCTCCTGGCAAAAGGAGAGCTTTAGTAAACACTCATACAAATCCATTAATAACGTTCTGTAAGCCATGTTTTGTACCTTTGTACTGCAAACGACCAAAAGTCTCGTACTCCGGTGGTAATCATCTATCTACAGATGAGAACTCATCTGTCCTTCCCTTTGTTCAGTTCCTCCAGGAAGGTGCCCCTACCATCGTTTGGGTTTCTCGCTCGTGGGGTTTACCTCGTTCCACCCTTCCGATTTCTCGGAAGGCTCCGTCACTGTGGCACTTTTATAGGTATTCATGCCATATCGTTGCCGACTTAGGCATTTTCCCTGCCGTCAGCCGAGCGTTAGCCCGACTGCCCTGGCTTATGAATTGGCCAGGCACGAACACTACAGGCATCTCAGCCTGTGCGAGCATGGACTTTCCTCTGCAGCAGAACTGCAGCGATTACCCGAACGTTATTAACAGCTACAAGAAACATTATATGAAATATAGATTTGAAAAGCAATGGTAATACATTTCAAAAACTTGCAAATGCTGGATTAATCGTAAAGTTTATCCCCGAAAACATGCTTTTCTAGATTCGAAAGCCTCTTAAGGATGTCGAAATTCGTTGTACCAGCAGCCTGTGTGCTTGGCCGGCGTGAAGCTTCATCAACCTGCTTCTTAAGACGAAGATTGTCCTGTTGAAGCTCTTCAATCTCCTGCTGCATCACTTCATAATCCTTAATGATCATATCAAGGAATTTATCAACATCTTCTGGTTTGTAACCACGCATCGCTGTTTTAAATTCTTTTTCCAAAATATCTTTTGCAGTTAACTGTATTTTATCGGATAGCATTCCATTCACCTCAATATACCCCAATCGTCACATTTATTTTTTCAAAAACAAGGCGATTTGTCAATTTTTCTTTTATAAGGCTTATTACATGTTTGTAGAAATATGAAATTTACGAATAAAACTTTGTTAGTTTGGTACTTTTAAAAGTGTGTTGATTTTCGTTCCAGGCGCTTCGTCTTCCGCGGGCTGACGCTGAGCCTCCTCGTCGCAAGCTCCTGCGGGGTCTCACCAGGCCAGCTGATCCCGCAGGAGTCTACGCGCCTTCCACTACAATCAACAGGATATAAAATCATTATTTACTTATAACAGAGTCAGATTTAGTTAAAAACCCTGCTGTTTCAATTGTTCCTCTTCAACCGCCATTTGTAAATCGTACAATGTAATTAATCTTATATCATAATCGTTTGCTTCTTGGTATTTTTTTGCTGTTTCATATATAAATTTTGGACTGCCTTCTTTTTCAGGATCATAAAGCAGGACCAACAAGTCGCTTTTGTCTATAAAAAATTGATTCTTCAACCTGAACTGCCAGGGTTTTTCGTAAGGCTTTTTAGTGATGGAATCAACATGGTCAGCTCCAGCCAACACTGATTCATACCATTCCTTATTTGCTTCTTTCCAAGTTTCCTCCTGATTCAGGAAAGGAGTGAATACAGAAAGTTTCAGTTCGGGATATTCTTCCTGGAGCTCGAAAACTGCCTCACCAGCCCATAATTCGACACCTAGCTGCCCGCTTATCATTACCCATTCCAGGCCTTCCTCAATTAAAGGAATCAAGCTTTTTTTTATAGCATTTTTTATGTATTCTGCTGACGGATGATTATGCTGGAATACGCCAAGTTCAAAAGGTTTATAACCAGATATCGCAGCTACTTTTACCATATAATCTCCTTTGAAACTTTTATTTAATCAGAACTCCATATTGAAGGTATTCCCTAAATACAGGAATTATTACACCTAAGAGTCTTAAAAAAACAAGGGCTGCAGGAGCCCTTGTTTAAAGTCATTTTATCGACCAAATCCTGGACCGCCAAATCCTGGTCCACCAATTCCTGGACCGCCAAATCCTGGACCGCCAATTCCTGGACCGCCAAATCCTGGTCCACCAAATCCTGGACCGCCAAATCCTGGGCGCGGTCTCGGGCCAACTGGAGCCACTCCGCCTGGTACCGGACCAGGTCCGCCATAATGATTCTGGTGTGTCACCTGATTAACCGTGGACTGTGTCTGCGGGAAATAATGGACATGATCGTAATTGATGTGGTTTACGTTAGTAGTGTGTGTTGGATGAACATGCGGAACCACATTGTTTGTAAAGTTATGGTTCGTACAGCACTTAGTAGGATGAACTACTGTTGGCAATACATGTGTCGGCTTGCAGTGCATAGTGCATAACTCCTTTCATTTAGACTTATTGTTTACATTATCAGCCTATGAAGAAGTGATGCGTCTTGTACTAATGAAAACACCTATTTTTCAAGAGAAATTGCAGTGCAGACACCTAGCGATTTTAAAAAATCACCTAGTGAAATTCTTAGAGGAATGTGTAAAAGTTGTCCTTCAAACCACTGAAAATAACAGCGATGAGAGTAATCACCACAAAATATAGAACTAATACCGCTTTATACATCAAACCAGCCCCGTAAAATTATATTGTTTTAAAACCTCATACAATTTTACATTTTACAACGTCGAAACCATACATACAACAGGATATTACAGGTTTTGAAAGGATAAATGTTAAAATTTTGTTACAATTCAAGATTTCTTGACGAAATCTAGCATAAAACCAGTTTATTTTGGTGAATTTTGCGCTTGCCCGGGAAATTCTTTTTTGGAAATCCTTTGAATCCTTTTTGCGAGCTCCTGATTAAAAATCATGTCTTTTTTTGTTGCACCCTTTTCTTCCTGATGAATTTCCTGAGCAAGGCGGCAATACTTCAGAGCCAATTCATGCTTTTTTTCACGATGTTCGAAATGTTTGGCCAGTTCAATACATGCTTCTTTACGCTGCATTTTTGTTCCTTTGGCCGCACTTTCTTCCCATAGAGCAACTGCATTATGCCAATCTTTATTCTTTTTATACTCAAAAGCCAGTGCATGCTTTGCTGAAACTTCTTCTTCATTTCCGCCATCCAGCAGCCCAGTAAATGTTTGCTTTGCTTTATCTGACTCACCAAGATAGGAAAACCAGCGTCCCACCTCGTAAGTCTCCCGTGGTGTTTGCGTCTGGTCCCTTCCGAGAATCTGGAAGGTTAAATGTGTATAGAGAGTCAATAATGACAGGATATCCGTTTCATTATGCTTAATGACACCCAGCAATCCTTCTGGGTTTTTCCTCTCTAAGAAGTCAAAATAAATCATTGGGGCCAAAAAGCCAGGAATGTCATCCTTCCTTTCCAGACCCAATATCTCCTGTTCCACTATGCTCAATTTCATCCGCTCAATCTTATGCTTCCATAACCTTCTTGCTGCATGGTACAAGTCAAAATGGCCAAAGGAAGGCAGCTTGGGCACATGGTCTCGGACAAGGGTGTGTCGCGTTTTGACTTGAGGCCAATCGAAAGCCTTGCCATTGTATGTAACCAATGTCGTGTAATCGGCATTCATCAAAAAGCTCTGGTAAAGAGCAACTTCTGCTCCAGGATTCGGCAGGATATGCTGTTTCAACGTCACGGTATCCCCTGAAATGGAAGCATGGCCAAGCAAGAAGATGGTGTTCCCTGCCCCTCCCCCAAGTCCGGTTGTTTCGGTATCAAAAAACACCAGGTCGGCAGGACTGTGGCCTACTGCAGAAAGAGGATGCTTCGTTTCCTCCTTGTTCCAGAGCGAAACAGCCTCAAGCAAATCGCCGAATCGGTAATGCCCATGCTGTTGATCAAGCGGATAACTCACTTCCCTGACTAGACAATATTGTCCATCAAAATAGAAGGGGGAAACCTGTTCCTGCTTCCAGACGTCAAGAAACGGGATTTCTGGTGCTTGATCAGCTATTACCGGTTCAGCCTTCGGCTTATCAATCCCGTTTTTTATATGGGGTTTCAGCCTGTTCAGTTTATTCTTGAGACTCATATTCCCCCTCCTTTCCTAAATTGCAGCTTCAAGGAATAAATCCAGTAATTTTACTACGTCATTTTTAGAATGGATAGATGCAGTATCCGTTCCGATGCAGGACGGGCACCCATCGGAACACTGACAATTCATGACCATTTGCTTTGTTTGGTTCAGAATTTCTTCTATTCCTGTGTATATTTTTTCACTTAATCCTATCCCACCAGGATAGCGATCATAAAAAAAGATGGTTGGTTTTTCATTATGGGCAGCCTTGACCTGAGGGACTACATGGACGTCAGAAGGGTCGCACATCACGAATAACGGTGCGATATGTTTTAGTGCCTGAGAAGTCCCTATCAATCCTTCCTCAAGACGGTCATGGCCGAATTCGGATAACTCTTTGTTCAGTGATATCCATGCTGAACTAGTATGAAGCTCCTCTTCCGGAAGATAAATCGGTCCAGATCCGATATTCTCATGTGTTTCAAACCTGATCTTCTTGAAAATGGTTGCCATTGCTCGTACGCTGACATCTCCATAGCCGATTTCTGTTTCATCATTACCCCTATTTTTATCTTCCTCAAGAACGCTAAGCTGGACAGCAAGATTGGCATCGGTAAAATAATCAACATCGACTTCACGGACATACGCTTTTTTTTCTTCCCAATCAAGCTCTTCCACCTGGAATTGGATTCCTTGATGCAGATAAATAGCTTCTTCATGCAGCAGCGTCATGGCTGAAAAAGTATCCATTTCGCCGATCACCCTGACATTTGCTACATCTGACTGGTCGATGATCACCACATTTTCCTGTGATGCTGAACGGAGACTGATATTGTGAGCCGGGAATGCATCATTCATCCAGAACCATTTGTCTCCGTTTTGGTGAAGAATACGCTCCTCAGTCAAATATTCCAGTATCTCCTCAATTTCAGCAGCACCAAAAGTGTCGCCCTTTTTGAATGGCAATTCATAGGAAGCACACTTGATATGGTCGATCAGAATAATCAAATTATCCGGATTGATCCTTGCCGTTTCCGGACTGCGGTTGAAAAAGTAATCAGGATTCTGGATAACGTACTGATCCAGCGGACTGGAGCTAGCCACCATGATGACAACCGACTCCCCATGGCGCCGGCCTGCCCGGCCTGCCTGCTGCCAGGCACTTGCGATTGTTCCCGGGTAACCGTTCATGATGCATACCTGAAGCTGACCGATATCAACACCAAGTTCAAGAGCATTCGTGCTAACTACTCCATATATGTCACCGGAACGGAGGCCCTTTTCGATTTCGCGCCTTTCTGTCGGAAGGTAACCGCCACGGTATCCCCTGATTGCTTTTGGTCCCAGCTTGTGTTTGACCAAATCCTGGAGATAAGTCAGCAAGATTTCGACCCTCACTCTGCTTCTTGCAAACACGATGGTCTGGATCTTATTTTTCAAAAACTCACCTGCGAGCCTTCTGGTTTCAAGTGTCGCACTCCTGCGGACATTCAACGGGATATTGACAACTGGGGGATTATAAAATAAAAAGTGCTTCCTACCTGAAGGAGCTCCATTATTATCGATCAGAACCATTTCCTTTTCAGTCAGACCCTCAGCCAGTTCAAGCGGGTTCGCAATCGTCGCTGAAGTACAGATGAAAACGGGATCGCTTCCATAATAATTACAGATTCTCTTCAGTCTTCTGATGACATTTGCTACATGGCTGCCGAAGACTCCCCTGTAAATATGCAATTCGTCGATGACAACATACTTCAGATTCTCAAACAGAGAAACCCATTTTGTATGGTGCGGAAGAATCGCAGAATGGAGCATGTCCGGATTTGTAATAACGATATGCCCTGCCCTCCTGACTTTCTGACGGATATTGGAAGGAGTGTCACCGTCATATGTATAGCTATTGATCGCCAGCTCCGCCTCCTGGATCAGCTCGTTGATTTCACTCTTTTGGTCCTGGGCCAGTGCTTTTGTTGGGAACATATACAGCGCTCTAGCATTCGGATCATTTATGATTGATTGAAGTACTGGCAGGTTATAGCACAGTGTCTTTCCCGAAGCAGTCGGCGTGACAGCCACAATGCTCTGCCCTTTCATGATTTGATCATAAGAAGACTTTTGATGTGTATATAGGCGGGAAATTCCGCGTCTTTCTAAAGCTCTTTTCAGAATCTCGCTTAATTCCTCTGGCATTTCTTCAGACTGCGCTTCTTTTTCATCTATCGTATGCCAGTGGACAATGTTTCTCTTAACCGATTCACTAACCTTTAATTCTTGCAAAATCTCTTGCATACTTTTCCGGACTTTCATAGCGTTCACCTCGTTATCCTTATTTTATCGAATAAACGTTCGTTACAAAAGATAAAAGTTTAATAAATCAAATTGCTATTTTTTGGCATACACCTTTTGATATCCGTAATTCTACCACCATCGGGACAATCAGTTATGTCATTTAATACAACCATTTGCTAAAATAGAAAGGACAAACAGCTAATAGAGGTGTTTCTTTTGGATAAAAATGAAATTAAAAGTGTCCTGGCCAGTTTTTCTTTGTTCAGGGACCTTAATGACCATGAACTTGAAAAGATTGTAAATATATCAATTTCACGAGATTGGAAGAAAAACAGTCATATTTTCATGCAGGGCGCTCGGCTTGAAAATGTGTATTTTATTAATGAAGGAAAAGTGAAGATCTATAAAAGTGATGCCAATGGACGGGAGCAAATAGTGGCTATTTTGAAAAAAGGAGAAATGTTCCCGCACGTAGGGTTTTTCAGGAAAGGGGGCTATCCGGGTTATTCTGAAGTATTGGAGCAGGCAAGTATTGTTGTTGTACCGATTTCACAATTCGAGAAAGTTTTGGTTGATAACCCTCACTTAAGCATCAAGGTGTTCAAGGTACTTGGTGAAAAGATCGTTGACCTTCAAGAAAGGCTTGAAGCACAAATCCTGAACAACACATACGAACAGATCATAAAGCTTTTGATCAGGCTAGGTGAAATTCATGGAGAAAAACAGGAAGATGGCACGATTTTGTTAAAGGCTGATTTCACTAACAAAGACCTGGCCAATATGATTGGGACGACCAGGGAAACGGTTAGCAGGACGCTGACAAAAATGAAAAAAGACGAATTGATAACGACTGATTCTAATGGGAACATGATATTAGACCCGGACATATTGATGGATGAGCTTGTTTAATTTATTAGTAGATGGGCAAACTTTCTTACTAACAAAAGATTAAGGAACCATAATAAAACGCCCGGAGCATAATGCTTCGGGCGTTCATATTATTATTCAGTTTTGCTTAATCCCATCATTGTTTCCAAATCTTCCTGCGCGGTTGTGATCAACTTCAGGTTGAAGGTTTCCTGAAGTACTTCCATCACACCATCAGAAATGAATTCTGGCGGCTTAGGTCCAATTCGAATATCCTGGATTCCTAGACTGAACAATCCAAGCAGGATCGCTACAGCCTTTTGCTCGAACCAAGAAAGGACAATACTTACAGGCAACTCATTTACATCGCATTCAAACGCATCAGCTAATGCCTTCGCAATTTTTACAGTAGAGACAGAGTTATTGCACTGGCCAAGGTCCAAATATCTAGGGATGTTTGTTCCAGGAACCACACCATAATCCACATCATTGAAACGAAACTTTCCGCATGAAGTTGTCAGGATAACAGCTTCTGGAGGAAGTGATGTTGCAAGCTCCCGGTAGTATTCTCCGCCTTTACCAGGTGCGTCGCAGCCAGCAATAACGAAGAAGCGCTTAATTTTACCAGATTTTACTGCATCGATAACCTCTGGCGCCAGGCCGATCACTGTTTCATGGTGGAAGCCTGTCACTAATGTTTCTTCAGATTCCATATTTGCTTCTGGAAGCTCCAAAGCTTTTTCAATAAGCATTGTGAAATCATCATTTTCTATTTTTCTTACATTCTCTAGGCCTGTAACCTCATAAGTGAACATACGGTCTGCATATGAACCTTTGATTGGCATTACACAGTTTGTCGTAGCCAGGATTGCTCCTGGGAACTTTTCAAACAGACGGCGCTGGTCGAACCAGGCTTTTCCGATGTTTCCCTTAAGGTGCGGGTATTTTTTCAACGCCGGATAACCATGGGCAGGAAGCATCTCGGAGTGAGTGTAGATGTTGATTCCTTTTCCTTCTGTTTGTTTAAGCAATTCTTCAAGCGCGAATAAATTATGACCTGTTACGACGATGCATTTTCCTTCAATCTTATTTTGGCTCACTTTTACCGGCTTAGGGATACCAAGGCGGCTCGTATGCGCTTCATCAAGAAGCTCCATTACGCGAACTGCTGATTGCCCTACCTTCATTGCCATATCGATATGTTCTTGTACATTAAAGTTTGAGTTGGTTAATGTCATATATAATGCTTCGTGGGTTGTTGCGTCAACAAATGGATCAGTAAAACCAAGCTGGTTGGCATGCGTCCTATATGCTGCGATTCCCTTTAAAGCAAAAATCATTGTATCCTGTAGACTTGCGATTGTTTCATCTTTTCCGCATACACCAACAACTGTACATCCTCCTGTTGGCGTTTGTTCACACTGGTAACAAAACATAAGTGTATTCCCCTCTTCTGCGTTATTTACTGTATCAGCATACCGAGGATGTAAATATGGTTATGTGACCTAAATCACACTAAAGGCATTTTTCACAAAGTGTTCAAAAAGGTAAGGCGAAGTAATGAACCCTCACCAAGGTAAAAGTATTTCAATCTTGAACAGGGACATTCTTCTCTACATAACCTATTATAAGAATTTCTGCAGAGGAGGATGTGCATCGATGGCAACCAACCATCCTGATCGCCCAAAAAGACATGAAGCCCTTGAACAATGGTTTAAATCCATGAACCAGCTGATGCAGGAGAAGCCGGTAAAAGGCATACTGCAAAGCATTGATGATTTTTTCAGACACCCATTTCCACATTCACCCTTCAATGTTGGAGTGCATGAAACAGAAAAGGAATATATTGTGACAGCAGAATTGCCAGGGGTTAAAAGAGATCAGATTTCCATAAATATTATTAATAACTCCCTTACAATACTGGTCAATCAGACTGACGTCACTTCGGAAATCAATGATGTCGCAAAGACGGAGAGGCACACGGCTTCAGCGCGGCAATTAAGCAGAACGATCCCCTTTTCAGTGCCGGTCAATGAAAGAAAGACCCGCGCTTCCTATCGCAACGGCCTGCTTGAAGTCAAAATCGCAAAAAAACAAGGAAAGAAGATTGATATTTTAAGTGATCAAGATTGATGTTCGATCTGATGAAAATGAACAAAATAAACAAGCAGGCTGCAATACATTGCCTGCTTGTTTTGTTTATCCCTTTGGATTCTATTTAGTTAGACCTTAAACATACCGCCGAGACCTTTGACGAGTGAAGACACCTGGGTCACGGCATTCATCATCTGTCCGGCAGTATCCACCATTTTGTTGACATCCAAATTGCCATCCTGGCTTTTAAAAGAGTTCATAATGGACTGCAGGCCAGAGGGCTGCTTAGGCATGAAAGCGTATTGTGGATATGGATTGAAGTTCTGATAATCTGCTTGGGGATTATAGTACCCGTAGATAGGGTCACCCTCAGGTTCAAGCGGGTTTTGGAAAAGCATCTTAGAATAGTCATTCTTGCTTCCAGCAATTGGATTAGGCTGATTCCAATAAGGGTTCCCTTGTTGCATATATGGATTCATTGGGTTGCCCTGCTGCATATATGGATTCACAGGTTTCTCCTGCTGCATATATTGGTTTGGCCAGTTTCCAGCATTCGCATTCCAAAATGGAGCGTTATATTGTTGAGGGAGCGGTTGCTGCCGGTTCAAACCTTGGTTATTCCCATATAAAAAATTCGGATCGTGATTATACTGATATTCCCACCATTGTGGATGATTGGTATTGGTCTTATTCCTTCGGCCAAACATGGCGAACATCCTCCTCCAAGTTTTCATTACGATATTATATGTTATTGCCGCCCAGTTGGTGATAAGGCTGGAAGGTACTTCCGATTTTGTCTAACGATGAAATATGTTGTCGGAAGTTTCAATTTTTGAAAAATAGATGGCAATTCGATTTTCATGATACGATTAATTCAAATGATGGAGGAGGATGAAAAATGAACGTTCACGAACTAAAAAATCTATTTGCTGAGACAAAAGAATACACTCCGGAACATGTAAATGAATTGCTCGATTTTACTAAAAAATCGTACATTCAGAATGAAATTACCATTATAGAATACCGGAACCTGGTTCGTGAGCTGGAATTGCAAGGAGCTTTCATTCCCGAGGATCAGAAAGAAATATCCATATAAAAAGATGGAAGCACCAGAGTCGCTCTCTGGTGCTTCTTTATATTCACTGCCTTGCTTTCTCTACGGCAATGATCATGCTATTCAATATGAATTCAACGGATTGAATTTGATCTAGGAATCTTTTCTTGCTTGTTTCAGGAAAGAAAGCTTGGACAGAAATGACTTCCAAATAGTCTGCCGCTGTTTCAATTTGATTAGCATGAAGATTCTTTGGTCTATTCTCCCTAATCCATTGGCCTGCAGATACTCTCCATGCATCTGCAGCAAGTTTTACCTCATCAGCAAATGGCTTTACTTCTGAATGAAAGTCGCCCCTTACTCCCTCTTCCTTTGAGTGTTGAAATCGTTTATGAGCCGTCTCCACATCAACCAGCAGTTTTTTGGATAATGTAAGAATGTTATTTTCCAAATCCACTTTAATCACACTTTCTATAGATCTATTTTATCTTTGTTCATTGTTGTTATCCTTCTTAATGAACTTATAAAAAAAGCAGCCTTCTAAGAAAGCTACTTTAAGATGATTTCATTCTAATATAAATTAAAAACTCAATTCAAGTTTTAGAGAGGATTGCTCTGACTTTGCTTGTAATTCAGATTTTATCAATTGAGGCAGTTTCCCTTCCATTCTATCTAAAAAAACGCCAGTTTCTTTCAATTGTGATGAATGTGACAGGCACAGCTTTTCCCGGATTTCCATTAAAGATTCATGCAGGTTGATATCGGTCTCTTCAAGGCTATGGGCCATATCAGTCAACATCCCTAAAATCTCTTCTTTATCAATTCCTGGTCTCATCGGTCAATCTCTCCCAACTATAGTTATTTTAAGGTCTGGCAGTATGCACCCTGCAGAACGACAACGAATCCTCTATTAGGAAATTGGAACTTTACTTGTAAATTCTACTTCTTGCTGAAACCTCCTTCACTGTTGACAAAACTAGAAGGAATTCGCCAAACAAAGTGTTTTTCAGCATCATCCTTTACAGCCTTCGACATTCAATTACCGAATGAAAAAACAGCAAATGAACAAACTAATCTCGGGAGGTGTTCACATGAATAAAAAACAACAGAAAACTGCCCAGCAGCCTAATAAAACTGCTGAAAAGAAAACAGGTTATGGTGACAAAAAGCTCGAAGGACCAAACCGTCCAGCAGAATGATGGCCAAAAGGTTGAAGGGCTAGGCTGGAGCTGGATAAGACAAAAAGCAAGGAGCTCCCTTGCTTTTTTGTTTGGATCAATCTGAATTGAATAATTCCTTTACGGATATCATGGCATGTAACTGTTTTTGCTTTATTTTGTACCACTTCGTCAAGTGAACAGGATGTCTGTGGTTAAGTTTCTGACTAAACCACTTTTTGTGAAATTTCCTCTCCTTATACCAGTCACCTTGTTGACGAAAATGATGCTGAATGATTGGATAGGTACAGCGAAGAAATGGCGTATCTCTTTTTTTATCGCAAGGAAAGTACTGTTCATAATCATGTCTTGAAGCAGTATGTTCTGTTTGGAGCGCGAACTCCAGAAATAACGGATAGTGCCTGTGGTCAAATAAAATTGACGCAAGCCGCTTCCCGAGGTTTATTCTTTTGCTGACGGATTTAAATCCATTCACACTTGCCCCGTAGAGTTCTCCCTCACACGTTGGAAAAAGGACTGTACTGAAATGCAGATAATCTTCGAAGGAAAACATCATTGTGTTAAATACTCTCTTTTTATAAACCGGATGCTTTATAACAGGATTATGGATCACATTCTGTTCATTTATGATCAAAGCAGTCATTAGCCTTTTTTTATCTCCAAGCTCCCAAAACACCTGCCATTCTTTTTCCATAAAAGTTGAAACATCCAGGAATTTCAGCAAGTGAAACATTGGTACCCTTTTTTTCGTCGAATAAAAGTATAAAAGAAGCTGCGAAAAGGCATCGCGGAAAATCAGCCAATTGGCCCTTTCATATGTGAGGAACAACCGCTGCCGTAAAGGAGGATCAAGCATCTTTGGGAACCAATTTCCCTCAAGGTCGCACATATTATAGCCGCCATTCCTTGAAACCATGCTGGCCAGGAACGACCAAATCATTTCGGGATATTCCAGATAAAAATCAAGATACGCTCTTGTTCTTGAGATATTGTCCAAATTCTTGTTATGTGTTTCCAGCCTTATTTTTTGTATGATCTCCGCTTCATGGTCAGGAAGCTGATGAAATTGAGGATTTTGGGTTATTGACACACCTTTTCTCTTCCTTTTCTATAGGTTCTTTATAGGGTGAATTGAAATGAGGCTTTTTATTCAACCAAAAACCGTTGTTATTTGGTATGATATAGAGTAGTCTGCGAGGTGGTCAGCTTGATATTCAATTATCCAAATGGGAAGAAATATACGCCCAATACAAATAAAGAGCCGGCAAAAAAAGCCAGGGTGCAAAAAAATGCAGCCTATAGCAATAGAGGAATGACATTGGAGGAGGACTTGAATGAAACAAACTCCTACTATGTTGACCGGGGTATAGCAGTCATCCATAAAAAACCGACACCCGTTCAAATCGTTAATGTGGATTATCCGCGCAGGAGTGCAGCTGTTATAAAAGAGGCATACTTTAAACAAGCTTCTACTACAGACTATAATGGAGTTTACAAGGGAAGGTACATTGATTTTGAAGCGAAAGAGACCAAGTTTTCAACATCGTTCCCATTGAAAAACTTCCATGAACATCAGATTGTCCATATGAAAGCTGTGCTTGAGCAAGGAGGTATATGTTTTGTCATCCTCCGTTTCTCCTCGGAAGAAGAGATATACATGCTGGAAGCGAGCCATTTGCTGACTTTCTGGGAAAGAATGCAAAATGGCGGCAGGAAGTCAATCACAAAGGAAGAAGTCATTGAATTCGGCCATCAGATACCTCTTGGCCTTCACCCAAGGATTGACTATATTAATGTTATCGATTATCTTTATAAACTTAGTTAGTGTTTTTATTGCGAGAAAGGAATGAACTATAAATGGCACAAAAACCTCAAACTAGAGAGGAGCGCCGAAGACAACAGGCAGCCAAGACTAAGAAAACAAAAGGCAAGAAAGCGAATAAAGGAATGTTCAAGAAAATTTTCCTTACGCTGATTGCTCTTGGCATCATCGGCATGTTGACCGGAATCGCTACCTTCGCATTCATGATACAGGATACACCAAAACTTGATGAGTCCTTGCTTAAAGACCCTATATCTTCTAAGATCTATGATAAAGATAAAGAGCTTGTAACAGAAGTAGGTTCACAGAACAGGGATTATGTTGCCTATGAGGATATACCAAAATTAGTGGAAAACGCCTTTTTAGCGACAGAGGATGTACGATTCTATAAACATAATGGTATTGACGTCATCCGTCTTGGAGGAGCCGTTATAGCAAATATAACTGAAGGCTTTGGATCCGAAGGGGCTTCCACCATTACACAGCAAGTTGTCAAAAACTACTTCCTTGGCTTTGAAAAGACGGTATCAAGGAAAGCACAAGAAGCATGGCTAGCTTACCAGCTCGAACAAAAGTATACAAAGCAGCAAATTTTTGAAATGTATGTCAATAAAATATATATGTCAGAGAATATGCACGGTGTCCTGACTGCATCAAAGACTTATTTCGGTAAAGACTTAAGTGAGCTTGAGCTTCATGAAGCCGCCCTGCTTGCAGGAATGCCTCAGAGCCCTAATAATTACAATCCTTTTACGAATCCAGAAAAAGCAGAGAAGCGCAGGAATATTGTTTTATCCCTGATGAACCAGCATGGATTCATATCAAAGGAAGAGATGGAAAAAGCACAAAAGATTCCTGTGGAATCCAGTCTCGTCAAGGAAGAAAACAGGAAGAACAAGGATGAAGAGCCATTCGATGCGTTTGTCGATATGGTCATCGAAGAAGTAACCGAAAAAACTGATTTTGATATTTTTTCCGATGGACTTGAGATTTATACAACACTGGATCAAAATGCACAAAAACACGTAGAGACCATCCTTAATACAGATGCTGCTGTACAATTCCCTAATGATGAAATGCAAGCTGGCATCACGCTGCTTGATACGAAATCCGGGGAAATACGCGCAATTGGCGGTGGCAGGAAGCAGCAGGTCAAACGCGGCCTGAATTATGCGATTGATGTAAAAAGACAGCCAGGATCAACCATCAAACCAATCCTTGACTATGGTCCGGCGATTGAGCATTTACGCTGGGGTACCTACCATATGCTTGAAGATAAGCCGATGACCTATTCAAACGGCGAACCGATTGGCAACTGGAACGACAAGTATAACGGAGTCATGACCATGAGAATGGCTCTGGCAAAATCAATCAACATCCCTGCCCTGCAAGCCTTCCAGGCAGTAGGTAACGAAAAGGCAAGAGAATTCGGGGTCAAGCTCGGTTTAACACTAAATGATCCTATTTTTGAATCTGCTTCAATTGGGGCTCATGAAATAGCTCCAATTGAAATGGCTGGTGCATATGCAGCCTTTGGTAACAATGGTTTCTTTACAGAGCCATACTCAGTCAAAAAGGTTGTACTCCGTGACAAGACGGAAATTGATTTGACACCTGAGACGGAAGTGGTCATGAAGGATTACACTGCATTCATGATCTCCGATATGCTTAAGACGGCGATCAAGCAAGGTACAGGAGCAACTTACGCAAACATTCCAAACCTTCATGTTGCTGGAAAAACAGGAACAACGAACTACACACCGGAAGATATCAAAAAATGGGGGATTAAAAATGGCGGTGTCCCTGATTCCTGGTTTGTGGGCTATACAACAAGATATACAGCATCCGTCTGGACCGGTTATAGCGACAGAAAGACGGCACTGTACGGTAATGAACAAAAAATATCACAGACTCTGTTCAAGAACCTGATGACCTATGTATCTAAAGACATAGATACACCTGATTTTACTGTTCCAAAGAGTGTAGAAAGAGTCAAAATCGAAAAAGGTACGATGCCTGCAAAGCTTGCAAGTGAATATACTCCAAAGGATGAAATTCTTTACGAGTGGGCTGTAAAGGGCAATGTTCCTAAGGAAACTTCCAAGAAGTTTGAAAAGCTTGAAACACCTTCAAAGCTTGAAGCAAAATACGATGAATCGAAAAATGAAATCATCCTGAGCTGGGAATTCAATCAGGAGAATAAAGAGGGTATCCAATTTGAGGTTACTGCTTCCCTTGATGAAGGTCCTGAGCAAACTCTGACCACTACAGCAGAGACAGGCTTAAAAATCGCCAATGCAGTTCCAGGCGGAATTTATTCTTTCAAAGTCACAGCGATACGTGGTGAACAGCGCTCCGACCCGGCCAACCTTAAAGTTGAAGTTCCAGAACCACTCCTTCCTGAACCAGAAGATGGCGAGAATGAAAATGAAGAAGATGAGAATGAAGAAGGAAATGAAGATGGCCAAGGAAATGATAACGAAAACGGGAACGGGAACAGTAATGGAAACGGCAATGGTAATGGAAATAATGATGGTAATGATGACGGTGATGAGAATGCACTCCCTGGCACATAACCAGTTCTAAAAAAAACAAACGTCCTGATTCTAATCAGGACGTTTGTTTTTTGCTCTATTTAATGCCGCTTGTTTGGCAAACTGTTTTTCCTGTTCAGCGAACAACTCAGCAAGTTGTTTATAAGAATGAAAAAGTTTGGGTCTTGAAACAATAAAATCAAGCCTTTCTTCTACATTCACCGGTTTGATTTTACAGTCATTAATCGAATATAAATCTTGATTCAGGCTATTTGAAAGAAAAAGAAACTGTTCAAATAAATCTATCGCACTCTTCATCAATGGCAGTGCCCTATCGCTATCCCTGTTCTTAAAGTGAATATCTAGTTCAACCTTGCACTGCACCCATTCACTGAGAACCATCTCCACTGCTTGTACAAAATCCTGGGAGGAACTATCTGTTCTTTCCATTACGCTTTTGCTCTCATTCTTTTTTTGCCCTCTCTGCATACCTCCAGTAAAGGACATGTTTCACACTTGGGATTCTGGGCTTTACAATGGTATCGTCCAAAGAAAATCATCCTGTGATGCGTAATGGACCATTCTTCCTCAGGAACCTTTCTCATCAATGTCTTCTCAACCTCAAGAACTGAATCCTTCCAGCGGCAAAAAGCCAGGCGTTTGCTGACCCGCTCCACATGTGTATCAACTGCAATGGCAGGTATCCCGAAAGCGACTGAAACCACGACATTAGCTGTTTTTCGTCCAACGCCAGGAAGCTTTGTCAATTCATCCCTGTCCCGCGGCACCTCCCCGCCATACTCATCAATAATCATCCTGCAAAGCTTTTGGATATTTTTTGCTTTATTGCGATATAATCCAATTGACCGAATGTCCTGCTGCAGTTCTTCCAATGAAACACTCAAAAAATCCTCAGGACTTTTGTATTTTTGGAATAAGTTTTTGGTCACCTTATTCACCAGAGCATCAGTGCACTGAGCAGATAGGGCGACAGCAATGACCAGTTCAAATGGGTTAGAGTGAACCAGCTCGCAATGCGCATTAGGAAACATCCTTCCCATTTCATCAAGGCAAAACCGGATTTGCTGTTTATTTAACATATATCTCACCACATTTCTAAATTTACGACTTTCAATATAAATAAAGACATCACGTATCGAATAGAACCTAAAAAAAGAGAGAATAGATGCATTCTCTCATTACAATTACTGTTCAAGCCAGTTATAAAATGGAACAGGATTCGCAGAAACTTTCGTTTCTTCCTTCCCTGTCTTTTGAGCACTTTGGTGCTGCCTGAATTTCCTTCCATAACTTTTGGCTTGTTCGATCGTTTTGATCCCATTCTTCTTCCATTCAAAAAGAATCCGGTCTATGTACCGAAAATTCAATTTGCCAGAAATGACAGCTTCTCTTAATGCAGCTTTAATAATGATAGGGTCATGGTGATCATCATCCATCCACATTGCCAGTGACTCGCATTCAAAGGGTGATAACGGCCGGCCGAATTCCCTTTCAAACGCTGTATATAAATCCGTTTCTTCCTTCTGGTTGGTCATCTCTTTTTCCTGTTTCCGTTTGAGCATAAACTGATCAAACAGCTTTTCCCACAGCGGTTCCAGGGAGTATTTTTCATATCTGATTCCGTCCGTAGAATTCCCGTCACTTATCGATATAAACCCTCTTTGAATCAGTGCTCGGAGCAAATCTGTACATTCGAAAGCCGATATCGTCATGCGGGCTGCAAGTTCCGTAGGCGTAGGAAATTCATTTCCTTTTTCAGAAAAATAGAATACATGAAGTAATAATGCTAATTCTTGTTCGTTCAATCTCATTTCTTTGTACTGCGTAAGCAATACGGCAGGAATTGTAACATTCCCCTCTTTCAGCCAATCTAACATATCTGCTTTTTTCATTCCGGACACCTCTTTTCATAGTATAGCATGAACAAGCCCGGCTGGTAATAAAATAGAAAAAGATTAAAAAGGGAAATTAGTCGAAAAATAGCGATAAAGAAAGCTAAACCAGACAAAATAAAACAAGCTTCCCTAAAATACAACAAGGCCCGCAATGAACGGGCCTTTTCGTTTTTTATGGGTAAAGACGGTTCAGCAAACGTGGGAATGGGATCGATTCACGTACGTGTGCTACCCCGCTGATCCTCGCTACTGTTCTTTCAAGACCAAGCCCGAAGCCCGAGTGCGGGACTAGAGATTAAGACTTGCTGTCAATAAATTGATGAATTCTGCTGATCGCTTCCTCTAGGTGGTCAAGGGATGTCGCGTATGACAGTCGCATGTAGTCTGGAGCTCCAAATCCCGATCCAGGAACTACCGCAACATTCGCTTCTGTCAGCAATACTTCTGCAAACTCATCCACATCCTTGCAGCCCGTCATTAGAGCGGCTTCTTTTGCATTTGGGAACAGGTAAAATGCTCCCTGAGGCTTTATACAGCTGATTCCCGGTATTTCATTCAGCTTGCCATGGATGATTTCAAGTCTTTCCTCAAACGCCGTACGCATTGTTTCTACAGCATCCTGGGACCCTGCGTAAGCTGCAATCGTTGCATACTGGGCAGGTGTCGTTGGATTTGACGTGCTATGGCTTGCCAGGTCAGTCATTGCTTTGATAATTTTACTGTTACCAGCTGCATAACCGATTCTCCAGCCTGTCATTGAATGGGACTTGGACACGCCGTTGATGATGATCGTCTGCTTTTTAAGCTCTTCTGAGAGTTCAGCAATTGAGTTATGCTCAGCATTGCCATAAATTAATTTTTCATAAATCTCATCAGATATAATCAGGATACCCTTATCAATACATACATCACCAAGAGCCTTCAATTCCTCTTGGGAATATACCATTCCTGTAGGGTTGCTAGGGGAA
Organism: Mesobacillus sp.; assembly: GCF_047739415.1. Taxonomy (GTDB): domain Bacteria; phylum Bacillota; class Bacilli; order Bacillales; family Cytobacillaceae; genus Mesobacillus. The sequence goes on along the minus strand of NZ_JBIQOE010000286.1, from coordinate 29,555 downwards.
TTAATGATGACCGCCTTTGTTTTGTCGGTGACCTTTTCTTCTAGTTGTTCAGGGGTGATTTTGAAGTTGTTCTGTTCAAGCCCTTCAACATAGACAGGATTTCCTCCTGCAAGCTTCACCTGCTCAGGATAGCTGACCCAATAAGGAATCGGTATGATCACTTCGTCACCTTCATCAAGGATGACTTGGAAAAGGGTGTACAAGCCATGCTTAGCTCCACTTGTTACGATGATTTCATTCAACTGATATTCGAGCCCTTGATCACCTTTTAACTTCGCTGCGATTTCCTTTTTCAACTCCGGCAGCCCGCCAGATGGGGTGTACTTAGTGAAGCCCTCATTCATGGACTTAACAGCAGCATCAATAATATGCTGCGGCGTATTGAAGTCAGGTTCTCCCGCTCCTAGTCCTATCACGTCTTTCCCTTGCGCCTTCAATTCTTTTGCTTTCGCGGTAATTGCCAAAGTTGATGAAGGAGTGAGTGCTCCCACTCTGCTGGCTAATTGGATCTCCATCCCTTTACCTCCTATTTTTTGCACGTGGCTATGATTAAATATTTAATAATATCGTATTGTCCAACATTTCATCTTGATTCAAAAATTTGCCGAATGAGAATCACAAATTATCAATGGCTCTCAGTTTTTCACCGGTATCGAAATCGACATAATAATAATTTATTGTGTCGTTGTTGTTTCGGTAAAAAATTTCCCATGCCGGCCTGTCCGTCTTTTGGATTCTGGCCATGCCTAGCCTTACTTCAATAATTTCATTCGGATTTTTTTCCTGATATAGTTTATTTAAAGCTTCTTTTTTCGTGATACCATTTTTCGCATTTCTCGTGATAACTTCGCTGTTTTTTTCATTGATCCAAACATAAACATCTTCCTGTTTGGCATTTTTCCCCGTCATCACATAATAAGTCTCTTCACCACTATACAAACTGAAGTTTGTAAAATCTGAAAGGTTAGTTTCATTTGACGCAATTTGAACAGCCTCTTTTTCTGCTGCCTTCACTGGCTCAACCGCATTTAAGTATACATTGACCAGAATCCCCACAATTGTAACAACAATGAGGATACTGAAAAATATCCATTTCTTCACATGTATCCCCTTCTTTATGTATGTTTAATTCACTGCTTTAACAATTATTAAAAACAGCAGCTCAGTCCATTTATTCCTTCTTAATCATGTGCGGTAAATCGTAAAGATTGCTTTTTCTTTATCATCCTGATCCAATGCAAGACCGAACATGAGGTCATCACGCTTTAAAGTCCTGTTTAGTGCATCTACAATTTTATACAAATCAGGACTATTCTGGACCTTTACAGTCGAAACTACTTCAATTTTGCTTTCCATGCCCGCTTCCTCTCCTCTCACACAATTTTTGTCATTTATATATGAGCGTTCAGCTGGCAACAATACAATTAACACCACTCATTATATCAGGAGATGGTCCTCACTGGTAAGAGTATTGCTGACACACAAAAAAACTTTTCTAGTCCAAACATCAAAAATGGCTGCGCAGAATATGCGCAGTTTTTCTTCAGCCCGTTTTATGTTTTCGACACCTGCATCTCCAGCTGAAAATTGTAGTAAAATCACCTAAATCAAACCAGCTATTATTCTTCACTCAAAATCGTGATGACATCATAAGTTGAATCAGTAAGCTTAATTGTAACAGTACCATGCTGCTTTGTGAAATAAACATCAATCCAGGCTTCATGCAGCATCTCCACTAAATCCGGATCCGGTTTAATTGAATTTGATTTGAAGATGACTGCCAGCTGAGGATCAAGATGCTCGATCAGCAAATCTGAAAAAGAGCCTTTTGCAGCAAAAAACGGCAATTTGACAATATTGACATTCTTCAGTGGTTCGGCAAGAAAGGCTTGTTCAGAAGCATGACTAGCTGAACTAACATAAAAAATTTGATGATGAAAAAATTGAAAAGAAATATCTGTGCCTTCTTTCTCTTCACTGCCATCGAAAATGGCTTCTGCAGTCAACCCTGGCATTAGCTTTAACAAATCTCCCTGCTTCCAGGTTTGAACCTTCACTTCAGTCGGAATTGATGCTTCTGCAAGAATCTGATTACCAGCTTGTCCTGTTAATATCCTGCGTACATTGTATTTTTGGATTATTTGATTAAGGTTTTCCTGCCCCGCATTTGAGGTCAAAATAATAGTCGATAAATCATTAACATGAAAAAGAGTTAGCAGCCGTTCAAGTTCTTTTAATGTTTCCTTACCACCCGTATTCACCAGTATATTCTCACCATTAGCGTGCTGAATCAGCGCTGCCTCTCCATCGCTTAATGCTAAAAAAGTAAATGCCAATTCATTTCTTTTCAGATTTACATCTACCCCTTCAACCTCCACTGGAGCAGAAGGTGATTCATAAGGGAAATAATACCAGTTCATAAATGCCAGGATTGCTAATAACAGCTTCATGTACACTCCTCCAATTACTTCTAGCTATAGAGTGTGTCATTTAGCTAAAATTATAAAAGGCTTTTAAAAAAAGCGTCTTCCTCGGAAAAGTACTACAACCAATCATGAATCATATCGACTATTTCTGTTATAGATCCTTTCTCAACTGGAACGCCAGGTACCGATTGTAAAAATGCACTTCCGTATGAGGTGGTAACAAGCCTTCGATCAAAGATTAGAATCAGGCCTCTATCGTTTGATGTACGGATTAGTCTTCCAAACCCTTGTTTAAATCTCAGGACGGCTTCAGGGAGAGACAATTCAGAGAAAGGGCTGCCACCGTTTTCCTTGATCAAAGCACATTTTGCAGCTGTTATTGGTTCATCTGGCGGTGTAAATGGCAGCCTCACGATTATCAAACATGATAGATCCTCTCCCGGAATATCAACACCCTCCCAGAAACTGCTGGTCCCGAATAAAATCGCTTTGTCGAACCGTTTGAAGTTTCTGGTCAGTCTTGTCCTGCTGCCTGCAGTAATCCCCTGGGCAATCAAAATAAATTCTTCAAGGAGGCCGCTCTCCTTTATTAGTTCATACGTCTTTTTCAGCATCTCATGCGATGTGAACAAAATCAGCATCCGGCCCTTAGTTGCTTCTGCAATCGAGATGATATGTTCCGTAATGGCTGCCACATAGTCATCATTAGATACAGACTTTATATCCGGCAAGTCATCTGGGACAATGAGCTTGACCTGAGACTCATAGGAAAATGGCGATGGAATTTGCTTTTCCATCAGCGTATTTCGCAGTCCTAATTCCCTTTTAATAAAGGTGAAAGAATTATTAACAGAAAGGGTTGCTGATGTAACGACTACACTTCTTTTTTTCGCAAAAAATTGTTCTGACAAATAATCAGATACATAAACAGGTCGTGAAAAGATTGTCGTTGAATTTTGCAAAGCCCTCATATCTGCCTCAATCCATCTCACATAACCACTTTCGTCCATAAAAAGAGTCCTAGCCGTAATGCGGATTTTTTCCAAATCTTCTTTAACTGACACAACCTCTTCAAGGATTGATTGCTGCACGCCTGTATAGCGATGAGTGCTTTTCCCCGCCTCATCCAGCCTTCCTTCCAGAGCGGTGATTAAATCCTTTAAGTGGAAATAAAACCTTTCTGCGGTTGTTTTCAATGCGGTCCAAATCCGGTTATCCCTGTCCGGAACCATGCTTGCATTCAATTTGCTGCCATAAGATTTATTCTTCAACGCTTTTCTTGCATATGTTCCCGCAAGCTTGAAGAGCTCTTCTGTTTCATATACCAAATCAGATATCAACTGATTGATTTCAAACGTATGGAGCCTGCTGCTTCCCAGATCACCGTTATTATTGTTAAGCAATGTCTCCAATTTATAGAACAACTGGTTTTGGTCATATAAACCAAGCTGATTCAGTACGAGCCTGACAGCAAGATAATCCAGTGACTTGCCAAAATACTTTCCTGCCGCCTTTTCGAATTGATGACCTTCATCAAGTACTGCATAGTCATAATTCGGCAGCGGCCCCTTCTCTGAAACAAGGTCGGCAAGCAGCATTGAATGGTTAGTGATCAAAATATCCGCATTATGGGCTTTTTCGATAGCCCTTTGATAAAAATCATGATTCTCCCAGTGCTTCGTCTTGAGGAAAAGCGAGCGTTCATTTTTCACTTTACTCCAGAAGAGCATGCCCCCGCTGGACAAATTGAGTTCATCAAAGTCTCCAGTTTCTGTTTGCGTAAGCCAAACAAGGATTTGCATTTTAGTAAGGGCTGTATCGTAATTCTCCTCTACCTCCCTCAGAGAGTGCTCAAACCGGGCCATGCTGATATAGTTGTTCCTGCCTTTAATTAACGATGCATTTATGGTTGTTCCCAATACCTGTGCAAGTTTTGGGATGTCATTGAATAAGAGCTGTTCCTGAAGCTGTGTTGTGTAGGTACTGATCACAACCGGGTCATTACTCTCCAATGAAAAAATTGCTGCAGGAATCAAATACCCGAGGGACTTTCCTACACCCGTTCCCGCTTCAATCAAAGCATGGCCATTGTTCGAGAATGCTTCACGTACGCTGTCCATCATCTCGAACTGTCCGTGCCTGATTTCATATCCAGAAAATGCCTTTTGGAGTAAAGTCACCTTTTCCTTTACTGATTCCGGATACGCAATAGCACTTTGGATAATCTTGCTGATCACCGCTCTCTTTTTCAAGGCAATCCCGCGGTAGACCTCAATATGTTCAGGTAAGATCTCCAGTCTGCTCTCCATCACATTCAAGACATCATCAAAAATTAAGTGAAGATCACTCTTCAGCCCCTCTGAAAGCTTTGCCAGCTCTTTGACTGTGACCAAAGGCAACGCATTTATATCCTCAAGCATAATCAGAAGCAGTTCTGCTGTCACTTGTGCATCACTATCAGCCTGATGAGGGCGGTCATGGTGCAAACCCTCCCTTGCGGCCAAATCAGTCAGTTTATAACTGTCAGCAGTCGGATACAGGATTCTTGCCATTTCCACAGTATCTATAACAGGACCATAAAACCCTTCCTGTCCTGAATTTAATAATTCTTCTTGTAAAAAGGAAAGATCAAATAAGACATTATGAGCCACAAAATAAGCATCTTCAAGCATATCAGAAACCTGCGGAGCGATTTCCTTAAATAATGGAGCATCCTTTACCATTGAATCAGAAATTCCTGTCAACTCTTCAATGAAAGCAGGAATCTCCCGCAATGGATTGACAAGCGAGGAGAATCGGCCAGTAATCTTACCATCTTCAATGATCACTGCTCCAAATTGTATAATACTGTCACCCTTTTTAGGGGAATTGCCCGTTGTTTCTAAATCTACAACCACAAATTTTTGGCTCATTCTTCAATACACCTCTAACATTCAGTCAAACAAAACCGTATCATAAAAAATATGAAAGTGAAAGCGGCACAGTGCGTGCATCGCCCATCTATTAGATTTAATCCTTTTAGTCCTACTTATATTATTGCCATTTTGAATACTTTTGGATATCTTTTTGTCGTTGGTTATCCTTTTGAGTATACTCTTATATCATAGACCGACCTTGAAACCTGTTGAAAAACCGTATGAAAAAACTCCCGATGGTTCGGGAGTTTTCTGGCTTTATAAGAACACCGATCTTTCAGGTTCAGCATGAAGCATTTCTACTATACGGTTATTCTCATCCATCAACGCTACTTTTGGCTGGTGAGACGAAACCTTCTCTTCAGGAACAAGCGCATAGGAAATGATGATCACTACGTCACCCTCATGGACTAGACGGGCTGCTGCCCCATTCAAGCACACTACTCCGCTCCCTCTTTCCCCAGGAATAATATAAGTTTCGAAACGTGCGCCATTATTATTATTGACAATTTGAACCTTTTCATTAGCTACCATTCCGACTGCGTCCAGAATATCAGTGTCGATGGTGATGCTGCCGACATAGTTCAAATTGGCTTCAGTTACTCTTGCTCGATGTATTTTAGCATTCATCATGGTGCGGAACATGGTATAAAATCCCCCTATATAAATTATTCTACTTCTAAAATGGCATTGTCAATCAGTCTTGCTTTAGAAAACTTCACCGCAAGGGCAATGATCACTTTCCCCTTCAATGTCTCCAACTCTTGCAGCTCAGGATAAGAATAGATTTCAACATAATCAACTATACCTGACGTATTCTCATGTATATGATGTTTCACCATTTCAACAAGTTCACACGGATTTCTTTCGCCTCTCTCTATGGCGATTCTCGCCATATCCAGGCTTCTGCTAAGTTCAACTGCCTGTTGTCTTTCATCTTCACTTAAATAGACATTTCTCGAACTTTTTGCAAGGCCATTTTCTTCACGTACTGTTTCAACCGGAATCAATTCTATCGGAAAATTGAAATCCTTGATCAGGCCATCGACCACTGCGACCTGCTGGGCATCCTTGAGGCCAAAATATGCCCTCGTTGGCTGGATGATATTAAAAAGCTTGATTAAGACAGTTGCTACCCCGTCAAAATGCCCTGGCCTTGATTTGCCGCAAAGGACATTTGTCCGGTCGACAACAGATATTCTAACTGAAGCATTATCCGGATACATTTCTTCAGCAGAAGGATAGAATATAAAATCTACCCCCTCAGCCTCCGCAATCTTATGGTCGCGCTCAAAGTCCCGAGGGTAGGCATCCAAATCCTCTGTAGGACCAAATTGGAGCGGGTTCACGAAAATGCTCAGGACGACAAGGTCATTTTCCGGACGAGCCCTCTCCATCAATGATATATGGCCTTCATGCAGGAAACCCATGGTTGGTACATATCCAATGGATTTCCCTTCAGATTTTAATTTTTGCATCTGTTCCTGCATCTCGGTGATTGTTCTAATGATCTTCATTCTTTTCCCCCGTACAGTGCCAGCAATTCTTCTTCTTTCATGGTAAAGCTATGTTTATCTTCTGGGAAAGCCTTGTGTCTGACTTCGGATACATAGGCATTGAGCCCTGAAGAGATCAATTCATTTACATTCGTATACTGTTTTACAAATTTAGGGACACGGTCCACGCCATAAGTGATTATATCGTGGTATACAAGCACCTGGCCGTCCACCTCAGCTCCAGCCCCGATTCCAATTGTCGGGATTGCCAGGGCCTGGCTGACTTGTTCTGCAAGCTGTTTAGGTACGCATTCGAGCACAACAGCAAAGGCGCCTGCCTCTTCGCATTTTTTTGCGTCATCAATCAGTTTTTTGGCCGCATCCGCGCTCTTCCCCTGCACTTTATATCCGCCAAGTACGCCTACAGATTGCGGGGTGAGGCCAAGATGTGCTACGACAGGAACTCCTGCCTTCGTCAGTGCTTTTATATGGTCAATAACCTCATCGGCACCTTCTAATTTCACAGCGTTTGCCCCTGTTTCCTGCATGATTCTCGCACCGTTTATAAGCGTGTCTTTGATCGACAGATGATAGCTCATAAATGGCAAATCGACAACAATGAATGTATTGCCTGCTCCCCGCCTGACAGCTTTCGAATGGTGAATCATATCCTCCATTGTCACTGGTACAGTCGAGTCATAGCCAAGCACGACCATTCCAAGGGAATCACCCACGAGGATCATATCAGCTTCAGCCTGTTCTGCATGCTTGGCTGAAGGATAATCATAGGCTGTCACCATGACGATCTTGTTGCCCGTTTGCTTCATTTTTAAGAAATCAGTTGTTTGTTTCATTACCATTCCTCCCTTTTTTTGAAGAGGAGATAAAACAATCCATCAATGCCAGACACTAAAAAAAGGACCCATCTATACCAGAAGGACCCTTTGAAGCCTGTACTTGTTTCATCCCTCTGTCCCAGTCCGCTATCGGATCCAGGCAGAACTATTTTTTTATAAAATAAATCAACAAGGTGCAGTTCTCTCGATACCGCCCAGATTGATTATAGCAAATGACTGCTTTTTTGGCTACATAACTGAGTTAACCTTCTATCTGGATATCCGCGGAGTAAATGTTATGAATTTCCCCTGCTGAATCCTCTATTAAAAGAACTCCGTCTTCAGTAATCCCGGTGGCTTTCCCTTTGATCTCCCCAGTTAGGGTCCTTGCAGTGATCTGTTTACCGATGCTTATAGCGTAGCTTTCCCACATCAGCTTAATCGGAAAAAAGCCTTTTTCGAGATAAAGTAAATACAATTTCTCCAAATTTTCTAGTATTGTCCGAATCAATTTTTCCCTGTCTATTATATTGCCGGTTTCTATAGCGAGCGACGAAGCGTTTGTTCGGATATCTTCAGGAAAATCTTCTATACTTGTATTTACATTGATGCCGATTCCGATAATGATTGAATTAATTCGATCTGATTCAGCCTGAAGCTCGGTAAGGATTCCGGTAATTTTCTTGCCGTTAATGAGAATATCATTCGGCCATTTTATTTCAGGCAATAAGCCTGTTACTTCCTCTATAGCCTGCACAACTCCTACTGCAGTAATCAACGTCAGCTGCGGAGCCTTCGGGATAGGGATTTTCGGCCTGAGGATGAGGCTCATCCATATACCTGTATATTTGGGAGAATGCCACTTCCGGTCCATTCTCCCTCTGCCCGCAGTTTGTTCTTCGGCAATCACCACAGTTCCCTCTTCGGCATTATCATAAGCTAGTTTATACGCAATTCTTTGAGTGGATTCCACGCTGTCATGATAGTGCAGATTCCTGCCTAAAATTTTTGTGTTTAAGCCAAGATTTATTTTATCTGCAGACATATTGTCAGGGATTGAGATAATTTTGTATCCTTTTCTTCTGACCGCCTCAAATTCAAAACCTTCCTTTCGAAGCTCCTCAATATGCTTCCACACCGCAGTACGTGTACAACCCGCAATGTCAGCCAGATGTTGACCGGATAAATATTCAGTTTCATTTTTTGTAAAAGCATCTATCAATTTTTTTCTGATCTCAGATTGGACGCGTTCAGCCATTCCTTTATTTTCTCCTTCTCATTTGGCACGATGCCATAGATTACAGAACGTTCGATTTCCTCAAGAAACTCGCGCAGCCAGGGACCAGGCTGTTTATCCAGCAAGTCCATAACATCAACCCCCGTTACGCTCAATTCTCTTCGTTGCTTGATCGGAAGCCGCCCATGCAATTCCCTGATTTTTTCGATGCTGCCAACAATATTTTGCAGGGACGCAAACACCATTTCAGCGCTAATTGCATTTTCCAATCCTGCGTTATAAACCAATTCCAGATTCCATTCATTTTTAAGGCGATGTAATAACAACCCATGAATTTGTTTAATCCGTTTAATCTTCTGGACTGGCAGCTTCCATTCTCTCAGGAACCCTTCAATTTCTTTGTCTTTCAAACCTAATTCAAATACCAGCAGTACCCATGATTCCGCCAGTTGGAAATTCTCTCTTAGATGTCTTGAAAAGCGTATTACTTCATCACATTGACCTTTCAATCCTGGCAAATATTGAATCATGCCACTATTCGCCAGCAATTGGACTGCTTCGCTCCTGGCTGGCCCCTTAAGCAATTTTTCGAATTCAACAGTTTTGCGTTCTACCGCTATGTTCTCCAGTAGATGACAGTGACCTGTGAGCGATTCTAAAGTCTGCTTTTCAATCGAAAAAGATAATTGTGACTGAAATCTAACAGCCCTAAGCATCCTCAATGCATCTTCACTGAAACGTTCATCTGGATTACCTACTGTCACAATTTCTTTTTTGTTTATCGCTTCTTTGCCCGAGAAAGGATCGATAATGTTTCCTTCTTTGTCCATAGCCATCGCATTCATCGTGAAGTCACGTCGCTGCAGGTCCTCATTTAATGACCGAATGAAAGAAACCTTATCGGGTCTGCGGAAATCTGTGTAGTTTTCTTCGGAACGGAATGTCGTTATTTCATAATGTTCGCCTTTATAATGGACGAGAATTGTTCCATGTTCAATTCCCACATCATTGGTTTTAGGGAAAATCAGTTTTAACTCCTCAGGTAACGCTGAGGTTGCGATATCAACATCGGATATTTCCCGACCGAGGATTTGATCCCTGACAGAGCCGCCGACAAAATACGCTTCAAACCCAGCTTCTTCGATTAATTGAAGGACAGGTACTGCCTGTCTGAATGGCTGACCAATCATAGTTGACCCTGCTCGACGATACTATAGTAGATACTTTCATATTCTGATACGATTCGTTCAGCGCTGAAGCTTTTTTCTGCCCTTTCTACCGAGTTCTCAGCAAAACGCTTGTGGATTTCAGGATTTGATAGTATATTAACAGCTTTTTCTGTTATCTCTTTGATATTTCCTAATTCACATATGTAACCCGTCTTACCGTCCAAAATCACTTCTGGAATCCCTCCTACATCCGTACCGATACATGGTACGCCGCAAGCCATAGCTTCTAAAGCTACCAATCCGAAGCTTTCTTTTTCTGAGAGGAGAAGCATCAAGTCACTTAAGGAATATAGTTCTTCTACCCTTTCCTGTTTTCCAAGCAGCAGGACTTTGTCTCGAATCCCCAATTCACTTGCAAGATTGCATACAATCTTCATTTCTGGTCCATCCCCAACAAGCAAAAGCTTAGCCGGCATTTTTTCTGCGATGCCTGCGAATGCTTTGATCACATCTGGTACTCTTTTAACAGGCCGGAAGTTGGATACATGGATGACCACTTTCTCTTCAGGAAGGATTCCATATTCCCTCCTGAGATCAGAAGAATCAATGCGTTTGTTGACACGAGTGTCTATGAAGTTGTACACACAGCCAATTTCTTTGTCCGGTTTGATCAAGTCATAAGTCTGCTGGATAAGAGAATTAGACACAGCTGTAACGTAATCCGATTTTTCAATCCCGAACCGTATGGCATCAGTGAGTGATGGATCGTATCCAAGTACGGTAATATCCGTACCATGAAGAGTAGTGACAATCTTTAGATCTCGGCCGCTCATCTGGCGAGCCAAAATAGCACAGACAGCATGTGGAATCGCGTAATGGACGTGAAGAACATCTAAATTCTCCAAAACTGCGACCTCGGCAATCTTGCTTGCAAGAGCAATATCATATGGAGGGTATTGAAAGACAGAGTATTGATTGACCTCAACCTCATGCGAATAAATATTTCGGTACATTTTTTTCAGGCGAAAGGGAAGGCTCGAGGAAATGAAATGAATCTCATGACCTTTCTCCGCCAGCAGCTTCCCGAGTTCTGTTGCGACAACACCAGAACCACCTACCGTCGGGTAGCAAGTGATGCCAATTTTAAGTTTCTTCATTTTCCTTCCCCTAACAAATCCTTGTGGATTAACAATGGTTTTTTGGACATGAAGCCTTCGGCATATGCGACGCCGGCTTCCTTGCCGAATAATTTCTCGCGTGCTTCGACTGTTTCGATGTAGCCGTTCACAAGAGGGGTGTCAAAAGTGCCTGCCCCTTGCATGAACTGGCTTTCATAAGCATTTAGTGCATTGATTTTTAAATGGATATAATCCGATACATCAACTAAAAAATCAGGTTTATGGAATCCATTGATCATATAAAAATATAAAGCTTTTGGCCTGTGTGGCTTCAGCCCGTTCTCTTCATCATATTTTCTTACTGCTGCCGAAAAGACCGCCTCCTCAACAAGGCGGGCACAGCTGCCATGGTCAGGATGACGGTCATCAAAATATGGTGCAAAAACTATGTCCGGAGTATTTCGCCTGATCACTCTAACAATTTTCCTTATGTATTCTTCTTTTAAAAATAAGCCTCTGTCTGGCATATCAAGTGCTTCCCTCATCTTCACTCCGAGAATGCCGGCTGCTTCATTTGCTTCACGGCTCCTAATCTCTACTGTTCCGTTTGAAGACATTTCCGCTTTGGTCAAATCACAAATCCCGATAGATTTTCCTTCAGCAGCATATTTTGCAATTGTACCGCCCATCCCGATTTCCACGTCATCAGCATGTGCACCGAATGCCAGAATATCAAGCTTCATTTCTTCCATGTTCATCACCAGTTTCTTCTTTCACTATATTTCGCCAATCAAGGTCTCCTCTTTCAATCCCTTTTACGAGAATCTCCGCTGTTCCCATATTGGTCGCAAGCGGAACAGAATATACATCACATAGCCGAACGAGAGCAGTCACGTCAGGTTCATGCGGTTGGGCAGTCAATGGATCCCTGAAGAAAAATACTGCATCCATAAGATTATTGGCAATCCGTGCACCAATTTCCTGGTCACCACCAAGAGGACCGGATTGAAACCTTGTTACTTCCAAGCCAGTTGCTTCAATAATCCTCAAGCCCGTTGTCCCGGTTGCGAATAATGTATGCTTTTTAAAAATCTCCTTATAAGCGACAGCGAAACCCACCAGATCATCTTTCTTTCTATCATGTGCAATTAAGGCAATGTTCATGGTTTCTCCCCTATTCAATGATATTCTCTAATCCGTAAACAAAAGCATCCATTTTCATTACAGTATCTACTGCAAGTTTGACTCCAGACATAAAGGAACTTCGATTGTATGAATCGTGGCGGATTGTCAATGTTTGTCCATCAGCACCGAATAATACCTGCTGGTGGGCAATCAGCCCAGGAAGCCTTACTGAGTGTATGTGCATACCTTCATAATCCGCACCGCGGGCACCTTGGATAGTTTCCTTTTCGTCAGAATGTCCCTGTGTTTTCGGCTCACGCACATCAGATATCATTTGTGCCGTTTTCACTGCTGTACCAGAAGGCGCATCGAGCTTCTGGTCGTGGTGCAGCTCAATGATCTCAACGTCATTGAAATACTTGGCAGCCATTTGCGAGAATTTCATCATTAAAACGGCTCCGACTGCAAAGTTTGGGGCGATAATACAACCTGTTTCCTGTTCAGTGCACAGTTGTTCAAGTTCTTCAAGGTCTTCCTTACTGAACCCTGTTGTCCCTACTACTGGGCGAACTTTGTATTTCAATGCGGTCTTTGTATGGAACATGCCTACTTCAGGTGTAGTCAGGTCAATAAGTACATCTGGCTCAACTTCCTGGAGACATTTCTCGAAATCTGTATAAATTAAGGCATCACTCGCTGGAAAGCCCTCGAGCTCACCAACTTTCTTTCCTTCAAATTTTCTGTCAACTACTCCTACGAGTTCATATGTATCCGTCCCAAGCACCATATTGACAGCCTCTTTACCCATTCTTCCTCTTGGTCCTGCAATAACTATCTTTACTTTCTCCATATATTTAGTCTCCTTTAGCTGTCTTTTCTCGTCCAGCGGTCTTTGTCCCTTGTATTGAACTTTTCCATGACCATGTTATGTGCTTCTTCAAGGTCTATATTTAAAGAGTTGGCAAAACAAATCATCACAAATAGCATATCTCCCAACTCTTCTTCAATTGTCTTTTCTTTTTCATCATTTTTCTTCGGCTTCTCGCCATAATAATGGTTTACCTCACGAGCCAGCTCCCCGAGCTCTTCGGTCATGCGTGCAGTCAAAGCCAGGGGACTGAAGTAACCCTCTTTAAATTGGCTTATATATGTATCCACTTCCTGCTGGAGTTCTTTCATCGTTTTCTTTCCACTCAAGAAACTCACCCAACCTTTTTATGTATGTTTATCTATATCGATGTTAGCTTAATGGAGGTACTTTGACAAATATTTTTATTTCAAACTATTCATAGGCAATCACTTATAAAGCTTTTTTCCACCAAATACTCTCAACACAATACATGGCTTGGAACATAGAAAATTGCGACTCTTTATGCCCTCTTCTGTAAAAGATTGCCCTTGTTGGTTATATTTTATATAATATAATCGCTTTACCAGGTAATTTTAGTCGTACTAATTAGGAGGAATAAATCGTGCTTAACGGCTTAAAAATCAAAAACATCTTATTCATTTTGCTTGGTGCGGCTATTTTCTCATTCGGCCTCGTTCATTTCAATATGCAAAATAACCTCGCAGAAGGTGGTTTCACCGGAATTACACTTTTGCTTTATTTCGTATTCGGATGGTCTCCTTCCATTACTAACCTGTTATTGAACCTGCCGCTTTTTTTCATAGGCTGGAAGCTGCTTGGCCGGAGTGTATTTATCTATACAATTATAGGCACAGTAGCCGTCTCTATTTTTTTGGGCATATTCCAAAAATATCAAATCGAGATGCCATTATATGAGGACTTGTTTTTAGCGGCCTTGTTTGCGGGTGTGTTCATTGGCATTGGTCTTGGTATCATATTCCGTTACGGCGGAACTACGGGTGGAGTCGATATAATCGCCAGACTGGCACAGAAGTATTTTGGTTGGACAATGGGCCGGACAATGTTCATGTTTGACTTTGGTGTCATTACACTTTCACTTATTACATATTTGAACTACAGGGAAGCGATGTATACACTTGTGGTCGTTTTTATAGGGGCCAGGGTGATCGATTTTATGCAGGAAGGTTCATACGCTGCTAGAGGCGCGATGATCATCTCGGAAAAAAATGAGGATATTGCAGCGAAAATCATGAAAGAAATGGATCGCGGAGTCACGAGCCTGAAGGCTGTAGGCTCTTATACGAAAGCGGAAAGAGATGTTTTATACTGCGTGGTCGCCAAGAATGAAATCGTCCGATTGAAAAGTGTCATTAATTCAGTGGACCCACACGCATTTGTATCGGTTACCGTTGTCCACGATGTACTGGGAGAAGGATTTACGCTCGATGAAAACAAACTTCCTTTGGAAAGATAAAAAAAAAATCCGGATATCCGGATTTTTTTTTATTCTTCACTAGTCATGCCTGTGTAAATCATTAGTAAACGAACAAGTTCAAGTACTGCAACAGCTGCAGCAGCTACATATGTCAAAGCAGCAGCATTCAATACCTTCTTCGTTTCCCTTTCTTCATCATTCCTGATGATCCCTGCTGAAACCACTTGGTCCATTGCCCTGTTAGAAGCATTGAATTCAACCGGCAAAGTAACCAGTTGGAACACAACAGCCGCGGCCATGAAAAGGATACCAAGTAATAGCAAGCCGCTTAATTGAGCAAACATCCCAATCAAGATCAAGATCCAGGAAAAGTTTGAACCTAGGCTTGCCACTGGAACAAGCGCATGACGGAACCTGAGGTACGAATAGTCTTCAGCGTCCTGAATCGCATGTCCTACTTCGTGAGCAGCAATTGCAGCTGCTGCTACTGAATGGCCGAAAAAGTTATCTGAAGATAAACGTACAACCTTTGAACGCGGATCATAGTGGTCACTTAAGTAACCTCTGGTTTCCTCGACGCCAACATTGTATAAACCGTTATCATCGAGAATTTTACGCGCCACCTCTGCACCCGTCATTTGGGACGATGATGCCACCTGTGAGTATTTCTTGTATGCTCCTTTTACCTTGAATTGAGCCCATAATGGGATCAAAATAATAAGCGCAAAATAGATTATTATAGACATCCAGTACCTCCCCTAACATCTCTTGCTGTTATCACTATTTTATAAATACTAGGATAAGGTGTCAATTCTTTCGTTCTTTTTGGACATTTTTCTTTTTATCATTATCACCATTATATTTTCTCCAGCCCACATAAGACAATGTAAGAATAATGATGCTACCAGTAGAAATCATTACCCACCACAATGATGGATCTGCTTCATCCTCCGTCATATCATCAAAGATATTCTGCAAATCCGATTCAAGTACTTCAAGTTCCTCCTGGCTGGAAGCTTCCTGGAGAACCTGGGGCCGATACTGATCGATAAAGCTGACTTTCGCATCAACTTTTTGGATTCTTTCCGGTGTGATGTCAATCTTCATACTTGGATAAATGACGTTATATAAAGACAGAAATGAATTAAGGTTCGAATGAAATTGATCATTGTCCCCTTCGTAAGCCGCAGTCTTCATATCATTGAAAACCGTCATGATCGGTCCTTCCATCTCAGTCCATAGAGGCTGGTGAGTGGAGGCAATCGCATCAATTACGAGCCTGAACTTTGTGACCCTGTTCATCCTCTCAGCATGTCCCAAATCAGTGTTAGCCACCGCTTCAACTGCTTCATCATGAGCCACTGTAATGATCCGCAGTTCATCCATAGTAAATGGGCGCCCATCTCCAGTGACTAACAAGAATTCTTCCGAGAAATGATTCAACAATCTGTTTGCATCATCATAACGGTGAAGTTTGACCATTTGCAGCGCTTGGTCGGATATATTGTCCAGTTCTTCAATAGGCGACTGTGGTTCTGCATATGCTGCAAACGGCGCAATCAATACCAAAAGCACCGAAATGAATATAAGATATTTTGCTCTCATTCCTGTCCCCCCTCTAAATACTATTAAAATGTATGAGAAGGTGGACAAGGTTAGACCAAAATTCAGGGGTTATCTTGACCTTTTTAGTGAAAGTGTGAATCGATCTGGCCGCAGCGCGAAGTAATACCCCACGGCGATTGAGAAAATACTTAACCAAAATGTAAAGTACCCAATCTGGTCCATGTACAAATCTAGTGTATGGTACCTTGGCATCATTTCAAAAACATAATCAACGATTTCATTATGAAGAAGTACAACCGCTGCTACAATCAAATGCCATGGTTTTATTCGATAAAAAGGAGCATATAAGACACCTTCCACTGCCATCGCAAAATGGGATGCCATAAGCATAAGCCCAATCCAATCGAGCTGTCCTGAAACGAAAAATACCATTAAATTCATGACAACCGCCCAAAGGCCATATTTGACTAAGCTAACGATAGCCAATGCTTCCATAAGCGGCCAGTTTTTTCCCATCAGGAATGCCCCTAAAACGAAGACGAAGAACAAACTTGCAGTAGGACTATCAGGTACGAAGAGAAGAAATTTCGGTGGCGTATCGACAAGCTGCCACTTGTACCAATAATACCCATAGGCTGTCCCTAAAACATTCACCCAAAATAACAGCCACAATACGGATCTATTCCCTAGCAAAGGGTATATTTTTTTAATCATTTTGATGATCTCCAATCCAAAGTTTTCTATCACTATTATTACAGTTTATAGAAAATTAGCCAAGTTTTCCTTGCCTGTTTTTTCAAAGGGTTTTTACTCATTCCCTGTCCAGTGGTTATCTCCCAAGATCACAATTGCGAGCTGGAGCTGATTTAAAAATACTAAATGTAGATATCCACAACTAAATAATTTTCTAATTTCCAAAACAATAAAAAAGAACCTGCAAGTTTTATGCAGGTTCTTTTAAATATTATTTGCTAAGGCCGTCGATGAATTCAGCAAGTGTCTTGAGTTCTTCGTCCGTACCTTTGAAGACTGCAGGCATGTTTCCTTTACCATTCTTGGCAACGTCAGCGATTTCTTCAGCACTCATTTTTGAATCTAACAAACTTGGTGCTGCAGCTCCACCGGCAAGTTCGCCGCCATGGCAGGAAATACATGTTTGAGCCTGTGCAATTTTGTATCCATCAGAGTTCTTGTCGATTTCGACATCCACAATCTGTCCCTGTTTCTTGGCTGCTTCCCAGTCATGGGTGGCAACAGATTCCCAAGTAAGGTAGAAAACTGCAGCGATTGATAACAGCATAAAGCCTGTCGCAAGCGGACGCTTAGACGGGCGACGCTCAGGTCCACGGTCAATAAATGGAGCAAGCATAAGCGCGCCAAATGCAAGACCCGGGATGACAAGAGCTCCAATAACTGTATAAGGACCAGAAGCATATGAATATTTAAGCAGTTGATATAAGAATAAGAAATACCAGTCTGGCAATGGAATATACCCTGTATCAGTCGGGTCGGCAATCCTCTCAAGCGGAGACGGGTGAGCAATAGTCAAGCTCAAGTATCCGATTAGGAAAACAGCACCAACCATCCATTCCTTCAATAGGAAGTTAGGCCAAAACGCTTCCGTTTTGCCAGGGTATTCCGAGTAATCTTTCGGAATATTAGGCTTACGTTCTGCAGGGACACGTGAGTCACCCACGAACTTCATACCTTTACCACGATGCATCGAGCAATCCCCTCCTTTTTCCGTTTCATTGGGCGAAATTCAATTCGCACAATCTTTTCATTCGAATTTTACAATGGACCAGAAATACCTTGCTTTCGAATCATCAGGAAGTGCGCTCCCATCAAGCCTAGTAGTGCAGCAGGCAGGAAGAATACGTGAATCGCGAAGAAACGAGTCAAGGTTTGAGCACCGACGATCGTTGAATGTCCGGAAAGCAATATCTTAATGTATGGCCCAATCAATGGTACAGCTTCTGCAATCTGCAATGTAACCTTTGTTGCGAATAATGCTTTCATATCCCATGGAAGCAAGTATCCTGTCAATCCAAGAGCTAACATTACGAAGAAAATTAAAACTCCGACAACCCAGTTCAATTCACGAGGTTTCTTATAAGCGCCTTGGAAGAACACGCGAAGCGTATGTAAGAACATCATAACGATGACTAGGCTCGCACCCCAGTGATGCATTCCGCGGACAATTTGTCCAAACGCTACCTGGTTTTGAAGATAATAAACAGATTCCCAAGCATTCTTGATGTCCGGCACATAATACATTGTCAGGAACATACCGGATAGAATCTGAATGACAGTGATGAAAAACGTCAGACCGCCAAAGCAATACACGAACGCAGAAAAGTGGTGCGCCGGGTTAACGTGCTCAGGAACCTCATGGTCTGCGATATCGCGCCACAAAGGCGTAATATCTAAACGCTCATCTACCCAATCGTAAATTTTGTTCAACAAAGATTACGCCCCCTTTCGTGGTTCGGCTTTTCCTACATAAAGGAACCCGTCTTTTTCTTTTGTTGGATATACATCCAATGGTGCCAACGGCGGTGTGCCCGGCACGTTTGTACCGTCCTTTTCATAAAGACCGTAGTGGCAAGGACAGAAGAACATATTCGGATTTTTCTTATCAGTATTCCAGTCTACAACACATCCAAGGTGTTTACATACTGGTGACAGGGCAATGATTTCCCCGCCTTCGTTCTTGAATACCCAAGCAGTTCCAGTTTCTTCAGATTCATACCATGCATCTTTTTGTGTGAAGCTAAAGTTTACTTTTTGCGGCTCATTAGTAATATCTGCGATCTTCAATGGAGTCGCGATAAAATCTCCCGCATCTTCACCCTTTAGTACAGGATCAACGGCAAAACGAACCATTGGCATCAGCATCCCTGCAGCCATGAAACCGCCTACACCTGTTAGAGTATAGTTTAAGAATTGACGTCTTGAAACACGATGCTTACTCACGCTATTCCCCCCTCTATTCCCAAGTTAAGTCCCCAACGGACATAATTTAAACACATTTTAAAACTAGGACATAACCATGATATATCAATCTGATTACAAAATCAATATAATACTATGTTGAAAACATTTTTTGCAGTGATAAAAATAACATCAAGATTAATCCTCTTGCCATTTCTCAGTGAACAAAGATAATAGCTGATTCACCTGGTCTTCTACAATGGCCACCTTTTGCTGCTCCTGCATATGCTCCAAAGACAATGACGGCAGCCATAACAGGTTACCGGTTAACTCCTTCTCTTGCTGTCTCCAGCTGCTGTCAGAGGTAACATAAAACACATGCTTGAACTGCTTGTCCAATAAAGTGGTTTCCCATTCCTCCAGGACTTTTATACTAGCTTCATGTCCTTTTATGTACACAAAATCAGGAAATAGGAAGATCCGTCCCTTAAACTGCTTTTCCAGCTGTGCAGTAAGGATTCCTATGAACTCTGCCATCGAGGCATTTTGTTTCATGTCATCCCCGAAAGAAACTGGCAATAGCGGCACGATTGCCGTGTCTACATATTCCGCAGCTTTCTGGTACATCTCTACATCTGCTGCCACCCATTTCATAAAACCAACTCCATCATTCTATTAGGCTCTTGTCGTTTCTACTTAAGTAAGTAATATAAGTACTCTATGACTGAAAGCCCCGCCATTCAATCCATCCCTATAATATCATGATTAAAACTCGTTTTCGAATGGTTTGTTAGGTTTGGACATTTCCGTGGTTCTACCTTTTGGTTTTGTCCGAAGTAAGGGCGGGTCGGACATTTCCACGGCCATTCCCTTGGGCTTTGTCCGAAGTAGGACCAGGTTCGGACATTTCCGCGGCTCCTCCCTTATGTTTTGTCCGAAGCAGGACCAGGTTCGGACATTTCGACGTCTACTCCCTTGGGTTTTGTCCGAAGCAGGACCAGGTTCGGACATTTTCCGAACCCCCCGTTCAGTTCTTGTCCAAAAGAAAAGGGTTTTGACCCAAACCAACGACTCAGCCACAAAACCAGGCAAAATAAAAAGCCTGCTATCAAAAGCAAGCTATAACGAATTGACTGCGCCCAATCTTTTTAATTGTTCTGTAAGATGTTCGAAGGCTTCCTGGTCCTGGCTGTCCAGTGCTTCATCAATCAAGGTAAGCAATTTGTCTTTTTGGAATTTTTGAATACTCTCCTCAAGAAATCTCTCTGCTACCATCTTGTCACTTTCGCTGATTTGGAGCTGGCCTGGAACATAAGGGTTTTCTTCCAGCACGGCCGCAAACTGGTGGGCTTTGTTTGAAGCGTGGAAATTTAGTTGGATGTAAATTTCTTCTTCCCTGTTCAAACGAATGTCGTGGAAAGACTTTTCAGCGTCTGTCGTCATCACGTTTTCTTTAAAGAAGCGGAATGGTACTTCATCCACGCAATGGGTCGACATCACTAATCCCCTTGGACAATATTGTGCATTTTCCACAAAGTGCACCTTTTCCATCAGCTGGTCATGGCTCATCAAGTAGTTAAGGATCCAAACGCATTCCCGCCTTTTAAGCTGGTAATGGTTTAAAAACCAGCGGATAAAATCCTTTTTCTCGTTGACAGATACAGGGGTTGTCATTTTTGAATCCCTCCTCTGCATAACTCAAATTTTTTGTTAAGGTTACTGATTCTCCGTCATGCGTTCCAACAATTCACGAAATTCTTCATTGCCAGGTTCTTTTTCAACTAACTTACTAAAAATTTCGGCGGCGTCGGCCATTTTTCCTTCTTCAATTAAAAAATATCCGTAGTCTGTCAAAAATTCTTTGTTGTCTTTAAAGAAAGTATATGCGAGCTGGTATTTGTTTAATGACTGTGAAAAATCTTCAATTTGCTGGTAAGCAACTGCCTCATCCCAAAGAATCTGTGGTTCCTCTTCTTCTTCGTGTATGTCTGCTGCACGTACAAGCTCAAGTACATCTTCATAACGTTCCTGCTTGAGCAGCAGTTTGTTCAGGACAAGGACTCCTTCCATGAACTCTGGATCAAGAGCGATTGCTTCACGAAGTAATTTTTCGCCCGCTTCCTCATCGGGCATTTTCAAAGCTAATTTGCCACCATGAAAGTATAAGTCTTTATTGAACTCATCCTGCTCAATCCCCTGCTTCACTGCATCGAATGCCTCTTCGACCATTTCTTCTCGCTCATAAGCTTTGGCAAGATAGAGGTAAAGGGAATGGTATTCAGGATCAAGAGCTTTTAGTTCCTCGAACTTATCGATCGCTGTTTTATTATAGCCCGCCTGCAAGGCTGTAAAAGCAAAGCCGAACAATGTATTAATTTCCAGCTTTTGCTCAAGCGCTTTTTCATAAAAATGGAGTGCTTCCTCAAACGATCCGCCTGCACTTAACGCTTCGGCCATACGCTGGTTAATGTTCACCCCGCCAATCTCTTCATGTGACTTAAGCACCATTTCGTAATACTGGATGGCTTCAACAAGTTTCCCCTGGGAAGCGTACAGCTCACCAATAGCAAAATCGATGACTGGCTCCTCCGGTAAAAGCCTTTTGGCTTCAAGCAGCTTCTTTTCACTCACTTCAAACAGACCTTCCATCTGATACAGGTCAGCCAATAGAAGCAGTGCTTGAGGAAAAGAAGGGTCCTCTTCGTCTACCTTTTCAAGCGAAAGCATTGCCTCTTCCTCTTTGCCCATTTCGATCCGGGTCTCAGCGAGCAAAACATGTAGTTCGCCCTCATCGGGATAATTCTTCAATAAACTCTCGATTAAGGCCTCCGTTTCTTCCATGAAACCAAAGCGGAATAACTCCTCTGAAAGCAGGAATTTTTCTTCGTCGCTGCCATTTTCAAGTATTCTTTGATAAGCAGCCATTGCTTTTTCTAGCTGTCCATTTTCAATATAATTTGTTATTTCTTCTACTCCGACCATTTCAATCATCCTATCCTTACTTTAGGCAAATCTATAATTGCCAGTTTACATACAGCTGATTAACCAGCAATGCCTGAAGAGTTTTTTAGTAATTGTCTGTAAAAAATCCTGGTGTCTTAATTATAACATTCTCTCCCTTTCCTGGCCGATAATAAACCTCGGCACCCGCGCGAATGACTTTTCCCTTGTCCACAGTCACTGCAAGATGCTTCGATTGAAAAAACAACCCGTGCTCATCACGATATTTTGTTTCAGGGCTTATAGTGTAAAGATTATAGCTGAGTTCTCCGCCACTATGCAGATTTGATTTTTCAGGGAAGATTCCAGTCTTCTTTAAAATCGACCTTGACACAGGGCCTGGATTCGCTAAGTCTTCATACACCGCAGGAACCTTCTCTTTTTTCATCAAATCGCTCCAGGCATTGAGCTGCAGCTGCCTCCCTTTTTTATGCTTACTTTCAGGAAAGATTGGAATGATTGGACAGTTATAAGGAAACAGCGCTTCCTTAATCCATCCCCAGGGCATCCTATTCAAAGTGTCCATCTCGTCGATTTCCAGAAAAATCGCTGGGACTTTCATCTTCTTACACTTCCGAATAAATCCGGGATTCAATAATCGCGGCGGGATGCTGACCCCCAGAACAAAATCGATTGGGCTGTCTAACAAAGCACTTTGCACTTGCTTAAGCTTTTCTTCGAGCTGCCGTTCAAATTGAATCTTTGCTGTTGTAAATACAACCGTGCTGCCCTTTAGAATAAAATTATTCAGGTAATATTCTTTTCTCACTTTATAAGATTCTTTTATAGGGAGCTTCGTATCAAAGAGAACATGGGTTGGGGTCATTATATAGTTGTCTGCATCCATCCTCATGTAGTTATAACGTTCAAATTTGGAAGTTGTCGATATGATTCGCTGGTCCTCCACCAGCATACTTGTATCTGTGAAAGCTTGTCCCTTCAAGAGATGGACATTTTCTATAATGTATGCCATAAAACCACTCCTTTATCGGTCTTATGACAAACTATGCAGAAATTCCGAGAATATAACGACGGCAGTCCTTTTTATAGCGAAGGCAACATTTTTAAAAGGCAGAAGGCCATCATTTATCATGATTGGCCTTCAAAGCAATACTTTATTTATTTTCGCACCAGTGAATATAAGTCATCAAAAAAATCAGGATAAGAAACGGCGACCGCTTCACTTTGTTCGAGTGTGACATCCCTTTTGCAGAGCAGGGCAGCGATGGACAGCATCATTCCGATCCTGTGGTCCCCATGTGCTGATATAGTTCCGCCATCAAGGCTTTGTTTTCCCTGTATAATCATGCCATCATCTGTAGCCTCAATGTTTGCTCCCAGTTTCTTGAGTTCATTCACAACAGTATCAATTCGATTTGTTTCCTTAACCTTTAATTCTCCTGCATCCTTAATGACCGTCTTTCCCTCTGCCTGCGTTGCCAGCAAAGCAATGACCGGTATTTCATCGATTAATCGAGGAATCAGATTTCCTTCGACTATTGTGCCCTTGAGTTTAGAATGCTTAATTCTTATATCCCCAGCAGGTTCAGCAAATTCACCTTCGTATGGTTCGATAATGAAATCTGCTCCCATTGCTCTAAGCACATCGATTATTCCTGTTCTTGTCGGGTTTAAACCAACATTCCGGAGTAAGATGTCACTCCCCGGAACGATTGCGCCAGCCACCAGAAAAAAGGCGGCAGATGAAATATCACCAGGAACATTTATTTGTGCACTTTTCAGCTTTTGTCCGCCAGTTACCTTTACAGCGTCACCATCACGCTCAACTTTGCCGCCAAACTGCTTGATCATACGCTCAGTATGATCCCTTGTTTTCACTGGCTCAACAACGATTGTCTCACCTTCAGCCTGTAATCCGGCAAGCAAAATCGCAGATTTCACCTGCGCGCTTGCTACTGGCAGTTCATATGTAATTCCATTTAACTTTTGGCCTTCCACCGTCAACGGAGTGAATTCCCCATTATTCCTTCCGGTAATACTCGCTCCCATTTTGCCGAGAGGAAGAGTCACTCTAGTCATCGGCCTTTTGGCAATCGATTCATCACCTTCAAGGCTGGATTTGAAAGGCAATCCCGAAAGGATACCCATCATTAGCCTGATGGTTGTTCCAGAATTCCCGACATACAGCGTTTCCTCTGACTGTGCCAACCCATCCACACCTTTTCCGGTAACCGTTACAATGGATCCGTTCTGGGAAATATCAACACCGAGCTGGCGGAAGCAGGCAATCGTACTTAAACAATCTTCTCCGGGCAGGAAGTTTTCGATACGGGTGATTCCATTGGCAATAGAGCCGAACATGACTGCTCTATGGGATATTGATTTATCGCCAGGTACTTTAACCTGACCTTCCAAAGAGATTCTATTTGTTAAAAGTGTTTTTACGGACATATTTCTGCTCCTTCAGTCTACTTTGCAAGAGACATATCATAGTCTGTATTTTTCCCGATAGATTCCTTTGCCCTGGCACGGTCTTCAGGTGTCTGGAAGCTGATCACCAGGACGCCATAAATATCTTCACGAGTTTCTATGATTCTTATATTCGTTATACTGATGTTTTCAACCGCCAGGTATCCCGTGATCTCAGAGATCACCCCTGGATAGTCAGGAACATCCACGAACAGGTCATAAAAACTGGGGATAGCTCCTTTGTCGCTTAAAGGAAGACCATCCCGGTATTTTTTTGCCGAATCAAAGAAATCATAGATGCTATCTCTATCTTTAGTAACCAATAATTCTTTTACCCGTCCCATTTCATCTTGCCAGTCAGTTAACAGAGAAATAAGGACTTCCCGGTTCTGAAGAAGGATATCTCTCCACATCTGCGGATTGCTTGATGCGATTCTGGTGATATCCCTGAAACCGCCAGCCGCCAGGCGGTTGACAAGAGGATTTCCTTCATCCGCCCTTGACGCCTGGTGGACTAGGGAAGCAGCTATGATATGCGGAAAATGGCTGACCACCCCTGTAAGATAATCATGCTCTTCGGGTGATACATCCAGGAACTTTGCCCTCGTGCCAGAAAGCCATTCTTTTAGTCGTTCCACCGTCTCACTTCTGACTATTGTATCAGGTGTAAGAAGATAGAATGCATTTTCAAACAGAATTTTCTTTGCTGCAGCTACTCCGCTTTTATGAGAACCAGCCATAGGATGGCCGCCAATGAATGCAATTCCTTTTTCTCTCAAACTGGATGCCTTCTTTGCAATGTACCCCTTTGTACTGCCGGTGTCGGTAACAATGACTTCATCTTTAAGCTGCAATGATGCTAAAGATTCAATAATGCTTCCGGTGGTCAATACTGGTGTCGCTATAATGATTAAATCCGCCTTCGGAGCTTCCATTTCAATACTTCCAGCTGCCCGGTCAATGACACCGAGCATCATGGCCAGGTCCATTTGATCTCCGTCCGCATCAAATCCGATGAGCTTTGCCCCCGGATGCTGAGCTTTAATACACATCCCCAGAGAGCCGCCAATCAAACCAAGACCAATGATCAATACGCGGCCTTCCATAAATTCCACACCCTTATTTAGATATTACAGTATCAACATTCAAATATTGTTTAATAATCTCAATTACGCCTAGATTTTGTTCCATTGAGCCAATTGTAATTCTTACACATGTAGGGAATCCAAGCGCAGTCCCGGAACGGACGATATACCCTCTTTCAAGCAGGTATTGAAATACCTCTTGACCGTCCCTTTTAAAGTCAATCAGGATGAAATTCCCCTGTGAAAGATAATAACTCAATCCAGCACTATCACAGAATTGATAAAACTGCTCTAAGCCAGCCTGGTTTTCTTTTTTGCATTTTTCTACAAAATCCTGATCATCAAGTGCTGCAATGGCTGCAGCTTGTGCCAATGAGTTTACATTGAATGGCTCCCTCACAGGCTCAAGTGCAGAAATCGTGTCCTCGTGGGCAATTCCATAACCAACCCTGAAGCTGGCAAGGCCGTATATTTTCGAAAAAGTTCTTAGGATAATTAAATTTTGGTATTGTTTCAGCAATTTCAATGAATCATGATAATCTTCCGCCGTCACATATTCGAAGTATGCTTCATCCAGCACGACAAGCACATGACTTGGCACACGTGCCATAAAAGCTGTCAATTCTTCTTCGGTTATATAGACCCCCGTTGGATTATTCGGAGAGCATAACCAGACAACTGTGGTCCGATCATCAATAGCAGCAGCCATTCGATCCAAATCATGTGCACCATTTACCAATGGGATTTCTGTTATTTCACAGCCCTCAATAATACCGTTGTGTTTATACTGAGGAAATGTTGGTGCAGCCATCACAGTTTTTGTCTCAGGTGTGAGCAGTCCACGGGCAATCATCTGGATAATTTCATCTGATCCGTTGCCAAGAATGATCTGCCCTTCTTTTACACCCAGATGGTCTGCCAGACGTGTACGAAGTTCGGTAGCATAACCATCAGGATAAACTGAAAAATTCCCAGCATATCCTGCGATTTCGTTTTTTACTTTTTCTGAAGATCCAAACGGATTCTCATTTGAAGCTAATTTCACAATCTCTGATAAACCATACTGCCTTTTCACTTCGGAAATCGATTTACCAGGCTGGTATGGTTTTAACTTTAAAAGCTGCTCTTTCCATCTCATCTTATCCACCTCGACTATTCTACTCTTTAATCCACTATCTAATTAAAGCGATAAAGAACATGTATTTATCATACACTCTTTGGCTTTGCAGAAAAAGGATAAATTTATAAATCAGGTCTAAGTCCAGCAGCTCCCTCAAGATAAATGTGCTTGACCTCTTCCTGTGTTTTTTCAGTGTTGAAATGGATCATGACTCTGATACACTTCTGCAGCGAGCCGGGGACGGATAATTCTTGCATGCACATAACTGGAACATAGGTCCAGCCTTCCAAATTCCTTAAGGCCCTTGCCGGAAAGGCTGCATCCACATCATCAGTTGCAGAAATAAAAATTGATGCAACTTGATCTGGAGCGATATTATTGGAAACGATAGCATCTTTTAAAAGCCTTTCAGTCGCTGAAATAATTTCCTGCTCATCATTCCCGCTTACTGTAATAGCTCCTCTTACTCCCCTAATCATCATACTCCCCCTCTTCTACAAACTTCTTCAGGTTCATCATCAATATATCTTCCTTGACTTCGATGAGTGCAGGAACTCCGACCTTCTCTAGTAAAACGAAACGAATTGTATTGTTTACAGCTTTTTTATCCTGCTTCATTCTTTCGATCAGCTGCTCATTAGAAAGACCTGATGGGATTGATGTTTCATATCCAAGATTCTTAAGCCAGATTTTGAATGCTTCTATATCAAAATCAAGTCCAAGCAATTGTGTGCTCAACTGAAGGGCAAATAGCATTCCAATTGCCACTGCCTCCCCGTGAGTCACCTTGCCATATCCTGCTTCGGCTTCAATCGCGTGTCCCAGTGTGTGCCCAAAATTCAAAAATGCACGGATTCCCGTTTCTCTCTCATCCTCTGTAATAACGACCCCTTTAACTTGGATCCCCTTTGTCAAGAATTCAAGCATCTGTGAGTCATTCAATTTATCCAAAGAATGGATTTCTCCCCTAAGCCAGTTATAGAAGTTTTCATCGTCTATCAGCGAGTGCTTGATTACTTCAGCAAAGCCTGATCGGACTTCATGTTCAGGGAGTGTCTGCAGGAAATCCAGATCGTAAACGACAGCTTCTGGTTGATGGAATGCTCCTATCATGTTCTTGCCTAATGGATGGTTGATCGCCACTTTCCCTCCCACCGCACTATCGTGGGCAAGAATAGTGGTCGGGACTTGTATGAAGCGAATCCCCCTCATATAAGTCGCGGCGACAAATCCTGCTAAATCCCCTACTGCCCCTCCGCCAAAAGAGATGATCAGCGATTTCCTGTCAAGTTTATTTTCAAGAGCTGAAGAAAGACACTCTTTATAAACATCGAAAGTTTTCGCTTGTTCTCCTGATGGGACAATCTTCTCAAAAGTTCCTGCTAGAAAAGTATGTTCGTGGAATGAATCAAGATGATGCTTTGCGACTGTTTCATCAGTAATGACCATGATAGATGTATATCTGTCTTCGGCACCAAGTATAATTTCACGTAATTGCTGGATAGCACCTTTTCCGATGTGTACTGGATAGGATTTTGTACTTGTTTGGATATTCACTTGCTCCATCTTTAAAAATCCCTCGCAGTCCTTCTTTGCTCTTCGATTGATGCCTTCAATGTATCAAATCGATCAGCATAAAATTGGTCCACGATAGCAAAGGCAAGCTCCCAGGCAACAACGCTTTCCGCAACCACTGCCGCCGCGGGGACAGCACATGCATCAGATCGTTCGATACTCGCAGCAAAAGGTTCCTTGGAATCGATATCGACACTCATCAATGGCTTGTAAAGAGTCGGAATTGGTTTCATTACCCCACGGACAACGATTGGCATTCCCGTTGTCATCCCGCCTTCAAGCCCTCCAAGCCGGTTCGTTTTCCGGTAGTATCCGCGTCCCTCTTCCCAGGCTATCTCATCATGGACCTGACTGCCAGGCCGTCTGGCCGCTTCAAAACCGATCCCAATTTCAACACCCTTAAAAGCATTGATGCTCATAATGGCCGCAGCAAGCTTTCCATCAAGCTTGCGGTCATAATGAACATAACTGCCCACTCCAGCGGGCATTCCCTCTGCAATCACCTCGACAACACCGCCAATAGAGTCTCCATTTTGCTTAGCGTCATCAATTGCTGCCATCATTTTCGTTCCTGCATCAGCATCGAAGCATCTGACTGGGGAGGCTTCTGTTACTTCTTTGAGCTGTTCTAACGATGTGAAATCCTGCTTATCAGCTTTCACCCCGCCGATTTCCACAACATGGGCAACCAATTCGATACCCAGAAGCGACAGCAGTTTCTTTGCCGCAGCACCTGCTGCGACCCTGACAGTCGTTTCCCGTGCAGATGAACGTTCGAGAACATTCCTCATATCGCGATGCCCATATTTAATCGCACCATTTAAGTCTGCGTGACCAGGTCGGGGACGCGAAATCTTCCTTTTCACTTCGTCAGAGGATTGGTCGTCGAGCGGTTCCTGCCCCATAATCCCGGTCCAATGCTTCCAATCGTTATTCTCTACAACCAGGGCAATCGGCGAACCTAATGTATACCCGTGCCGAATCCCTGAAGTGATCTGCACCTGATCCTTTTCAATTTGCATCCTTCTTCCGCGGCCATAACCTTTCTGCCGGCGCGCAAGCTCTTTGTTTATATCTTCTGCTACTAGCGGCATGCCTGCTGGCATCCCCTCTATAATGGTTGTTAGCTGCGGTCCATGTGATTCTCCCGCTGTTAAATATCTCATACACTTTCTCCCTTCAACTCGCTAAAGGATTTGTTTTACTATATCATACAG
>NZ_JBIQOE010000285.1:0-46952 GCF_047739415.1 Mesobacillus sp. | reverse complement strand
TTTATCTGCAGCGATGATAATGCCATCCGCTTCCGCAATCTCAGCTGCTGTAAATTCATTTTCCACACCGATCGAACCTTGAGTTTCTACCTTCATGGAAACGCCCAGTTTTTCTGCTGTCTTTTGAAGATTTTCTGCTGCCATATACGTATGGGCAATCCCATTTGGACAGGATGTAATCGCCAATAGCTTCATTTATTTTACCCCCCAGAAAAAAAATAAATAATTAATAACTACATCCTTATCATAATCCCGGATTGCCTATCCAAAAGAACTTCTTTTACCGTAAGTTATGGTAAAAAAAGATTATTTAAAAGCGCTTTCACCGAATGAAGAATCTCACTGCATCTTCTGGTGAAGTCATTTCATTCAATGCTCGGAGGGATAATTCATCTTCCATCAGACGGGAGATTTCCTTGAAAAGCTCTTTTAATAACCCCTTATTCGCATGGTCAATTGCCAGAAGAATTACGATTGAAACCCTGTCGCTTCCCCATTGTATCGGTTCATTGAACAGGGCAACAGCCAACCTTGCTTCCCTGACAAAATCAGGATTCCCATGCGGAATCGCAATCCCGCTGCCAATTACAGTGGAGGATTGTTCCTCACGCACAAACACCGACTTTTTATACTCAGGCTGGATATATCCTTTATCTATCAGAAGATCTGATAGCGCACCGATAATTCCAGGTCTTGTATCCCGGTTCGGGTTGATTATAATAAGCTCTTTCTCTATCAAATGGCGAATTGTTGGATAGTGGATTTCTTTCTTTTCAAGTTCAGGGTTTTCCAGCAAGTCCTTGATCTTCCGCTCCTCCTCCAGCATTAGAAAAGGAGAAACGGTAATAAGGGGAATCGTTCCACTTTCGAATGGGACTGTACTAATGATAAAGTCTGGATTTTTATCGTTTATCTCCTTTTTAACATCTTTCACCGAAGAAGTTCCTACGATCTCAAGATTATGGAATTTTCTTTCAAGCTTGGTCTGCATCAACTGGGACATTCCCACTCCCATTGAACAAACGAGCAAAACCTTTCTGTTGTTAAGGGTGTCCCTTCCGATTCTCTCTAATGAAGCCTGGAAGTGAAGGGTAATATAGGCGATTTCATCTTCCGGGATACTTATTTGAAAATCTTCCAAAACAGTTGGCATCACATAGTAAATGGTTTCAAATAACGTAAAATACATCTTCTTTATTTCATTCAGCATCGGGTTCTCTACCGGAAAAGAATATTTCAGCCGATAAAAGGAGGTTTGCATGTGCAAGGCTAGTCCAATCAATAGATGATGGTCATTGTAAAAAGGATCCCCAGATACATCGGAAACAGCTGAAATCAGCTTTTTTGTAAATGAAACAGCATCTCGGTCCAGCCTGGCAAGTTCTTCTCCCATCTTTTCCATATCGATGGTTGAAGGGTAATATATTTTGGATCCCAATATCCGGAGCGAGATATAGGAAGCCTCCTCCCTGGGAATCTTGATGGCCATAGTTTTTTCAAGTTCCTTGACAAAATCCCGTATTGCCGGATATTCAGTTCTCTTTTCAATTTGCTCGATATCCTCAACAGGAAGTTCAATCCTGCTTCCTTGTTTCACTCGTTTGATAGAAATTAATATATGAGTTACAAGGTTTTCAAGCGCCTCATCAGTAAAAGAGAATTTCAAATCCCTTTCAAGTTTTCTTAACCCATTTTTTGTGAATTCAATTTCTCCTTGATCAAATATAGACTCAATTGCTTTTCTTTCCTCCGCAGCAGCTTTGATGATCATATGCGTAATCTGTGAAAGAGCAGTGCGCCAGTTCTTTTCGACACCAACAATTTCAATTCCATGGCCCTGTTTCTTCATTAACTGCAAATCAAATCTTTTCAGCCATTCTTCAACTTCATCAAGGTCACTTCTGATGACCGTCTTGCTGACATAAAAATGGCCGGCAAACTCCTGGACAGTCGAAACCCCATCCTTTAAAAGCAGCATTTTGATTATGTTCAATTTTCTTAAGGTATCAGAAACCTCTTGGCCGCTCAGTTGTTTCATTCTTTGAATGACCTCTGACTTTTCTTTCTGGTCCCCCTCAATAAAAATACCCAGACCCGGTTTTCTGACCATGACAAGATCAGTTTCCCTTCCAAGCCACTCATCTAAGATTTTAAAGTCATTCCTTATCGTTTTTTCTGAACAGCCAGCAGTGTCAGCAAGCTCTATAACCGAAAGCGTCCGGCCGCTTTCCAACAATGTCCTCAATATTTCGTTTTGTCTATTATTCATATAATCCCTCTTAAAATAGTTATCCCATTATTCTAGCTGTAATTTGGCCTTTTGTCTGTGAAAAGAATTGCTTTGCGTTCATCTATTTGCAATACTTATAAAAAATATCCTATAACCGGAGGCATTCACATGCAAAGAGTACCTCTCATGATGATACACCCTTTATCAAACATTCCCTCTTATTCTCTCCCAGAATCTTATAAAATAAGAAACTTTGAAGAAAATGAAGAAGAAATCTGGGCTGGTATTTTAACAAAGGCCGGCGAATTTCCTTCTATCAATGCCGGAGTCGACCGCTTCAGGCAGGAATTTGCCCCACACTTGGACCAAGTTGGACAAAGGATGTTTTTTATTGAAGATGGAAACGGAGAAGCTATAGGTACAGCCACTGCGTGGTTCGGGGAACTGGACGGAGAAAAAATGGGCCGGATTCACTGGGTAGGAATCGTACCGGAACACCAGGGAAAGAGACTTGCAAAGCCGATGCTTACCTTCCTCCTGCAACAGCTGGCCAAAAAGCATGAAAAAGCGTACCTAAAAACCCAGACTACAAACCTCATCGCTATCAACGCATATTTAAATTTAGGTTTCGATCCATTTACTAAGGATGAAACCGAAGCAGACACCTGGGAAATAGTTAAAGCAGAATTACGTAATACCCAAAAGTGACAATACCAAAAAGGAGAGTGACCAGTATTGTTCTGGTCCACTCTCCTTTTGTTGTAGTTCCTTTTATTATCCAGGAGGTATATTACTGTTATTAGCTTAAAGATGCGAAACAATCATTTCAGCTTTCCCATCCAATTCAAATTCTCCAAAACCACTTGGAAGGAGGAAATGGTCACCTTTTTTAAACTCATACTTTTCACTGTCCTTAACGAGTGACCCTGCACCTTCAATCACGCTTACCAGCTGGAAGGAAAGATTTTGATCCAGTTTTGCAGAACCCTCTAATTCGCATTTATGGACGGTAAAGTAGTCGCTTTCCACAAAAGTAGTGATTTTCATCTCATCTGATGTATTGACTACAGGCTGGATCTCCGGCTCTACAGCCGGAACAGTCGTGACTGCAATTGACTGCTCAATATGGAGCTCACGCAAATTGCCTTCATTATCCCTGCGATCATAATCATAAACCCTGTAAGTTGTATCCGAGTTCTGTTGAGTTTCCAAAATAACTATCCCGGCTCCAATAGCATGAACAGTTCCGCTTGGAACAAAGAAAAAGTCGCCTGGCTTTACAGGTACTCTTGTAAGAAGCTCGTCCCATTTCCCTTCATGGATCATAGCCGCAAGCTCTTCTCTTGTTTTTGCTGTATGGCCGTAAATGATTTCTGCTCCCTCTTCACAATCGATGATATACCAGCATTCCGTCTTACCCAGGTCGCCTTCATGCTTAAGGCCATATTCATCATTAGGGTGCACCTGTACGGATAGATCCTGAGCAGCATCAAGGATTTTCGTCAACAGCGGGAAGCGATCACCCTCGATATTACCGAACAACTGGCGCTGATTTTCCCAAAGCTCACCCAAAGTTAATCCCTTATACTCACCGTTCTTGACAACACTCTGGCCATTGCTGTGCGCAGCAAATGCCCAGCACTCGCCTGTTTTGTGGTAAGGAAGCTCATAGCCAAAGGATTTCAGCTGCTCCCCTCCCCAAATCCGTTCTTTAAAAACCGGTTCAAAAAATAATGGTTGTATCGACATGTTAAAGACCTCCATAGTAACAATTCGCATAACTCTCATATTAGAAGACAATTTTAAGAAGAGCAACTTAAAAATGATGATCTTCACAAAGATATGTCAAAATCCATATGTCCATATATTCAATGTAATTTTTTCATATCTTCATTTCAAGGTTATACCTTTTTGCTATAATAAAACAAACCGAAATAAGATTGGGGGGAGAAATATGCGTTTCAAAGATCGTGTGCAGAAGTTTGAATATAAATTAAATGATACAGACGACCAAATTGTTGAATATATCCTTAAAAACAAACAAAAGTTTACTATTCAATCTATACAGAGCCTGGCTGCCACGCTATTTACCGTACCTAATACCATTACGAGACTTTCTAAAAAGTTAGGATACGACGGTTTCTCTCACCTGAAAAATAGTATCAAAGACGAGCTTGATTCCTCCCCAATACCCGATGAGGATAGTTCCTATTATTTTATACAGAAAACATTCGAACTACTCGATACAGATAGAATAGAAACAGTAGCTAAAATGATTCATGATGCAAAGCATGTTCTTTTCTATGGTGTTGGCGATACCGCCGATTTCTGTGAAATGATGGTCCGGAATTTGCGAGTAGTCGGTAAGCAATCCGAATTTTCCATCCACCGGCATGAAATCCTCCATATGCTGGAGCAAATGAATAAACAAGACGTAATTTTTTTGATAAGCCTATCAGGCGAGACACAGCAGGTTCTTGAAATAGCCAAAATAGCCAATGAAAAAGGTATTCCAATTGTCACGTTGACACATTTCACCCGTAATTCTCTGCAGAACATGGGCTCAATTAACTTATATTGTTATGCTCCTAAGAAAATGAAAAACGGATATAACATTACCGATCGAACACCAGTAATGATTGTTTTACAGGCATTATCGCAAAGTTATTGGGAAAGCTTCTAAAGTGTGTATAAATACACATGAAAACGCTTCATTTATGATAAATAGTGTAAAAATAAGAAGAATCCAATCTTCTTATTTTTTTTTGCTACGATATAGCCACAGATAGATGAAAGCACTTTCAAAAAAATCAGGAGGTAACCTTCATGAAACTACAAGCACTTACCTCACCAAGCCTGATCAGTACTGGCAAAACGTTTCAATCGAAACAGGAAGTAATCCAGTATTTAGTTAAACAGCTAGGTGATGATGGAAAATTAACAAATCCAGAAGAGTTTCTTCAATCAGTCTTAGATAGAGAAAAGCTTTCACCAACAGGCTTTGAAGGCGGACTTGCCATTCCGCACGGCAAATCAACTGCAGTAAAAGAAGCTGCTTTTGCCATTGCTACTCTGGAAACGCCTTTAACTGACTGGGAAAGCATCGACCCAAATAATAAAGTTGAGCTAGTCATCTTACTCGCAATTCCAGAGAATGAAGCTGGATCAACACATTTATCTCTTCTATCAGAATTTGTGAAACGCTTATCAGATGAATCTTATAAAAACAGGCTTTTACAAGCTAAAACAAATACAGAATTGTTCAACGCGCTGGATAACACAGAAGCAGCGACAGAAACCGCTGCTGTAAAAAAGTTAAATAAAACTGTATTAGCCATCACGGCTTGTCCAGCCGGAATCGCCCACACTTATATGGCCGCAGAGGCATTAATCAAAGCAGGAAAAGAAATGGGTGTTGATGTATTCGTCGAAAAGCAGGGTGCAAACGGAATCGAAGACCGCCACACAACTAACCTTCTTAAAAAAGCAGATGCTATCATTTATGCCAATGATGTGGCTGTCAAAGAAGAAGAACGCTTTGCACACTTACCTAAGGTAAAAACATCCGTAGCAGCGCCTTTGCGAAATGCGCAGGACCTGCTGCAGAAAGCGCTAGATAAAGCAGAAAGCACACCAAAGAAAGAGTATAACCCTTCCCAGTCAATCGCAGCATCTGATGATGACGATGGTAAAAAGTCGTTTAAAACGGAAATCAAGGACTCCATTCTGACCGGGATTTCTTATATCATCCCGGTTATCGTGGCCGGCGGTATGACCCTTGCAGCAGCAGTTTTGATTTCACAAGCATTCGGTCTTCAGGACGTGTACGCTGAGGAAGGTTCATGGCTATGGCTCTTAAGGCAGTTGGGCGGCGGTATGCTCGGACAGCTAATGATTCCAATCCTTGCTGCATATATGGCTTACTCAATTGCTGACAAACCAGCACTTGGACCTGGTTTTGCAGCTGGTATTGCCGCCAACCTAATTGGAAGTGGATTCCTTGGCGGTATGCTCGGTGGTTTCCTTGCAGGTTACTTCTTAAAATTCCTAAAGAATAAAGTAAAGCCAAAAGGCACATTTGCTGGTTTCGTGAGTTTCTGGGTATACCCTGTTGTCGGAACACTTGTTGTCGGGTCGATCATGTTATTTGTTGTCGGAAAACCAATTGCCGCAGCAAACCAGGGATTAATCAGCTGGCTTGACAGTCTTTCAGGCGCAAACGCATTACTTCTTGGAGCAATCCTTGGCGCTATGGTTTCCTTTGACCTTGGCGGACCAGTAAACAAAGCAGCCTACACCTTCTGTATTGGTGCTATGGCCAGCGGTAACTTTGTACCTTACGCAGCTTTCGCTTCCGTTAAAATGGTTTCTGCCTTCTCTGTAACAGGTGCGACCATCATTGGAAAAAAATACTTTACAAAACAAGAACAGGAAGTCGGAAAACAGACATGGCTTCTAGGTCTGGCCGGCATTACGGAAGGCGCTATTCCGTTTATGATTAATGACCCGTTGCGCGTAATTCCTTCATTAATTGCAGGTTCAGCAGTAACTGGTGCTATTGTTGCCTACTTTAACATTGGACTGAATGTCCCTGGGGCAGGTATCTTCTCACTTGCACTTGTACAAGGACAGCCTCTTCTTGTAGCCGCAAGCATCTGGTTTGGAGCAGCAATTCTTGGAGCACTTATTTCAATGCTTCTTTTGATCGCTACAAGAAAAGGAAAGTTAAGAAAAGAAGGCAAAAGCGTAGCAGAAACGACTGCAGCTTAATATATGAATCAATTGATTACAAAAAAATAAGGTGCCTAGAATTTTCTAGGTACCTTAATATTTGGAGGGCATCATGAAAAAAGTTCATATTGTACCCCATATGCATTGGGACAGAGAATGGTACTTTTCAACAGAGGAGTCACGAATCCTGTTAGTTAACAACATGGAAGAAATTCTTGAAATGCTAGAAAACAATCCTGACTATCCTTACTATGTTTTAGATGGACAAACCTCGATTCTCGAAGATTACTTTGCCGTAAAACCTGAGAACAAGGAAAGAGTCAAAAAACTAGTTCAAGCAGGAAAGTTAATTATAGGACCTTGGTATACACAAACCGACGAAATGGTCGTTGGCGGCGAATCGATTGTACGGAACCTTCTTTACGGATTAAAGGACAGTGAAGAATTTGGTTCTCCTATGAAGATTGGGTACTTGCCGGACTCTTTCGGCCAATCCTCACAAATGCCGCAAATCCTGAATGGATTTGATATTAAGTATTCCATCTTCTGGCGCGGTACTTCTGAACGTCATGGCACGGATAAAACAGAATTTTACTGGGAAAGTGATGACGGTTCGAAAGTACTCGTCCAGCTGTTCCCGCTTGGCTATGCCATAGGTAAGTACCTGCCTGAGGATGAGGAAAAACTTCAAGAGCGCATCAATAAGTACTTCACCGTTCTTGATCGCGGGGCGACAACAGAAAACATCATTCTGCCGAATGGCCATGATCAAATGCCAATTCAAAAAAACATTTTCACGGTGATGGAGAAATTACAGCGTCTGTATCCAGATCGCGAATTCTTCTTGAGCAAATACGAAAATGTCTTTGAAGAACTAGAAAAAAACAAAGAATTGCCTACCATTCAGGGCGAATTTTTAGATGGTAAATACATGCGTGTCCATCGCAGCATTTATTCAACCCGAATGGACATCAAAGCCGCAAATACACGAATTGAAAATAAAATCACAAACGTCCTGGAGCCATTAGCTTCGATTGCTTATTCCCTGGGTTTTGAGTACCATCATGGATTGATTGAGCTGATTTGGAAAGAAATCATGAAAAACCATGCCCATGACAGCATCGGCTGCTGCTGCTCTGACAAAGTCCATCGCGAAATCGTCAACCGTTTCTTCCTCGCAGAAGAAAAGACAGATCAGATGATCGAATATTATAAGCGCAAAATCACAGATTCCATTGCAACCGACCGCCAGGAGGATCGTTTAACCGCTTTTAACCTTCTTCCATATGAGCGTACAGATGCAGTCACGACAAAGGTGATCACTAAGCTAGAATCGTTTGCACTTGAGGATGGAGATGGAAAGAATATTTCTTTTGAAGTACTTGAGAAAGAAATCATCGACCCAGGTTTGATTGACCGCCAAATCGTTCATTACGGCAATTATGATCCATTCTATCAGTACACGATACAGGTAAAAGACTCCATCCCGGCAATGGGATATAAAACATACTTTGTCGTCAATGCACAGAAGGAAATGACGAATAGTTTCGTTGAAAAAGAAACAGTAGAAACTGATTTTTATTCTGTTTCTGTAAATCCAAATGGAACATTAAGAATCTTTGACAAGCAACTTGAAAAAGAATTCAACAATGTACTTCTTTTAGAAAACGGCGGAGATGACGGCGATGAATATGACTTCTCCCCACTGCCAAATGAGTCACTTATTTACAGTGACAGCGTGGAAGCAGAAGTGAAAATGATCCAAAACGGGTATGAAGCCCAAATTGATATTCAGTTGAAGCTTGATGTACCTGGTGATTTAGAGAAACGCAAGGCTAATAAAGTTGACCGATTCGTTGATGTCCACTGGAAAATCATGTTACCAAATGACCAGCCAATCATTAAAGTAGTAGCCGAACTGGACAACCAGGCAAAAGACCACCGTCTCCGTGCCTTGATTCCAACGGGCATCGCTTCATCCATCTCTGTTTCAGACAATCAATTTGGCTTCATTAAGCGTGATGTATATGATTCTGCCATGGACGTCTGGGAAAAAGAAGATTGGGATGAACGCCCAGATTCAATTTATCCAATGCTTTCATTTGTTGGCTTGTCCGACGAGGAGCATGGAGTAAGCATCTTGACCAATAGTACACGTGAATATGAGGTCATTGGAGACAATTACGATACAATCGCCCTAACTCTGTTCCGCAGTGTCGGTGTATTGGGTAAGGAAGAAATGCTTAGGAGACCAGGACGACCATCGGGAATCAAGCTTCCTACCCCTGACTCTCAAATGCTTGGAAAGCTGACGCTCGATTTCGCCATTACAATCCATGAAAAATCGACGACGGGAACCAACATCGGCAGGATCGCTAAAGAATTTACGACACCAATCCAGACATATAACAAGATTCCGCATAATGCAATGAAGCTAAACCCTGAGGATGTGCAAGCACCATTAGCATTCAGCCTTCTTAAAGAAACGAACAGCACAGCAGTCCTGAGTGTCTTGAAAAAAGCCGAAAAAGAGGATACTTTCGTCCTCAGATTCTTCAACCCAACTGAAGCAGAGGCAAAAGCTTCCTTTATCGTCAATCCTTCAATTAATCAAGTCCAGGAAGGAAACTTAAATGAAAATGCAATTGCTCCTGTACAGGTTGAAAACAATCAATTCAGCATTTTAGTAAAATCAAACCAAATAAAGACTGTTATGTTCTAAAGGTTCTAAAAATGTGATATCGAATAATAAATAAAAATGGAGAGAGTGCCCATGGAACTTCATGGATCACTCTCTCCATTTCTATATGAAGATGTTGACTCTTATATATTCAAATTTGCAACTTAAGAGATAGGTATGCCCCTTTCTTCTCACTAAAATTTATCACACTTCCTTTAAAGCTCTTTCCGCAAGCAAAAGGGAGCCAATGATACCAGAATGATTTGCTAGA
Source organism: Mesobacillus sp. (assembly GCF_047739415.1). Taxonomy (GTDB): domain Bacteria; phylum Bacillota; class Bacilli; order Bacillales; family Cytobacillaceae; genus Mesobacillus. The sequence continues at coordinate 37,040 of NZ_JBIQOE010000285.1, read as the reverse complement.
CCTGGACTCACTATGTACTTAGAAAGCTCTGGCAAAGACACATAATCATTAAGAAATTCTTGCAAATAAGTATATACATAAGGAAACACTTGCTGCTGATTCATGACTCCACCGCCAAGAATGATTTTTTTAGGAGAAAGAATCAGGATATACTGCATCAGTGCCTGTGCAATATAATAACCTTCCATATCCCAGACTTCATCACGCCCAACCAGATCAACGCCCTTAGTTCCCCAACGTTCTTCAATAGCTGGACCCGCAGCAAGGCCTTCCAGGCAATCTGAATGGTAAGGACATTTTCCTACGTAGCGATCCTCCGGGTGCCTCCTTACCAGGATATGGCCCATTTCTGGATGTGAAAGCCCTTGAAGCAGGTTGCCCTGGATAACGGCCCCTGCCCCGATGCCTGTGCCTACCGTTATGTATAAGCAGCTGTCCAGACCTTTAGCGGCACCAAATATCGCCTCCCCTAAAGCGGCTGCATTGACATCAGTATTGAATCCAACTGGAACAGACAAAGCATTTTTTATTTCATGTACAAAAGGATAGTCCTTCCACCCTGGCTTCGGTGTCGATGTGATATTCCCGTATGTAGCGCTACCCAGGTTCACATCGATTGGCCCAAATGATCCAATGCCAATTGCTTTAATTTGATATTTTCGGAAAAAAGCTAGAACCTGCGGGATTGTTTCGGATGGTACAGTTGTTGGAATCTGGACCCGATCCAAAATTTTCCCTGTTTCATCACCTACGGCACAGACGAACTTGGTTCCGCCTGCTTCAATTGCTCCTAGCATAACTATTCCTCCAGGCTATAAGATTTAAAACTACATTAGCATTAATTTGTTTCCAATCCTGCTTTTCCCTTTGGCTTTTTCCAAATGAAAAACAGAGTAGGAATCATGATGACATATACAATCGGAAAAACACTGAATGAGATAGGTAATAGTTCCTCCAGGTCAAAATACTTTCTCAGCGTTAAAAATAGCACTACACCGATAATCCTTCCAACCCCAAGCGGAATCTCACGGATAATGATGTAATCGAGCCTTTTCTCCTTATAATCTGGATCTCTTTCAATCGACTCGTAAATCATGGCATTCATCGATGTGCCAATCATATTCATTGCTATTGGTGACAGGAGTCCAAAGATAACCAATGAAATAAAAATAGGATACGCTGAGATTAGTACAGAGCTTAATAACATTGTAACTGAACCAATTGCAAAAACTGTAATCCTGTCCTTTGCTTTTGAAAACTTCGCAAGCATATAGAAGGCAACAATCGACATGATCTGCGCCCCGGTATTATACAACCCAAGGTTCAGCTCCCCGCCAGCCACCTTGAAGGTCATCATCGTGATTAAAAAAGTTGTAAATGCTCCTGATACGATTCCATCTGCAAACATAATCGAGTACATCTTTTTCCACTCAGGTGATGGATTTTTGATGACTTGCCAAAAATGACTTTTGGTCGTAACCGGGTTCCCTTTTACGCGAAGGGAAACGATAAAGGCAATGAACAAAAATACACAGGTTGCCATAAAAACAACGTAATAGCCAATCATGCCCGCAAACCGTGAGATCATAAGGCCCGAAAGAAGCGGCGCAATCACTCCGCCAATCGTAAATAAGATTCCCTGGATATATAAAAACTGATCGCGCTTATCATTTGTCGTCAAATCCAACACGGCCATATGCATGCCGACATAATAAAGACTCATGGCCAGTCCATTGGAGATCCCGAGCAGCATGATATGCTCGTCCAATGTGTCGTGGAAGAAAAGCATGATTAAATAAGTAATCAGGTAAAACACAAATCCTAGACGCATGGTGATCATCGGGCTGGTTTTTCTGGCTAGCCATGCACAAAGCCCGAAACTGATAATAATCGCAACAGACCAATACATGCTGTAATAGGCTAACAGGGAATAAGTTTTATCAAGTTTCCATAGAAACACGCTTTGAAATACACCTGATAAGGATGTACCAAACGCAAAAAGTGCATTCATAAGCAGATAAAACTTCAATTCCGTGGAAAAAGATCTAAAAATAGAAAGCATCTATTATCTCCCTTTAAAGACGAGGACGTCAACACCCTCGATACTTATAAAAAATACATTGGTTTCATAAAAAGCAGCAGCCACTTTTGACTACTTCTCTCTACACATAAAGACTAGTAAACAATAACACCCTTCGAAACACCCAGCTTCGGATAATCACCCATCGCAGCTGGCAACTCTTCAAGTGTAAATCGGTGCGAAATAAGTTGTTGAACATCAATGACGTTCTTTGCGATTAGCGATATCGCCTCTTCATGTGTATATGGATTAACGAATGAGCCTTTGATGGTCAGCTCCTTTGAAAAAATCTCAAAAGGAGAAACGGAAATGGCAGTTTCAGGTGCCGCGACGCCAAACAAGAGTACCTGTCCGCCTTTTCCAGCGGCTTTAAAAGCGAGTTCCATACTTTCTGGCCTGCCAACACATTCTATGACTACACCCGCATCAAGCTCCACTTCATCTTTTGGGTTGATCACTTCATCTGCACCAAGCTTAAAGAGTGTTTCCTTTTTGCTCTCAGAGGGCTCGATCACAATAATGGAATCAACATTTTGCTGCTTCACCAATTGTAAAAACAGCTGTCCAATGAAGCCTCCGCCAATGATGAGCACCTTGCTTAAGGGAGACAATTGAATTTTTCTAAACCCATGGAGGACACAGCCTAAAGGCTCAACTAAAGCTGCTTCTTCAAAGGTCATAGTGTCCGGTATCTTGTAGCAGTTTGCTTCCGGTACGACACAATACTCGCCCATGCCACCATCTCGAGTCACACCGACAGCTTGAAGGTTTTCACATAAATGGGCCCGATTGCTGCGACAGTATTTACATGTTCCGCAATAGATGTTCGGATCGACTGAAACCCTGTCCCCTGACTGCATGTTCGTTACTTCTGCACCGACTTCAACCACTTCTCCAGCCAATTCATGTCCCAGGATAATCGGCGGATTTACTTCTGCTGAACCAGGGTGGCCATGGTAAATATGCTGGTCGGTGCCGCAAATACCGCAGCTCTTCACTTTTACAAGAACCTCCCGAGGGGACGGGGATGGTGTTTTCCAATCAAGAACTTCCAGGTTTTTCACACCCTGCAATACAGCTGCTTTCATCATCATCATCACACCTCGGTTATCTTCGTTTTTACGCTATTTATCGCTTTTACTCTTAAAGTCTCCCACGGAATTTCTTTCCCTTCCGCCTGGCTTACTTTAATCCCTTTTGTCACATTAGGCTGCAGGTCAAAAAAATTATCCTCGAGCACAAGCTGTTCGATATCCATTTCAATCGTCACCATCCGTGCCAGAGTAGCAGTTGATAGAGTTATCTCACTATCTTCCCTGCTGAATTCAACAGTTAGCTCAGCATCTGGCAGCATTACATCCTTTTGGTCACGGAAGTAATAAGTATTTTCGTGGGTTTTACTATTCAATGAACGGAGAATGATCACTGCCTCTTCCTGCTTTAATCCTCCTAAAGCCTTTTCCTCTGGAACTGCGTCTAATTGATAAGCGATATTTGCCTCAACAAAGAAATTCCATCTCTTTGAGAATGCTTTTTTTCCATGAAAATCATAAATAGCAAGCTCGATTTCATCCTCATATCCTTCTAATCTGTCATTAACGATCCAAATTTTAAGGTCAGCACCTGGATCATGATCAATTGTTAATAATATAGGATGGTAGAATTTTTTCGCATAATGGTAGGAAGCCTTCGGCAGCAGGTAATAGTCGATGACCGACCAGCTCGTACCAGGCCAGCAATCGTTCAACTGCCAGAACAGCGCGCCGCTTGTTTTCGGTTTATTCCGGCGGTAATGCTCAATGCCAAATTTCAAACCTTCCGCCTGCGTCAGCATCGAATAAGCAATATACTCCTCTAAATCCTTCGGCACCCCTGTGTACCCTTCCATCAGTAAAATCCCTTTAGGATGATGGATGTCTTTATTCCGGTAGGCCATTTCTTCACTGCCCCAGAAAAATTGGTCCTTAGGGATGTTCCGCTCCAGTGTATAGCGGTTAGAAGAAGCGTGCATTCCGAACTCACTGGCAAATGCCGTATCATCGTTTTTAAAGTTTTTAAAAGAAAGGCCTTCAACACTGTAATTCACAGTCTGCGGTTCACCAAAGGTACGAGGCTCGATATTGCCATGCCAAACCTGCCAATTGTGCGTATCTCCCTGTTCCCTCGAGTTATGATCATTTCCTCCAAATGGAGAGCTTGGCCAGAACAAACGGGTTGGGTCTAGTTCTTCCAGAATTTCGGGCATCAATTCGTGGTAGATTTTTTCGCCGTAGAAAGGATCGGTAATTTCACCTGAAGAAAACAACGCTTCATAAAGCCAGTCATTCTCATTGTTTCCGCACCATAACGCCAACGAGGGATGATTCCGCAGACGCTTGACGACTTGAATGATTTCATTCCGGACATTCGCCATGAAGTTTTTATTGTAATCAGGGTAGAGAGCGCATGAAAACATGAAGTCCTGCCACACTAAAATCCCGAGCCGGTTGCACTCATCATAAAAAACATCTCGCTCATAAATTCCTCCGCCCCAAACACGAAGCATATTCATGTTCGCGTCCTTTGAGAGCCTGATTAAGTGCTTGTATCGGGAATCAGGAACAGCCGCTATGAAGCTGTCTATCGGAATCCAGTTCGCGCCCTTAGCAAAAACCTTCTCTCCATTGAGGACAAAGGTAAAGCAATGGTTCCCTTCCTCATCAACACGAAGGACTTCAATCGTTCTGATCCCAAAATCCTCTTGTTTTTCATCGATTTTCTGGCCATCCGCATATAAACTTACATTCAACCGGTAAAGATGAGGTGTCCCTAAATCATGAGTCCACCAGAGCTTCGGGTCCTCAACCACGACGATTGCCACAGCCTTTTTCCCCCGTATCTCCCCAATTCCCGTGTATAGTTCTTCACCAAAAGACAACTCGACCTGAATTTGATAGTCTTTTTCTTTTCTAAAAGAATCCACTTCCACTTCAACTTCGATGATTGCACTATCTGTCGAAATAGATGTGGTTTTCGCAAACACAGATTCAATGGTGGCATAGGTCCGCTTCTTAAGATGGACATCCTTCCAGATACCTGTTGCTACAAGACGCGGTCCCCAGTCCCAGCCCCAATGGCTTTGATTCTTCCTAGTCCAGATCCTTTCCTTGCTGAATCCGGACCAGTAATATTGAACCTTCTCTTTCACATGCACATCGATAGGGTCGAATTTAACAGCAAGAACATTATTGCCTTTTTTCAATTCCCTCGTCACTTCAAAGGAATGACTGATGAACATATTATCTGTCGAACCGAGCTCAATACCATTCAAATAAACCGTCGCAAACGTGTCGAGACCTTCAAATATTAGATCATACCGCTCGGCCTTATTACCTATTCCATCGAATTCAAAGGTGGTGCGATACCACCAAACCTTTTCCTCTACCCACTGGCATTTCAAATCATTATGACCATAGAACGGATCCTCGATTAGCTTCCGATCAATCAGGGTCGAATGAACATCACCAGGAACAGAAGCTGTCATCCAGAAATAATCAATATATTCAGGTGAAGCTACCTCCAGGTCGCGGGCAGAACCAACATCAAAATGCTTAATCTTCCAGTTTTTATTTAGCTTCATAGAAACAGAACCTTTCCTTTAAATATCTATAAAACTTCATTTAAGATAAAAGGCCAAAATCATCACTCGATTTTGGCACAATTATTGAGATTATTTTATATAAGTCAATGAGTCTAAGATTTCCTGAAGGCTTAACTCAGCACATGCCATAGATGTATCTGCAACTCCGTAGTACATTTTTACAATATCACCTTCAACGACTGCGCCGCATGAGAAGACAACATTTCCGAAGAATCCTTCCACTTCATAATCTGCTTCTGGCTCAAGGATCGGCTTGTCAGAGCGAGCGATAACCTTGGTTGGGTCTTCCAGGTCAAGCAATACGGCACCCATGCAATAACGATGGTCCGTAGTTGCACCATGGTAAAGCTCCAGCCAGCCCTTTTCAGTCTTGAACGGAACTGCTCCGCCACCCATGCGGGCACTATCCCACATACCTTCACGCAGGCCTAGTAAATATTTGTGATTTCCCCAATGCAATAGATTAGTAGATTCAGCGATCCACATCTCAGGTTCGCCAACACTTCTTGGTACAGGACGATGAAGAGCATAGTATTTGCCGTTAATTTTCTCAGGGAAGATTAACACATCCTTGTTTTCTGGTGCGAAAATCATTCCGTGGTGTTCAGTTGTGACAAAGTCCTTTGTTGAAACCATGGATTCGCCAACACCAACAGGTGATACAGCACTGAAGTAAATATAATAAGTATCATCAATCTTCGTAATCCTTGGGTCTTCAATCCCGAATGTCTCAAGCTCATCTGATGGATAAACAAATGGCTTTTCATCGATCGTAAAGTTATGGCCGTCCTTACTGCGGGCAATCCTCAAATACGATAATGAAGTCAGATAAGCGAAACGGTTCGTCTCTCCAGCTTTTTGAATCGTCCGTGGATCTGAAAAGTTGTAAGCAGGATCGTTCAAATTGAATTCCAAAATTTCAAGTTCATTTGTATTTGGGTTATAAACAGGTGATTTCACGATTCCAGGATCATCACTGATCGGACGCTCTGCGACACGCAGCAGCATGATGGTTTCATCGTTAAAAGTCGTAATCCCTGCATTAAATGCGCCAATCACTTCAAAGTCCTCTCGATGCGGTTTTACATCCATAGGTGTCACTAACGGATTCTCTTCATATCTATAAGCATTCATGTTGTAATCCCCTCAATTCAGTCAGTTTTTTTGCTCGTATCGTAAAAATGGATCTGCAATCGTAATTTTTTGCGCTTCGGCATCGCTGATTCCTGCATACATATCTGCTGTGCCATCCGCTTTCCGGACAATTCCGCCGCTGAACACAACATCAGCCAGGTCAGGCCGCTTGGAGGCACCAGGAAGGAAATTGCTTCTGGTTGCAATCAGCTCCATATCAGAACAATCTCCTGTTTCCGGATCCACCGCGAACACCATCGGATAATAATGGCGGTCTCCAGCTGCATCGAACGAAGCAACGTGTCCAAGTACACCAACCAAACCATTTGCTAGCAGGTGCGGCTCGTTCGCTCCGCCCCATTCTTCATCAATGAACTGATCTTCAAATAAAGGAGCCTCATTGATGACATCCAGCGTCAATTTTTCCAATGAAGAAATGCGGTTCCAGCCAATCTTTCCTCTGCCGCCCTTATCACCCTGAGGTCTTGTTAGCACACCGATGCTTCCATCAGCCAACTCAACAAGGCGAAGATCCTTCATGCCATCTGGACCCTTGGCAAATTCCTCTAAACTTGCAATGGTCTTTCCTTTATAAAAAACGGTACGCCATCCAAGTGCATTTTCGATAGTAGGATGGGGGAAAATCTGAACGCCGCCGAGAACTAATTCACCAGCAATCCTTGTGTAAAACGGATCCTGCAATTCAAACACAGGCGCGTTTTCCCGAGGAACCCATTCGCCGTCTCTCTCGACGAAGAAGTATACGCTTGAATGCTCGCTGTCACGCGATTCCACGCGTCCGGCAATTACCTGCTCACCTTCATCTTCAAAAGGTGATGTAATATTATAGACATCCTTTTCTCCAACACCAGAGAATATGATTTTTTCAGGATTATTCGGCTTCGCCTTCAAAGAGAACTCCTCCAAAAGCTGTTCGCAAGTTTTTACATTACCTTTCGTTAAGACTTTCATTCCCAGCATCCTCCTTTAAAATAATGACTTCATTCGCTGATATCGTGAGTACATCGCTGCTTTCAAGCGTATTTCGCTTGTTCGAAAGCAGCAGTTTCATGTTTTTCGTTTCTAGTTCAAGTGATTTCTCTTCCTCAGAAAAGTTCAGAGCAACGAATGTCCGTTCCACCTTATTGCTTCTCATGTAGGAAATCATTCCATCCTGGTAACGTAAGAATTCATATTTTCCTGTTTGAAAGGAAGTATGTTCTTTACGCAGCTTCAACATTTTTTTATAGAAGGAAAGCATCGATTCCGTATCGTTTTGTTGATTTTCAACATTTGTATGGATGGCGTCCTCAGGCACCGTAATCCAAGGAACAACTTCGGAAAAACCTGCATGAGAACCAGAATTCCACTGCATGGGAGTTCGTGACTTATCGCGGCATCGTTCGTTCGCAACAACCAGTGCATCCTCCTCAGATTTGCCTGCCTTCAATGCTTCTTCATAGGCAAGGCGCCCCTGGACATCCATCATCTTCGCAATGTCATCTGTCACCCAATCCTTCATCCCAAGCTCATCACCCTGGTAAAGGAAAGGCACGCCCTTCGCTGTAAGCATCAGCGCCGCAACCAGCTTCGCGCGCTCGTCGTCTCCGCCAAACCGTGAGATATGGCGTGACATATCGTGACTTGAAAAGAAAAGCGTAGCAATTTGATCAGAATCATAAGCTTTCTCAGTTTCAACTAATTGCTCGTAAATCTTTTTAGCATCAAACCCGGCAATGCTTCCAATATTGAAGTTAAAGGATACATCCAGTTTGTCCAGTCCCGAGTACCGTTTTAATATCTCTATATCCTCAGAACCAACCTCACCAACGAGGAATTTATCATGATATTGATGAACCACCTCGGCGATCTCCTCAATAACGGCTAAAATCCCTTGCTGGTCCTTGTCGTACAAATGAATTTGTTCATTTTTTTCTTGATCATAAGGGTTATCAATAAAGGAATTGTTGATCGTCAGGAAGTTGATGACATCCAGCCTGAATCCATCGACGCCTTTTTCCAGCCAAAACCTCATCACATCATACATCGCATTTTTTACTTCCGGGTTGGCCCAGTTTAAATCAACCTGTTCCTTCGCAAAAGCATGGTAATAATATTGGCCGGTAGCCTCATCAAATTCCCATGCCGTTCCGCTGAAAAAGGATTCCCAGTTATTCGGTTCGTCTCTCCAAATATACCAATCACGCTTCGGGTGATTCTTAGATGACTTTGATTGCTGGAACCATTCATGCTCGGAAGAAGTGTGGTTCAATACGATATCGACAATGACCTTGATTTCACGATTATGCGCCTCAGCGATAAATGCTTCAAAGTCCTCCATCGTCCCATAAGCAGGATCAATGGAATAGTAATCAGAAATGTCATACCCATTATCGACCTTCGGAGAGGGATAAAAGGGAGTGAGCCATAGCCCCTCAACTCCCAGTTCCTTCAAGTAGTCCAGCTTGGAGGTGATACCAGCAAAATCCCCCAGCCCATCTCCGTTTCCATCCTTGAAACTAGGCATATAAATTTCATAGAAAGCAGATTGCTTCCACCATTTAACCATTTGCCAGACTCCAATCTCAGGTTACTTAAGTGTAAATTGCATACCCTCCTGGAACTTCTTCGCGAAAAACAAGAAGATGATGATGATCGGCAATGTCAATAACACGGATGCCGCATACATCGGTCCTGGGTATCCTCCATACGGGCCGAACATTTGTGATAAGAGAACGTTTAGTGTAAGCATGTTATCACTCTTCGCGACAAGCATATCCCATAGTAACTCTGTCCATCTTTCCATGAACAAGAACAAGAAAATGACGGTAGTGATCGATTTTGACATCGGCAGGACAATCTTGAACATGATTTGCATTTCGCTGGCACCGTCCAATTTTGCCGCTTCAATGAATGTATCCGGAATTGCCTTGAAGAAGTTCGTGTACATGAATACTGCCCATAGACTCATCGCTTTTGGCAGGATCATTCCCCAGTAAGAGTCGTACATTCCAACCTTTTGAATAATCAGGAATGTAGGAATCAGCAAGATGATTGCCGGGAAAAACATTTGGAACAAGATCACGTTGTTGATCGTGTCTCTTCCTTTGAACTGGATCTTTGCTAATGCATAAGAAACCATTATCGCAGAGGCCATCATCAAAAGTGTCGAACCAGCCGATACGATGAAGCTGTTAAAGAAGGCATTGATCCACGGGCGCGGGATGACAGATTCCCCGCCGCCAAGCAACCATTCCCATGACTTTAATGAGTATTCAGTCGGAAAGAATTTCTTATCGACCTGGCTCCAATCAGCAAAGGAATTCAACACCATATAGATATATGGATAAATCATGATCAGCAATAGGACAATCGCAAACAGGTAACGAAAAACCAATCCTTTTTTCTTAGGTCCAACCATTTCGTTTCCCCCACAATTCCAAGAGTTTTCGAATGATGTAAATCGCAACGAACGTTACAATCGAGGCGATGATAGCGATAGCAGAAGCGTAACCTGCCTGGAGACTACTAAATGCTTTTGTAAAGATCTCCATCTGCCATGTGTTAGTAGCAAAGTTTGGTCCACCGCCAGTTAATTGATAAACCTCTGTGAAAATACCAAACGTTACACCAATCGATAAAATTAATACTGTAAACAGCGCCGGATATAGGAGTGGAAGTGTAATTTTCCAAAAGCGCTGCCAAGGCGTTACTCCATCAATCATCGCTGCTTCATAGACATCTTTACTGATGCTTCCAAACCCTGATGTAAGGATCAGCGCGTAATATCCGGTGAATTTCCAGGCAATGATCAAGGCTACTACAAATAGGGCAGCGAATGGTGATCCAAGCCAGTTAATATCGAGACCGAATGTCCCACGCAAGAATTCATTCAACGGACTGTTGTAGGACAAAATCCCTTTTACGATCAGCGAGGAAACAACGCCTGACGCGAGATACGGAAGAAAGAATCCGATTAAAAACAATCCTTTAAATCTCGGCAGCCCTTGAACAATCAAGGCCACAATGATGGAAAAAGCAATAACCAAAGGAACAAATACAGCCATGAATTTAAAGGTTACAAAAAAGGCACTTTGCACACCCTGGCTTTTTAAGGCTTCAGTGTAATTTTCCAATCCGACAAAACTATATGTCGGCGATATTAAGTTCCAGTCCGTCACGGATAGAAACAGGGACCAGACGAGTGGTATCAGGAAGAAAATAATCGCGTATAAAAGATAAGGACTGGCAAAAAGCCAGCCCAACCATCCTTGGTTCTTTCTCATTATTTGAGAGCCCCCTCAATGGCCTCTTGCATATCCTTCCATGCAGCTTTCGGATCTTTTTCTCCTTTTACAACTGGATTGAAGGCATGCTGGCCAATAAATGTCTGAATATCATTGTATTTAGAGTTATCCATTGGCGGTATTGCATTCGGAACGGCAGCAGCGTATGGCTGTAATGCTGGGTTGTTTTCAAAGAACGCTTTGAAAGTCTCGTTCGTTGTTAAGTCATCACGTGCCGGTGGCAGGTTGGTCTTTTCAAGCCATCTCAGGTCATTTTCAGGATTTGAATAGACCCATTTAATGAATTCGCTCGCAGCCTTTTGCTGTTCTTTCGTTGCAGAAGCATATACGACAAGACCTTTTGTATCAGCGAATGTCTTAACGTTTTCTGTATCCATTCCGTCTGGAACAGGAGGCAATGCTAACGCATACGTTTCGTTCAATTTCATTTCCGGGAATTTCTCTGCCCAATAAGAAATTGTCCAAGGACCAATATCCGTAAAGATTCCCAATCCGCTTTCGAATGGATCTTTAGACTGTCTAGTCATCAACGCATCTGCTTTTTGCAGCTCTTCTACAAATCCAAGAACTTGCTCTCCCGCTTTTTGATCGCCAGTAAATTTAGTTCCCTCTACGAACTTGTTGCCATCAGATGCTGCATTATAAAGCATGAAGAAGTCGAACCATCTTTTCCAAGCTGTAGGATCAGCAAGGTCTGGTTTAGCCCATACATATTTGTCTGGGTGCTTCTCTTTTAATTTCTTCGCTACTTCCAGCATTTCGCTGTATGTTTTAGGAGGTTCATTAAAGCCAAGTTCCTTCAGAATGTCCAATCTCCAGCCAAACAACATCGCATTTGAGTAGATTGGCAATACGTATTGGTGGCCGTCAGCAAACTCCCAGCCCTTCATTGTATCTTCCATATTTCTATTTTTCTTAATTTCATCCCAGCCCTCTAGCTCATCCAATGGTAAAAGCGCTTTACTTTCAGACAGCTGAGCTGCGAAACCACGGTTTATATTTTCTGACATTGTTGGTGCACTTCCACCCGCAATCGCTGATTGGATACCAGCTTCAGATGTCGGACTTTCCTTCATCGGGCTTACGTTTACCTTGATATCCGGATTTTCTTTTGTGAACTCTTCCGCTATTTCCTTCCAATACACTTGCTGCGTTGGGTTTGGAGCTGCCCAGAATTCAATAGTCGTTACTCCATCTTTTGTACTTCCATTGCTTTTATCTCCATTATTACAAGCTGCAAGTCCAGAAACAGTAAGTGAGGCAGCAAGGACTAAAGAAGCCACTTTTTTGATTTTCATCCGATATTCCCCCAATTATTAGTATGATTTCCCAACTTTATATTTTCAGTAATTTTTCCTAAAAAAACGAGAAAACTATTAATCTAGCTTTTTGATAGCGCTATCATAACCTTACAAAAAAAAGTATAATCAATAGTATCTGGGTTACGTTTATTGATATTTTATCCTTTACCCCTCATTTCTAAAGATTTTTTAAAATCATTACAAACAAATAAGTAATTAATAAATAATGCAATCAGTAACTTTACAAATACATTATTGCACCTTACGGATTATCTGTCAAACGTTTATTATACAAAATTACAATTATTAAAAAGATAGCTTTGATTCAGAGCTGTTGATTTTCGTTCCAGACTCTTCGCTTTCCGCGGAAATAATTATTAAAAAGCACAACTGCCGATTTTTTCAAAGAGCAAATTCTTCCTTGGTGCTGGCGCTGAGCCTTTTTGCAGCTTTGCTCCTGGGGGTCTCACCTGTCCAGTTGATCCCGCAGGACATATTGATTGATATTCCTTCGAACCTGCCCATGCACGATGGAAATGCGTTAGCATTTTCGGAGGAGTCTTCCCGCCTTCCAATCTAATCAACAGGCTTAAAAACAACATTTACAGTTTACACAATCATAAAGTTACACAATTACCATGATAAGTATATTGCTAAAAATATTTTGTAACGTTACAATGTAATTACAATACGAATTACAATCATTCGCTTTCATTAAGGAGAAGTTTTATATATGAAGAAAAAAGTGACTATGCAGGATATTGCGGATCGGCTGAATATTTCTAAGAATTCTGTTTCGCAGGCTTTGACCGGTAAGCCGGGGGTTAGTGAGGAAACTAGGCTGTTGGTTCAAAGAGCGGCAGATGAGTTAGGATATACGTATTCGAATAATCGAAACAGCCAAAGGCTTGATGAGAAAAATGGAATCAACATTGCGCTTATTGCTTCTGATTATGCATTTTCTCTCAAAAGTTTTTTCGGGGAGATTTATCTTAGCGTGGAAAAGGAAGTAAGAGCACGTGGATGGAATTTATTCATTGAATCAATCGATAAGGATTCAAAAGATAAGTTAATCCTTCCCTCACTGCTATCGAATCATCAAATAGATGGAATCTTAATCTTATCTCATATCAGTACCGATTATATTTCAAAGATCATTGATACTGGAATCCCAACTGTGCTGATCGATCATCACTCACCATACCTGCAGGCAGATGCCATTTTGACAAACAACCGCTTTGGCGCTTTTAAGGCCGTTGAGCATCTAATCCAACTAGGCCATCAGAGTATAGCATTTGTAGGCGATATAGAGGTATCGCCAAGCTATCAGGAGAGACTGGAAGGTTATATGCTTGCTTTGAAAAAACATGGGAAAGAACCAGATCAAGCCCTTTTATTTACAGACGCAGGGGAAACTCAGGAAGAAATATACGGGTATGTGGATGAACTGCCTTATATGCCGACTGCGTGGTTTTGTGTTAACGATGGACATGGATTTCTTGTCCAGTCAGTGTTGCAGCAAAAAGGATTCAAGGTCCCCGAAGACATATCAATCTGCAGCTTCGACAACGGACAACTGTCACAGATCGCTACTCCAAAAATTACAACAGTGGATATAGACTTAAACTACTATGGAAAAAAAGCAGTCGAACAACTAAGCTGGAGGATCAAACATAAGGATGAACCAATACATGAAATCCTTTTGCCTACCACATTGATTGTGAGAGAATCGACCGCGGTTAATACGGTTAAATCAATATGATTTTAAGATGTGGAAGCAAGGGGATCCGTTCTCTTGCTTCCCTTTGCATTACGAGGGAAACAGTTAAGGACCATTGGAGGGAATTAGCAAATGAGCACAATTACCGAGCAGACTATTTATATTTTTTCTGGACCTTGTGGTGTCGGCAAGTCCACTCTTGCTAAGGAACTAGCTGACAAGTTGGATAAGAGCGCAATCGTTCATGGAGATAACTCCTGGAAATGTATCGTGAAGGATTTGAGCCGCCCTGGGAAGAAAGATTAGCCATCATGTGGAAAAACATCGTTTCTACAACCAAAACTCTCTTTCTCCATGACCACAATGTAATTATCGATATAGTTGTTGAAGATGAACTTGATTGGTTTTATAAACACTTTTCTCACCAAAATGTAAAAATAAAGTACATAGTGTTACGTGCAGATGAAGATAGTTTGATTGATCGTATACAGAAACGAGGCGATACTTACTTAATTGACCGCTCTTTATTTCTGCTGAACAAACTTGAAAATACACCAGAAAATAAACCCTATGAAACAACTAATAATGCTCCCAAAGAAATTCTAAGTGATAATATAAACAGCTCTAAATATGATTTAGATATTTAATAGGCTCCCTTTTTACTTTTAAATCACGACCCTTCCCCCACTAAAAATCAGGCCCCTTTAAAACTTAAAGGGGCCTGATTATATATTTCTTTAAGTAATTTGGAGCATTAAGTCAGATTATTTTGTATCCATGCAAGGTTTCAAAATAGAAAATTCATTTCTCTAACTCAATGCTAAATTCAGTTTTAAGGCTTTCATTCCCATTAATCATGACAAGCTCTTCCTTACGGTTGAGTTCATCCGTTTTCGCCATCCACGGCTCTACACATATAAATTCATTTTCACTTTCCGTCCATAACACGATGTATTTAAACAGTTCTCCATAGCTTAACTTAATCCGTTTTTTCCCTCCTGGACTGCCAAAAGAAATAGAAGGATGATTCGAATCTAAAAAGACCACTGCTTCCTTCAAGTTAGTTAAGTCAATGCTTCCGGTAAACTGTTTCACTTTATCGTCATTGTAGTCATAATATTTCGTTGCATCTGTTTCATATGAGAGATTCTTTTCGCCTGTTTTAAAATAAGGGTGAAACCCTGCATAAATCGGCATGGGCTGATTTCCCTGATTGTTATACTCTTGCTTAATCGTTAGTTTTCCGCCTTCTAATACATAGGTGAAAAGAACAGTAAAGTCAAAGGGATAAAATAGTTTCGTCTGTTCATTGCTGGTGAGTCTAATCGTTAGAGAAGCTCGATTATTCATCTCTTGACCAATAACTTCCCATGAAGCATTGCGAGCAAATCCATGATTGTCCATGAAATATGTATGACCTTCCCATTCGAACGTTCCAGTGGATAGCTGACCTGAAATCGGGAACAAAATAGGAATGCCGCCCCTTACATTCTTTTCTTTATTATAAAACGTTTCTTTATTTAGGTAGAGCAGTTCTTCTCCTTGCACACCATATGAAAAAATAATGCCACCTCGTTCAGGAGCCACCTTGACCCATGAATTTGTAGCAGGATCAGTTAGTTCGTAAATTTTATAATGTTGCTCGACCGACTCTTGGACATTGTACACCTACTCACTCCTTCTTTTGAATCTTATAACAATGTTAACGCGAGAATTCAATCTACTTTCTATCATTGTGTAGCCATGGTAATCTTAAAAGGCCCTTCTTGAGTCATCAAGAAGAGCCGCAGTATGGTCTATGCTAAAACTTCATTAACCTTATTCATTACTGCCTTCTGCAGGCTATCTAATTTAATTTGGCTATCCTCCAGCGTATCTGCTTTCACACCAAAGTAAAACTTCGCTTTTGGTTCTGTTCCAGATGGACGCAGGCAGAACCAGGATCCATCAGCCAAGTGATATTTTAAAACATTAGATTTTGGTAAATCAATCTCTTTATTCAGATTCTCTCTGACATCTAGGGATACACCTTCGGAATAATCCTCTATAATTGTCACCTCAATGCCAGCCATTTCCTTGATTCTTTCTTCCCTGAAGCGATTCATGAGCATAGCTATTTTTTCTGCTCCATCTTTACCTTTTAATGTAATAGATTGTAACCCTTCCTGGTAAAATCCATACTTCTCAAAAATTTCTAATAAACCTTCATAAAGTGTTTTCCCTTTTGATTTGTAATATGCTGCCACCTCAGCTGCAAAAATAGCTGATTGGACCGCATCCTTATCACGGACAAAGTCACCAATTAAATATCCATAGCTTTCTTCATATCCAAAAAGGAATGTATGCTCTCCTGTTTGTTCGAAATCATTTATTTTCTCACCGATAAATTTGAATCCAGTTAGGGTATCAATTGTTGAAATATCATATTCTTTTGCAATAGCCCTGCCAATCTCCGAAGTAACGATTGTCTTTACCACTACGCCATTATCAGCCAGCTGACCCTTTTCTTTCTTTTGGGAAAGTAAGTATTCAAGCATTAAGGCACCAATTTGGTTCCCAGTCAAAACAATATACTCACCTTCGAGATTTTTAACTGCTATACCAAGGCGGTCAGCATCTGGGTCTGTTGCCATTAGTAGATCAGCACCCAGCTCATTTCCGTATCTGATGGCAATTTCAAAGGCAGCATGTTCTTCAGGATTTGGAGATTCTACAGTTGAAAAGTTAGCATCAGGTAATTCCTGTTCACTTACAACTGTTACATTCTTAAAACCAAATGCTGCCAAACCATCGCGAACTGGCTTATTGCCTGTCCCATGCAACGGTGAAAAAACAATCTTCAGCTCTTCAGCCACATTTTTTACTATATCTTCGTTCAACTGAAGCGTTTTTAACTCGAAAATATATTCTCGATCAATTTCTTCACCTATATATACCAATAAGCCCTTTTCCAATAATTCATTCTCTGAAGCAACCTCGATTGTCAATTCATTTTCCACTTCATTTACATATCCTATAATGATATCAGCTGCTTGCGGGGGAATTTGTCCGCCATCTTCACCGTACACTTTAAACCCATTATACTCAGGCGGATTATGGCTAGCTGTAACCACTACTCCTGCAAACGCATTTAAATATCTCACAGCGAAAGACAATTCTGGTGTAGGGCGCAGTTCATTGAACAAGTAAACTTTAATCCCATACTTACCAACTGTCCTTGCAACCTCTAACGCAAATTCAGGTGATTTATGGCGGGAATCATATGCAATTACTACACCACGATTCATGGCTGCTTCTCCCTGCTCTTTAAGGTATAGCGCCAGGCCTTCAGCCGCACGGCGGATAGTATAGATATTCATCCGGTTTGTCCCAGGGCCTATTTCTCCGCGCATGCCCCCTGTACCAAATTCTAAATGTTTATAGAATAAATCCTCCATTATCTTTTCATTGCTGCTTAGTTCAGTTAATTGTTTTGCCAGCTCTTCGTCTAAAGCAGGAAATGAAGTCCATTTAGCCGCAGTTGCTTTCCAATCCATCTTTCTTCCTCCTTATAACTATCAAAGGGATAATAAATATATTTTGTAAATCCACTATAATATTATAACGGTAATCCCTGAAAATGGTATCCTTATTTATGTTATTTGTAGGTAAATAGTAACTCTGGATTCAATTGCAATAGAAAGAGTCCTGCCCTCGTTATTGGTAGTAGACCACACAAAAAGAGAGTGAACCACTTTTGGTTAACTCTCCACTTCTAACTTAAATGTGTTCATTTCATTACTGTTATTGAGCGTTTCGTTTCATATTTCTGATTCTAATCAAAATCAATATACCCAATACCACAACTAATAAAGCTAATGCTGGCCAAACATAACTGAACCCTGATTTAGAGACTTTTGCTCCCTGCAGGTTACTGTCTTTCACATTTAAAATTTCCTTGATTGGCAGGATATAAACATTTGTATCCTGGCTGCCCACTATTAAATGTCCACTCATCAGAACAGGACCTGAGGGAGCAAGTTTGCCGCCTAATTCTTTTTTACCTAACAAATCGCCTGTTTCGGTGTCAAAAGCATAGACATAGCCTTTTGTATCTGTGAAGTAGACGATATCATTGTCAGCAACCGGAGGAGCTTTATTGACATTGCTTGGGTAATTCCATAACTGCTTTCCTGTCTTTGCATCATAGCTATAGAATGTTTTAGTGATTGGACTTCCTACAAAAACCTGGTCACCATAAACCACAGGCGCCCCAGATTTATTGTTCTCTACATTTTTCCCGGTTCCAAAACTATCTTTCCATTTTACTTCCCCTGTTTTCAAATCCATTGCATAAATCATATGGTTAGGCTTAGAAGGATCATCGGTTTCTTCCAGGCCTGTTGTAATAACATATTGGTTTTTATAAATTGCAGGCGGAACATCGTCCATACCTAGATACACATCTTCATAGCTGGTTTCCCATAGAATTTCCCTTTTGTTTAGATCAACTGCAAAAAAAGTGTATGGACGTGGATTCCCTCCGCCGACATACAGGATTCCATCTTTAATATTCGGGGAAGACATACTGATGGTATGGCCTAATTCAAGACGCCATTTTTCTTCGCCTTTGACTGGATCGACCGCATAAAGGTGCTTGTCTCCAGTTGTTATATATAGGGTATCTTCATAGAAAGCAGGAGTCGGCATTACTTCACCTTTTGTTTTGAAATCCCATAAAATCTCCCCACTTTCAGGATCAAGGCTTAGTACGCCGCTTTCCTCAGTACCCCTTGTGCCATCCTCCTGGAAAAATCTATTGCCATAACCGACGAACAGTTGATTGTTGGCATAAATAATTTCTGAATGGATCCAGTTTGGAGCTTCCGCCTTCCAATTGAATTTCTTTGTTTTTATATTATACGAATAAATGCCACCAGATTTATGATTTCCGATATAAACGTTATCCCCAACAACGACTGGAGTAGAACGAATTTCATTACCTGTCTTGATGACCTCTTTAATTTCATCCGATATTTCCCCATTGAATACGGGATTATTTTCCGAGTTCATTCTATACTGAGTCCATTCATCCGGCCCAAAAGATTCCGTATCAGCCATTACCGAATTACTCATTACAAATAAGCTAAAAACAACTAATAACATTATCTTTTTCACAAGTGCCTCCTAAGTTAATGCGAATTTTGACCATTACTACCTATTATCCTGATTCTGAATCGCAAATATGTATTGAGTAACAGAATTATGAATCATGCATGTCTAGAATCAATTTTCAGTATCGGTTGGCCACTGGGTACTATACCCGAAAAAACATCGCTAATAACTTGGTATATTAAAATTCAGTCATATTACCTAAATTAGTGAAGATATGGGGACGTTCCTATAAGGAACAAACGAAGTTTTACATAAAAAAGGCACGATGAGCGATTTTTCCCGAGCTATCCAAATCAACGGGGGCACGAGTTATGGGCGGAATATCTTATTGATTATTTTATCTCGGAATGAAACAGGAACGGGTGACAGTTTCGTCACCCGTTCTTTTTTTTACCCTGTATTGATAACATGGACGCTTTTATCTTATTTCTATTAAGTAAATAGCCTTTAAAAAACCAAAAAAGCAAATGGGAGCACCTTTTTCCTGCACCACATTTGCTTTATGTTATCTTATTGTTGAGTTTTTCAGGTCTATTTTTAGTTCATCCATGATTTTTTTTAGTGTAATCTCTTTCTCATTCGTGCCCTTTTCATAGGCTTTTTTCAGGATGTTGAAAAAGTGTTCCTGATTGAGTCCTGTATCTTCTAATCGCTGTTCCACTACAAGAACCTCCCTGATTCGCCAATATCGTTATTTTATATAAAACTATCAACAATGTAAATGTTTTTCCAGTTTGTCACAAAACTTTAAAGATATCGTCATATTATGAAACTTAAAGTGTAATTTCCTGTCAAATTAGGTATAAATTAATAGTTTTATATGATAGAATGGTGACAGAATTCTCTATTAATTTTAGGAGCTGAAAACAATTTGAAAAAGAAAGCCGCTGCTTATGCTACTGTAGCCCTGCTCGCCTCGACTGCCTTTGCCCCAAATGCTTCAGCCATGGAGTATGCCGTCCAAAAGGGTGATACCCTTTATAGCATTGCCGAGAAAAACAACACCTCTGTAAACGAAATCAAAAAGGTTAATAACTTAACCTCTAATGTAATTTATGTCAATCAAACACTGGAAGTCACAACTATTCCAGCTGCACCTGTGTATAACAGCATGGTGACAGTCCCTAAAGCAAGCAATACATATACCGTGAAGAGCGGTGACACTCTGATCAAGATTGCCAACACACATAAGGTTTCTCTTGCCGAGTTGATGGTCTGGAACCGGATCAGGGGCCACATCATCCATCCAGGACAAAAACTAGTTGTTTCGAGGGACAATACTGATGTTGTCATTGAAAATGATGTACCTGCTGCTGCACCTGCTCCTGCACCGGTAAACGAAGGCGTTTATGTTGTCAAAGCCGGTGACACCTTAAGCAAAATCAGCAGCCAATACTCGATGACCGTTCAACAGCTAAAAACGCTGAACAACCTGAGCTCTGACTTGATTTATGTGGGACAAACTTTAAAAGTGACTGGTTCAAGCCAAACTGTCAATCCTCCAGCGAGTCCGACAGACCAAAACAGACCGGCTGTGGTTAACGAAGCATACAAGGTTTTAGGCGTACCATATAAATGGGCCGGGAATACACCAGACGGCTTTGACTGCAGCGGATTTATTTATTATTCCTTCAATCAGGCCGGCAAACAGATTGGCCGTTATTCATCCGAAGGTTATTTCAGCCGTGCTTATTATATTGACCAGCCTCAGCCTGGCGATTTGGTATTCTTCGCCAACACATATAAACCCGGGATTTCCCATATGGGCATATATATCGGAAACAATGAATTCATCCATGCCGGGTCAAACGGGGTAGAAATCAGTAATCTCGATAACCCTTATTACAAAAAGCATTTTGATAGCTTTAAACGCTTCTATTAAGTTAGTTATCTATATTCCACATTATGAATGTTTCTAAACCTAATAAAAGAAGGCAGCTCCCAATCGGAAGCTGCCTTTGTCTTTTTATCGGATATGTCCATTGAGCTGCGGTTCTGCAGTTGTCGATACGGAACCTGTTCCTCCGACAATATGGATGTTATCAATATCTGCCTGGTGGTTCTGCAGGAAGCTGTTCACCTTTGATTCCAGCTTAGCAGATGTCGTCAGCAGGATCGGTCCTCTGTGGTAGTTCGCCAGTGGAGCACCTGAAAGTGCATCAGGGAAAATATCGCCGCGCACGACTGTCAGCGTATCCATGCTGATTCCGAAGTTCTCGATTCCAAACTTCGCGACATTAATGGCGACCTCGTAACGGTCTTTGCCGCCGATTCTTTCTACGTAAGCGCCGTTGCGAAGCTGCTTGATTTTCGTAATGACACTATCCTTCACAGTTGCCGGCCCGCCAACGACAATATAATTCGTAATTTCCGGGTGGTTTTTGATGAATTGCTGTACTGGGTCTGTAATGCTATCACTTTTCACAAGCAGAATTGGCATACCTGTTGTACCGGCAATCGTTGATGCAGATAATGCGTCCGGGAACACCAAGCCACTCGCGATGATTGCTGTGTCGGAGCCATAGTTATCAGCTACCCTTTCAGCTGTATCCGCTGATACGACGAAGCGATCCTTCCCGCCTATACGTTCGATATCTGTTACTCCAAGCTTCTTTAGCTGAGCTTCGACGTTTGTTGATACAGAACTGGTACCTCCAAGGATGATAGCACGCTGAGCACCAAGATTGACAATCTGGTTCTGGATAGCTGCTGGCAGTGAGTTGGTAGACGTAAGCAGGACTGGAGCTCCTTCTATTGCAGCTAGCGGTCCCCCTGAAAGCGCATCAGGATACATATCGCCGCGTGCAATCACGACTGTGCCGGTGTTATAGTGCCACTTATTCAATTGCTTGCTGACGCCTGCTGAGACTTCGTAGCGATCCTTGCCAGCGATCCTTGAAACACCAGGGAGTGTAACATAATGATCAGAGTAAACTGCGTTCCCAGACGACTCGACTGCGTATAGATAGAGGCCGTTCAGTCCTTTTTCAAGAGTTACGTTCTTGCTGAAAGAGCCAGGATTCTCAATTTCTTCAACAGTATTGTTGATATCAATTCCAAGATATTGGGCATCCGTGCTTCCTTGTACCGCAAAGGTTGTCGGTGTACCCTTGGCAAGGCGAACTTCATTGCTGACCGGGGAAGTAACCTGCAAGTTAGGCAATGTCAAATCAGGCTGTTCTGCAAAATTCCCGTTCAGCTCATAACGATAGTCGATTTCACCATCACCAAAACTTGTCACTGCCAGGGAGTAATTGCCGGCAGGGAGGTCGTATGAACCATCTGATTCTGGATAAATCATTTCCTCTGTATCGTAGGTGTATATAATATAGTCAATATCAGGATGATTATTTTCAGTAACCGTAAATTTTCCGCCAGCTGACTTGAAATTATATTCGTGAGTGTGGTAATAATCTACCTTGTTTGC
This sequence comes from Mesobacillus sp., assembly GCF_047739415.1. Lineage (GTDB taxonomy): Bacteria > Bacillota > Bacilli > Bacillales > Cytobacillaceae > Mesobacillus. The sequence continues at coordinate 14,277 of NZ_JBIQOE010000285.1, read as the reverse complement.
ATATACTGCCTGTGTTACAGAAGCAAGAGCAGAAAAAGATGATTTTTGTTCTGGCTGGATGTTACGATTTTTCAAAGTCGAAACAATATGCTGTGCATTCATATCTTCTTGATAGTCTGGTAGTTCCGATCCTTGGGCAAATGTAGCTGGTGTAAAAACTAGCGACGTAAGAAGAGCTGCTGTTGAGAGAGTTGAGTATAACTTTGTAATAGGTTTCATTTTTCCGCTCCTTCAATAAATTGGAAGTATATCCAGGATTCATTCTAATCGGATAACTATGTTATGTAATGAGTATTTTTGTCTATTAATATATTACTCTAGTTGGTAAATTTTATCTAACGAAATTTAAGGCATGTACTACATGGATTTAGTTTTGGGTTATCATGTTACAGAATCTAACCAAGACCCTCTGCTATTGTTTTCAAGGAGATACCACGTGTTCTAATAAATTCATCCATATACCTTTCAAGAATTACTTTATCAGCAAGTCTTCCAAGCAATCCAAAAGGGGATTTATACTGAAAGACGTCTACCATAAGTGTTCCATTTTCAGTTTCTATAAATTGATGCGTATGAGTGAATGAGTGAAAAGCACCTTTTACCATGACATCGACAAATTCATAGGGTCTTCTCATCTTAATAACCTGCGCAGTTAACCGCTGCCTGATCTTAAAGTGGACCGCTTCCCAGGTAACGCTATCTCCCTCTTCCAAAAAGCCCTTCGTTACGCCACCGACAGCCTTTTCATATGTTTTCGAGTTGGTCTCAATGTGAATATCCACATTTCGGGCTAAGTCAAAACAAACTTCAATGGGTGCTTTTATCAGAATTTGCTGCTTTTTGGTTGGCACTTTGCAACCTCCTTAAGTAGCATCACGAACGTAAAAGAAGCACAGGACCCCTATGCCTCTACCTCCAGGCATCGGCATTTTCTTTTTCTTCAACGCAAATTTTCACAATGGTATAAGAGAATTCCTGGTCCCCGGATAATACGTGGAAGATTGGAGTTATCTGCTGGAGTTGGTTTGTGTTTATGTAGTATAACAGCCGCGCATAAACTTCTTCTGTGACCGTTTCATCATGAGAGAAATCAGTTATGGACACCATGTGATCGAATCCAAAATAACTTCTGAATACCATATCAGAGTCTATGGAAGGTAAATCTTCTTCTACTGGCATGAAAAATTCCACTTTTACAATTTCGTCTTTAGGAACATTGTTTATGCTATAAAAAAGAGGGCCTTTAATTGTAACCCCCAATAAGCTGATATCATTCATGAATTGCGAAAGGTAAGCATCCCATTGTTTATAGTGGAAGGTATATGTCTTTGATATTACATTGGTTGCCTGCAACTGGTCATAGGGATTCACAATCATGCAGGCTCCTCCTGAACTGGAGCGTATATGTCAATGATCGCGTCTCCATAGACCGGAATGTGAATGTTGTAGAACGGCTCCTGCAGTTTCAATCCAAATTCTTTTGCGCAGGTTCTCAATAATTTATAAGATTCTTCAAGACTTTCCTCGCTGTCGCTATGCCGAAGCAGGAGGCCATCATCGAAGATTAGTATCCTATTAAAGGAATAGCCCTCCAGCCCCTCTACATCAACTTCTTCATTTACCGGGACTTGAATTGTATATTCCGCTGTTTCAAACGAGTTCTCCATCTGGAACATGACAGGTCCTGTTGGATATAGTCCATTTTTAATGATGTTGTTTCGCAATTCCTTTGCGAAGATTGGCCATTCATCAGGAGCGCATCTCGCCGTTTTACCAAGTATATTGACGAAAGCCATCGGACGCCTCTCAATTTTCATCTTTTCTTTATTCCTTTCTTTTTATCAGGAGCGGCCTGATTGATGAAGGATGGGTATGACCACTTGCCATACGCCAGGAAGTAGAATTCTGGATAGGCATAGCTTAAGCCTAACTGGACCGGCACCCACATGACGAGCAACCATGCGTTCCCAATCCCGTTTACCATTAACAAGATCACCGTAATCACTAACAGCCCGAACAGAATCAGGGGTGTACGTGCCCACATTTTACAATGTCCAGAATAAAGGAGCCCTTTGCCTTCAGCAGATCCCTCCCCTTTTTCCACATTCACTTTTGCCCGCTGAATGGACCAAAGGAAGTAAAGGATTCCTACTAGCAGAAAGGTTAGACCAAGGAATAATAAAAGGTGATGCCCGCCTTTTACACTTACAAAATAGGCAACAAATCCTTCAAAAGTAAGTTTGACATAAAGAATATTCACAAAGAGAATCTGCCATTTTTGATAACGGAATGCGATTTTCATAGAAAGAAAGGCAAGTGCTATAAGTCCATGAATGATCCATAAAATAAAAAAGATCGTTGTAATAGCCGTAATCCACGGAATCTGCAATTCATTTGAACGGTTCCCCAGGAAAGGAATCAATGTCATGAAACCGCTAAAGATAAAAGAAACCAATAAAAACGCACTCAAGCCATCCGGGCTCAATCTATGAAAACCAACGTCTTTTACTTTGTATAATTGTTCTTCTGTAATCATATTCAAATTTATTCTCCTACCAAAAGATTTTATCGAGCTTTCGGAAACCGTCTGCCAGGTTTGTGGCAGCGTCGTTTGCGATATTTTTCGCATAATCCACAGCGCTTTTCTTAGGATCATCGCCAAAGAACTTCCAGTTGGTCATTCCATAAATAAATACTCCTGCTCCTGCGCCTACGACAGTTCCAACTGGGGGCGCAATCAAGGAACCCAATGCAGCCCCTGTGGCCATTGCTGCCGATCCAGTCATTACATCAACAGAAGTATCGACAACAAATTTGCGCTGCTGTTCTGCGCTTGAACTCCAAAAATCTACTTTTCCGCTTGAATTCCGTATCGTCTCGCGGTTATCCCAAACATCAATCCCGATCCCCAGAATACCTGGCAACTTTGCCACTTTCCCAAGATTGGAAACATCCTTGGAAAGCCAGCCCCGGAAATCATCCACCGGGTTAATATTGTCCATGAAAGCTCTTCCGGCTCTTTGCAATCTGTTTGTGCCAATAAAGTCATCAAAGGTATTTCTCATTTCCGGAAATGCATCGCGCGAAAACTTATTGTAGTTTTTATTATAATAATCCCTTGTCTGATTATTATATAAGTGCAATCCTTCCGTCATCAGTAACTGCAATTCAGATTTGCTGAACGTATGCCTCCCCGTCTGGAGGCCACGCCTTAGCTTATCTTTTATTTCCTGCCACCTTCCAGGGTCAAGCGGTTTGTGGAAAAAGTTGCGAATATCCCAGCTCCATTTCCCAACCTTTATTGTCGTTTTCCCGTTCTTCTCCTGCAAAAAGAACTGGACTCCGCTTTTATAAAGCCAGTCTCCCGGATTTCCAAGGGCACTTGCAAGAGAAATAGTGGCTCCTCTAAGAATCTTGGAAATGTCGATCATGGACTGCGGGTTCCACCCATCGACAAGCTCCTTGGCTTTTGCCTCAAGGTACTTTTCCTTTTCCTCATATTCTCCAACACTGCTAATTACGAATCTGTCAATCCTGTGAAGGCGGTTTTCTGCCTCAACAAGGAAGTTTCCCGCCTTTAAAAGTTCTTCATCAACATTGCTTCGCCGCTTTATCTCCGAGTTGATTTGCCACCGAAGGCTGTTAAAGGAATTCTCAATTTTGCTGATCGACTTAATTGGCCTTTTGATCTGCGGCTGCGTCCTTTGTACTCCTTTAATATCGATCTCGAATTTCTTTGCCATCATTCCACCTCAAGCTAGTTCTGTTTTGCCCGCTTTGCTTTTTCAGCGGCCTCTAATGCCTGCTTTCGTTCCTCATCGATCCTGCGTGCAGTCTGAATCAATGTATCGTCAACCCTGCTTAAAATATTCCTAGCTTTCTGAATGTCCTCTTTCACTTCAATAAAGGCGGCTCTTAGATACTTTATCTCCGGCCCATCCCACTCTGATTCCAGGCTTTGCAGAAAAGTATCAATTTCCCCTGTAGCCCTCGAGAGCTCAGATTGAAAATCTCGAATTTGTCCTGCCTGCCGATAGGCTTGACTTATCAATTCTCCCATCTCCATCTCCTTCTCAATTGGATTTTGAACTTTACTTGACTCAGATAGTTAATACGAACTCTAAATAGGGCAAGTCAAAAACTCATTTAATAAAGCTGTGCCTGGCATTATCTAAAGATATCAACCTATTTTCTACAAAAATATTACCATTAATTGATAAATATTCCCAATAACAACATTGACATATTATAAAAACGGTATATTAGACCCACGCCTTTAGAAGCGAAGGGAAGCAAAGGGACGGTTCTCGTGCTTCGAAAGGAAGCATGAGAACCGTCCCTCTGCTTATTTGAAAAATCCAACCATAATCTGCTTGAAAAGATTCCTTTTTCCTTCTTCACTGAATGTCTTTTTGGTGAGTGTACCTGGTTTCAGCTTGCTGAAGAATGGGCTGTTTTCCTGCTGGACTTCTTCTGGCGTTCTGACTACGAGTTCGCCTGGTTTGGCTCCTTTTTTTACTTCTGTTTTGCCGCTTAGCTCTAAACCTTTCTGGATCTTGCGTTTTTCTACCTGTCCTTTTTCATTCAGGATGTAGACATAGCTGTCTTTCTTGCCTTTTTCAATCGACTTTACAGGAACTGTGGAGGCATTCACTACTTGATTCGTTACGACGGAAACATCGACATGTGTTCCTTTGATGATTCCTTCTGTTCCTTCATCAAGGGCTACAGCATAGGGGTAGTGGCTTTCTTTTTTCACTGAAGGTTCTGCTTCTGGATATTCAGAGATATTTGCCAGTGTCCCATTGACTTTCCCTTCAATCATCTCAGATTTCACAATGACCTTCATGCCTTCTTCTACTTTCTTCAAGTCCCTCTCGGTAAAAGTCCCCTTGATCATCGGTGTGTCCGAAATGATGGTTACAATCGGATTTCTCAATTCGTAGTTGATCTGTTTTACCGTGCCGGCGACTTGGCTGCTGATGCCTAGTTCATCGCTGCCATCATAGGCATCGATCATGTCATCATATTTATCTATTTCAGCATTTACACGGCTTTTCTCTAGCTGTTTATCGTATATTTCTTTTTCAATCGAGACCACCATTAAGTCATTTGAAGAATTGTTTCCACTCGTTCCATCCCCAAAAACCGGGGTGCTGTTATCAGAGGCCGATGCGGAAACGGTTTGCAGATAAAGGAGCTGCTGGATTTGTTCATCAAGCAGGGTTGCCTCGGTGACTAGCTGGCTCCTTTCCGATTCTAGCCTGGCCAGGTCCTCGTCAATATTGTCAGAGGAATATTCATACAAGGGAGTGCCAGTATCGACCTTATCCCCTTGCTTAACAAGAAAGTTCTTAAATTCACCAGAGTTCTCGTTGTAATAGACATGATGCTCTTCTTCAGGAGTGACAACCCCAGAAGCATGCAGGGTTTCCGTCAGCGTTTCCTTCCCCACAGGACTCCACTTATTGATATAGGAGGAACGGACGGCTTTGCTGTCTTCTCTTAGAGCCAGATAAAAATTTCCCGAGACAAATAGAATGCCTGCGGATAACAGAATGGCTGTCTTCTTTTTCAATTGCTGCCCCTCCCTTACAAGATTTTTTCAAATTGAATGAATGAAAAAAGTGATGCAAATAACCATATAACGAGGTTAATTGCTAAAATGATCAATAATATGATTTTAGGATTCCTATCTGTCAGCATTCTCAAGTATTTGTACTCTATAAAAACCGCCCATATTTTAAAGATTGATAGATACGAAAGGAAATAGATAATAAAATCATTTCCGGTTATGTACTGCGCGATGATTCCAAGCGAGAACGGTGAAGATACCTGTATCAGCCCCAGGGAAAGCGCGAGCGGGATGGCCAGGACTTTTTCGAGAAGAAAAATCGGCATCACGAAAAGCTGGATTGTGAGGAGCTTTTTCAGCTCAAGGTCAGACAATGTCCAGTAGAACAGAGCTGGCAGAAAAATCATGATCGCACCAAAAAACAGGCCAAGGATTGCTTGTCCAATCATGAACAGCAGCTTCTGCATTTCATACTCTTCCCTCGAAACCGAGGTCAGCTTCCTCGAAAGATACTCCGAGCCGATCCCAAAATATGCGCTGATGCCAAACAGCAGGCCGCTGAGCAAGATCAGCAGCGTGATTTTTTTCCATACACCTGGAACATCCTCTATATCTCTTAGCTTATATGTATAATCTTTATAATTAAATAATCCACGAAGCACATTTATTCTGTTATTCATGTTCAAGCCCCCAGGTTATGGTCATTTCTCTCTTTATTGTATACGAAGAATTTCCAATATTAAAATATTACCCATCGAACGTTATAGAGTTGGACGAACTCTTCTGACATTTTGTTTCGCCATTTTCAGAAAACCAAGTTCACCTCTCCTCTAATGGCTCATTATTGGGTATAATAGAAGAATATGTTTTTTTCGTTATTACTTATAATGATTTTAGCAAAGCTGATTCTAAAGCCTTGTCGATTTATGGAATATTTCTTATGAAAATAGATTCATTTTATGAAAAAAGTCGATTGACGTTGCGGAAATGGAGGAACTGTCATGGCTGTCATACCTGAAAGCCAGGCATCGATTTTTAAAGAAGCTGCCGCAAAACTGAATAAAATGCTCAAGCCGGAGGTCGAGGAGGATGCTCGCCTTGTCCAGAAGGGGCTGATGCTATATCGCCAGGGGACGGTCCATCATATGAAGTATATGGTCAAGTCGATCTGGGCAACGGTCCAGGACGTGACGCCGGTTCGTGTGTACATAAATGTGTCAGATCCCGAGGAGAGCAGCTGTACTTGCCCTGCTGGGTCGTTTTGTCGCCATCGTCTGGCCGCGTTTTTTCAGGCTTATGGTGATGTCGCGAGTGTTTCTGACTGGGTCGAAGCCTGGCGCAAGCCTGCGAAGGAGCAGCTGAATGCTGAAAAATGGGGCTTGCAGCGGGCGAAGGATTTGGTGAAGAAGGATAGCAGGTCGGGACATGATTATGAAAGCTGGGCCTCCTTATTCCGTGTTACCTTCGAGGAAATCGTCAAGGGCCAGGGTGAGCCGAAGCCATATGTCGTGCCTGGATTGTTCCGTTCCTATATTCGCAGCGTTGAGGTTTCTGCACCGCTGGAGGCCGTTTGGAAAAACCTCTATCTGATCGCAGCATCGGTTCATTCCTATAATTTGCTTACTGAATTGGCCCGGGAACTCGGCCATGATGAGGAAGCTGTAATGGACCGATACTACCGGCCGCTGTTCGAGGATTTGTTCAATGATGCCGAGGAGTATATCGAACGCCTTGCTTATGGGACGATGCCGTTTTCGTTTGATGCATTTTTGGAAAAACTAAAGGACGAAACAGTCGGATTGACTGTGCCTGATACTTCTGTAGGCTATGACCGGATTGATTTATACCGTTTGTTATGGGAGAAACTTTTTAAAAATGGCAGCTGGCGTGATGCAGAGCGGACGCGGCTTGAAGCGTTTGGTGATGACAAGCGTGATCAGATTGAAGAAGTCGCTTTGATTCATCAGCTTGTTTTAGCAAAGCAGGACGGAGAAGCATTGAAGCGGTTTACCGCACTCCCTGTCAGTTCCCTTCCATATATGTTTTATTGGCTCGACGGCTTCCGAGAACAGCGCGAGTGGAACAGAATGGGACCATTCATTGAATACCTCGTCCAGCAGCTGCGGAATTACCTGAAGCATCTTGGGGATTATTATGCCTGTAAAAAATTCACGCGTTATGCGCTGAAGCTCGTTGGCGCTTATACCCGAGAAATTGGTCGCGGCGAGCTGTACGACCGGGCGCTGGCACAGGCAATGCCATACAGCTTTTACGAATATGAAGATTCTTTATTTGAAAAAAAGCAGTACGAACAATGGGGAGAATTGCAGTCCTACTTTGGCTTTGAATATAATTCGATTTCTAGCGAGCGGATTAAAGTTTTACAAAAAGAAGCTCCTGAAGTCTTGATTCCGCTCTACCACCAGATGGTCGGCGATTTAATCGAGATGAAAAACCGTAATAGCTACAAGCAGGCCGCACGGTTGCTGAAAAAACTGCGTACAGTTTACAAAAAACTGAAACGAGTGCCAGAATGGGAAGAATTTTTCGGCAAACTGCTTGTGAGGACAAAACGACTGCGCGCATTTCACGAGGAGTGCACGCGGAGCAAGCTGATTGAGGTTGAGTGACGGAAGCATGGGGACGGTTCTCAAAGGAGGTGCTTTAGATGCTTGAAATTAAGCAGATTCATATAGATGTGATGCCGGTTGCTGGCGGGCGGTATTTTTTGAGCGCTGAGGATTTTGATGGTTTTGACCTGAAGACCTCTGACTGGAAGAAGCTTCTCTTTTTCCGCCATAAGGAGAGTTATTATGGGACGATGCTGGATTCTGACAAATGGGGCGTTGCTGAGGGAGTGACTTTGAGTGCCTGGCAGCTTGTGACGCTGTTTGGCGAGGAGAGCTTCAACCGGCTTGTTGAGTGGGAATGGGATGATCTTGGTGATATCTGCCTGTCGACGGCCCATGCGATTTATGATGCGATCCTTGCGAAGGAGTGGCATCCTGATTTCACACAGCTTGATGGCGAGGATTTCCGCTGGAAGCTTCCTGTGAGTGTGCTTGATGAGTTCCACGAGCCATTTTGGGAAGAAACGTTGAAGATCAATGACGAAAAGGTCCCAGTACGTGATTTCGTAGCGGACCTATTCCATCATAGTCTGGAGTCCTACTTCCATGAAAATGAGACAATGAAGTATCTGCTCGGCGACAAGCTTGATGTGCTGCGGAATAAGCAGCTTTCGGCTTCGCAGCTGGCAGCTTACTTTGATGAGGACCGCTGGCTTGAATGGATTGGCCTGAAGGAAAGTCCTGCACCGTTTTCGATTGGGATGCGCCTCGAGGAACCAATGGATGATCTCGGTGACTGGAAGCTCGGGTTATTTTTGCGTGGCAAAGATGAACCGATGCTGATTGAAGCTCGTGACTATGAAAGCTATCCTGCTGGTTGGGACTTTTTTAGCGATAAGATTGAGGATGAAGAAAAGCGCCTTGCTGCGATTTTCCCTTGGATTGAGGAAGAAGGACGCCTGAAGTCTTCACTGACCGAGGATGAAGCCTGGATGTTTTTAACCGAGGCAAGCGAAACGCTGATTGCGCTCGGCATTGAAATTCTCCTTCCTTCGTGGTGGGAAGCGATCAAGAACGCGAACCTGAAGGTAAAGGCTCGTTTGAAGGGCCAGACTGGGTACCGCCGGTCGTTTGTCGGCCTGAATGCGATGCTCGATTATGACTGGCGTTTCTCCATGAACGGTGTTGACCTGAGCGAGGATGATTTCCAGCGCCTTGTGAATGAAAAGCGCCGGCTTGTGTATTTGAAGGGCCGCTGGATCAAGCTTGACCATGGGTTCATCCGTCAGATCCAGGAGATGATGAAAAAAGCGGATAAAGAGGGCCTGCACATCCGCGACCTGCTGCAGCAGGAGCTGTCCGATGAGGAAGAAGACGCTGAAGGCCTCGAGGATCCCCGGGCATTCGCCAAAATTCAGATCGAGCTGAATCGCCACTGGAAACAGATGATGAAGCAGCTTTCAGAAACGAAGGAAATTCCGGATTTACCCGCGCCGGCCGGTCTGCATGGTGAGCTGCGCCCGTATCAGAAGCTCGGCATGAACTGGCTGCTGTTTTTGCGAAAATATGGCTTTGGCGCATTGCTTGCCGATGACATGGGGCTCGGGAAAACGATTCAGCTGATATCTTATATATTGTCCGTAAAAGAACAGGAAAACGACGGCCATCCGGCGTTGATCATCTGCCCTACTTCCGTTCTCGGAAACTGGCAGAAAGAAATCGAGCGTTTTGCTCCGGATTTGCGCGTCCACCTCCATTACGGGCCGAACCGCCTGAAGGGCAGCAATTTTACCGAAGAAGCTAATGGCTCTGATATTGTACTGACGTCCTATGGCCTGACCCATCTGGACTTCGATGAACTCGAAAGCATTGAATGGAGCAGCATCGCGATTGACGAGGCGCAGAATATCAAGAATGCCGATACGAAACAGTCGCGTGCGGTACGAAAGCTGAAGGGCAAGCACCATATCGCCCTGACCGGAACACCGATGGAAAACCGCCTGTCTGAGCTGTGGTCGATTTTCGACTTCACGAATCGCGGTTATCTTGGCAGCGCCGGACAATTCCAGAAAAAGTTCATCCTGCCAATTGAAAAAGAAGACAAGAAGGAAAAAATCACCCAGCTTCAATCGCTGATCAAGCCGTTCCTGCTGAGACGGACGAAGAAGGATGAAGACGTAGCCTTGAACCTGCCTGATAAGGTTGAGCAAAAGGAATACTGCCCGCTGTCAGCCGAGCAGGCATCATTATATGAACAGCTTGTAAAGGACACCTTCGCACAAATCGAAACCTTATCGAGCTTCGAGCGCAAGGGCTTGATTCTGCAGCTGTTGAGCAGGTTGAAGCAGCTGTGCAATCACCCTGCGTTGTATCTGAAAGAGGAAAAGCCTAAGCATCTGATTGACCGCTCTGCCAAGATGGAAAAAATGATCGAGCTGGTGAGCGCTGTCCTCGAACAGGAGGAAAGCTGCATCATTTTCACCCAGTACATCGGCATGGGTGAGATGATCCAGTCCGCTTTGAAAAAGAAATTCGGCATCGATGTTCCATTCCTGAACGGCAGCCTGCCGAAAACGAAGCGTGATGAACTGATCACGAAGTTCCAGAATCGTGAGTTCCCAGTGTTCCTGCTTTCTTTGAAGGCCGGCGGAACAGGACTAAACCTGACTGCGGCAAACCATGTTGTCCACTACGATCGCTGGTGGAATCCGGCCGTTGAGAACCAGGCGACTGACCGAGCTTACCGCATCGGGCAAAGCCGTTTCGTGCATGTGCACAAGCTAATCAGCACCGGAACGCTGGAGGAAAAAATCGATGCAATGCTCGAGAAGAAGCAATCGCTGAATGACCAAATCATCCAGAGCGACAGCTGGATCACTGAGCTGTCGACTGATGAATTGCATGAGCTGGTGTTTTTGTCGTAAATTCTCTTACCATCCCTTGAGAAACGGGGATGGTTTTTCTTTTGGAACTTAGATGCTCCTTCCCATTTACCATCTCTATCTATTGTATAATAGGAATTTGGCTGGGTTACTGTGGATAGCAATTTACAAAAGAAGAGAGGGAATAGCAGTGAAAAAGATTTTAATATTATTATTCGCAATTCTGTTTCTAACAGCCTGTAGATACGAAGAAGAAGAAAAAACAAACAATATCTTTCTTATCCCTGAGGGTTATGAGGGTTCCATAATGGTTTATTATGATATACCGAATACACCATCTTTAAAAAAAGAGGGAAAATACTCAGTTATACCTGTTAGGCTTGAAATTTTGAAAGAATTAGAGGGCACAAATTTAAGTCAATATGGTATTTATTTCACCTCGACTCCCGATATGGAGTATGGAATTGTAAATGATAAGTACTATTATGTAGATTCAAATGGAAAAAGGACTAGAATCGATGACTACTGTACTCACGGAATGGGAAATGGAAGCTTTACAGGAGAGAGTGAAAAAGAGGTTAAATATCGAGGAGTCCAAATAACAGCTACCAACTGTGGGGAATCATTTTTTCTTGATGGTAAAGAAGACTACTATATTCAAAAAGGCGAAATACAAACCCACTGGATGAATCATTTTGATTAATTTGTTTTACAAGAAAAGAGAAGCAGAGGTAGAAGTAGAGGGACGGTTCTCTTGCTCCTTTCGTAGGAAGCGCAAGAACCGTCCCTCTGCTTACTGTATAAAGGTATTTAGCTGCTGTTCGACATTGGTGGAAACTGAACCAACGTCTCCGATGATGTACATATGTTCTGTCTTCCCTTTATTGCTCGTCAGGAAGTTATACACTTTGCTTTCGAGTTTATTTGAGGTTGTCAATAATATAGGGGCTCCGAAGTAATTGGCTAGCGGAGCACCTGATAATGCATCAGGGAATATATCTCCCCTTACAAAGGCAATTGTACTTAAATCCATTCCATAGTTGTTCATACCGTATTTCGCGACATTGATGGAAACTTCATAGCGATCCTTTCCGCCAATCCGATCGACAACGGCTCCGCTGCGTAATTGTTTTAGCTGGGAAGCCACACTATCTTTAACTGTAGCAGGCCCACCTACAATAATGAAATTCTTGATTTCAGGATGATTTTTAATGAATGATTGAATGGAATCGGGTACTTTACTAGATTGCACCAGCAGGATTGGCATTCCCATCGGACCTGCAATCGATGATGCAGAGAGAGCATCCGGAAATACCTCTCCACTTGCGATAATCGCTGTATCTGACCCAGAGTATTCAATAACCTTTTCTGCAACACTTGCCGAGACCGCATAACGATCTTTTCCACCAATACGCTCAATTCCATTGATTCCTAAGTTTTTCAGTTGGCTTACAACCTCAGGAGATACTGAGCCTGTTCCTCCTAAAATTATCGCATTTTCAGGCTGATAGTGCTCTAGCTTCATTACGACTCTGTCAGACAGTTTATTGGTTGGTGTCAATAATATAGGTGCTGTCTCGAGCGCAGCAAGTGGACCTCCTGATAAAGCATCTGGATACATATCGCCTCTGGCAAGAATTACAGTATTGCTTCCATATTCCCAATATTCCAGAGTGCTATACACATGGCTTGTAACCCAATATCGATCCCGACCATAAATCCTTGATACTCCTGGCAAAGTAATATAATAGAATTCTGTTATAGAGTTTCCGTCAGTATTGTACGCCTCAAAAGTGACTTCATTGAATCCTTTGCCGAAAACTACATTATCCCAACGGAAATTGCCGCCATTGGATATAGAGAATCTTTCACTATTCACCGATAACTCTAGTGTGTAACCTTTAAAATAACCTTCTACCGGATAAACGGGTGATGATCCTTTAGGCATTCGAAATTCATTACTCTCCCAATTGGTTACTTCTAATTCCGGAAGGGTATTATCAGGAATCTGGGAGAACGGACCATTCAGATTGAGTTCATAGGGGACCGGAGTATCGCTGAATCCCATCACAACAAAGGCATAGTATCCTGGAATCAAATCAAATGTATTTTCTGATTCTTCTTCAATTATTTCCTGCAAATTCACATCGTATATGAGGTACTCAATTTCATCATTTTCCGCGAAATCAACAGTGAATTTCCCCCCATTTGTTCCAAAGCGATATTCATGGATATGATAAGCATCCATTACATCTTGATAATTCACTGTGGCTGCAACAGGGGCACTATATAACTGCGATTGGTATACAGGTTCATTTCCATTTTGTTGTTTTTGAGAAAACAAGTGGTTTATTTTTGATTCTCTCTCTATTACTTCTGAATTAAGGTCTTCTGCAACTGCAAAATCAACCAAAGGACTTATGGCAAGCAGGAAAGTAACTGACAATATAAACAGTTTTTTTGCAAACGACAATGTAAGCAATCCCCCATTATTCAAATTTAATTCTTCTATATTTTAATGAATTTACATTTAATAGAAATGAGTATTAATACCTATAAAAAAAGTATTTTTTGTAACTCTTAAAAATGGTAGCAGAGGTACGTAATCTATGTCCCTCACGTTTGGGAGCAGGGGGACGGTTCTCTAGCTTCTTTCGCTTAACGAAAAGACGGAAGCATAAGAACCGTCCCTATGCTCCTCGAAGGTAGGTCCATAATAAAAAATACCGGCCAAATCAGCCGGCATAAAATTTGAGGGTATATTGGAGATCAGTTTATTGAATTTCTCTCTCGAAGACCCTTAGTGAGGTGGTAACGAGGAAATTCATTTGTGTGTATTTTCTTACTTATTTCCTAACATATTCTTTTCTGCTGGAATTTGGTCTTGGTGGTTCGGCTATGAAGGAGTAGACGCGGTTGATCTGCTGTTCTTTTGAGGCGATTTCGAGCTGGCGGACACGCTTGGTGAGTTCGTCGACCTTCTCATTGTTTTTCCCAACCATTTTAATCAGGCTGACTAGTAGCTTTTCGATTGAATCGGTTTCATTATGCAAATGGCAGCTCCTCTCTTTGCGGCGGTACTGGGGGAACAGTTTCCGGTTGCCGAGGTGGTTGCGATGCCTGCTGGGTTTCTCTTGTGCCAGCTGGCTTTGTACTTAAAAATCTAACTCCCTCGGCAACAACTTCGGTAACATAGACACGTTTGCCTTCATGGTTATCATAGTTTCGTGTCTGTATGCGACCAGTCACT